>JAUNCA010000184.1 GCA_030526775.1 Coriobacteriia bacterium | reverse complement strand
TGCAGGGAAGCCCATGCACGAGTGCAACCGCAAGGTCTTTATCGCGGTCTCCCACCACCAGATACGGGCCATCGAAATCTTCGCGAATCGCCTCGAAAATCTTCTCTTTCGGAATGCCGCCGAACTGTTCTGACGTGTAGTAGCCATCGAACCAGGCGTCGAAACCGAAGGCACGGCGCACGGCATCGCGATAGGCATTGCGGCAATTGCTGAGGAACACGAGCGTATGGCCGGCATCCTTCACCTGCTGCAGCATCTCGGGCACGCCGGGAAACAGGCGGGCGGTGCCGTTGTCGATAAGCTCGTCCATGATGCCGCCCACGCGCGCCGCAGCATGCTTGGACACGCTCCAGGGAATCTCGGGGGCCATGCGCGTCCACGCTTCTTCTGCGGTCAGGCCAATGTTAGCCTCCATGTCCGCTTCGGTGAGAACGCGGGGGCGCGCCTGCCCTTGCTCGACAAGCCACTGATACCCGCGATTCAGGGCCTCGCGGTATATGAACATGCTGTCGTGCAGTGTTCCATCGAAGTCGAAAATAATCGTTGCCACAGAGCAACCCCCTACCAAATCTTCCGATTCACGCGCGGCACCAGTGTACATAATGCAACCCCCCTCTCGCAAAGCCCAGTTCGCGTTTCGAGGGGGGTTGAAAATGCTCTACGCCATGTGCCTATGGGCGCCTAAATCTGGCGAATGAGGTTCACCATCTCGATAGCGCCGGTACCGCACTCGAAGCCCTTGTTGCCGGCCTTCGTGCCCGCGCGCTCGATGGCCTGCTCGATGGTGTCGGTGGTAAGCACGCCGTTCAGCACGGGGATGCCTTCCTTCAGCGACACCTGGGCGATGCCCTTCGCCACCTCGTTGCATACGATGTCGTAGTGGCTCGTGGCGCCGCGGATGACCGCGCCCACGCAGATGATGGCGTCGTACGTGCCGGTCTGGGCAAGCTTCTGGGCAACGAGCGGGATTTCGAACGCGCCGGGCACCCATGCCACCGTGATGTCATCTTCCGCCACGTCGTGGCGCACGAGCGCGTCGATAGCGCCGCCGATGAGCTTGCTCGTGATGAACTCGTTGAAACGCGCGCCCACGATGGCGACCTTCACGTCCTTGCTGACGACTTTACCCTCGAGATACTTCACTGCCATGATTGGTTCCTTTCGCTTTGTCGAGTTACGGGTTATCCGGTATTCGTCCTTTATTCCAACACTTCATCCAGCATGTGGCCCATGCGCTCCGCCTTCGTTTTCAGGTAGCGGGCATCATGTTCCTGCGGGGCAATCTGAATGGGCACGCGCTCCACGATTTCCAGGTTGAAGCCGGTGAGGCCGTACACCTTGTCCGGGTTGTTGGTAAGCAGGCGGATGGTGCGGCAGCCCAGGTTGCGCAGAATCTGCGCACCGCTCCAGTATTCGCGTAGGTCGGGCTCGAACCCGAGCGCCACGTTGGCATCGACCGTGTCGAGGCCCTGCTCCTGCAGCGTGTAGGCCTTCAGCTTGTTCATGAGTCCGATACCGCGGCCCTCCTGGCGCATGTACAGGATGACACCGCGTCCCTCGGCCTCGATTGCCTCCATCGCACGGTGGAGCTGCGCGCCGCAATCGCAGCGGCGGCTGCCGAACACGTCGCCGGTCAGGCACTCGGAATGCACGCGGCACAGCACGTCGCGGCCGTTGCCGATGTCGCCCTTCACCAGGGCCACGTGCTCCTCGCCCGTGATGTCGTTCACGAAACCATGGATGATGAAGTCGCCATAATCGGTGGGCAGCTTCGCGACGGCCTTCTCCTGCATGTGGTTGTCGTGCTCGCGGCAGTAGTCCTGCAGCTGCTTGATGGAGATGAAGGCGATGCCCCATTCCTCAGCCTTCGCCATGAGCTCGGTCGTGCGCATCATCGTGCCGTCCTCGCGCATGATCTCGCAGCACAAGCCCGCCTGTTTCATGCCGGCATGGCGCAGCAAGTCAACGGTGGCTTCGGTATGGCCGTTGCGCTCAAGCACGCCACCCGGCTTCGCCACAAGCGGGAACATATGGCCCGGGCGACGGAAGTCTTCGGGTTTCGCGCTTTCCTCGATGACCTTGAGCGCGGTGAGGCTACGCTCGTACGCCGAAATGCCCGTGGTGGTGTCCACGTGGTCGATGGACACGGTGAACGCCGTCTCGTGGTTATCGGTGTTCTCGCTCACCATCTGCACGAAGTTCAGCTTGTGCGCCAGCTCGACGCTCATGGGCATGCAGATGAGGCCCTTCGCATGCGTGGCCATGAAGTTCACGTTAGCCGGCGTGGCGAACTGGGCCGCGCAGATAAGGTCGCCCTCATTCTCGCGGTCCGGGTCGTCGACCACCAGAATCAGGTGTCCAAGTTGAAGCTCCTGAATCGCCTCCTGGACTGTATTCATGTTCGTTTCTCCTATCGTTTTCCGATGAGCCGCAGCTCATCCTAAAAGCCGTTTGCTTGCAGGTATTCCAAGGTGAGGCCAGAAGGCTGGTTGCCGGTCGCACCCGCCAGCAGCTTCTGGACGTATTTCCCCACGATGTCGTTTTCCAGGTTCACCACGTCGCCGGCGTGCTTCTTCAGCAGCACGGTCTGCGCGGCGGTATGCGGAATGAGACTCACGCTGAAAGTCGTGCGCGAAAGCGAGGCCACCGTCAGGGAAATGCCATCGATGGCGATCGAGCCCTTCTCCACGATGAGCGCCAGAATCTCGGGAGGCGCGGAAATCGTGACGATAACCGCGTTCTCCTCGGGCCGCGTCTCGACGATGCGTCCCACACCATCGATATGGCCCGACACGATATGCCCGCCGAAGCGACCATTCGCAGCCATCGCGCGCTCGAGGTCCACGGGGTCGCCCGCTTTCAGCGCGCCCAGCCCCGATTTGCGCAGGGTTTCGGGCATCACGTCGGCGGTGAACTCGTCGGCACTGGCGGAAACCACCGTCAGGCACACGCCATTCACAGCAATCGAATCGCCGATGTGCACATCCTCGAGCACCTTTCGGGCACCGATGACAATCTTGCCTGCCCGCGCACCGGGGAGCACGCGACGCACCGTTCCGAGTTCCTCGACAATGCCGGTAAACATCACAACCCCCTTTCAGACACAGGGTCTTTGCGCAGGTAGGTGATCTTCAAGTCGTCGCCGAGGCGCTCGACCATGGGGTGTCTGAGTTCCAGCGCGTCGGCCATCTTCTCGATGCCAACACCAGCCACCGGCGACTTCGCCGTCGCCCCACCGCAGACCTTTGGCGCCAGGTACACGATGGTGCGGTCGACCAGACCCGTGCGGAACATGGCTTCGTGAAGCGTGCCGCCGCCTTCGACGAGCACCGAATCGATGCCACGCGTGCCCAGCAGGTGGATAAGCGCGGAAAGGTCGACCTCGCCATCGGGACGCGGCAGGCTCACAACGTCCACGCCTAACGCGCGCAGCTCCTCAGCGCGATCGCCCGCCTGCGCAACCGCCGTCGCGACGAGCACGGGAACCTCGTTTGCCGTCTGCACGAGCTTGCAATCGTGCGGAATGCGCAGCTTGCCGTCCACCACCACGCGCAGCGGCTGGTTGGTGGGGAATTCGCAGCGCGCGGTGAGCATCGGGTCGTCGGCGAGCACAGTGTTGATGCCCACCATGATGGCCGCCAATCGATGCCGCAGCAAATGCGTGTCGGCCCGCGATTCCTCGCAGGACACCCACTGGCTGTCTCCCGAATGCGTGGCGATTTTGCCATCGAGGGTCATCGC
>JAUNCA010000183.1 GCA_030526775.1 Coriobacteriia bacterium | reverse complement strand
TCCCTGGATGGGTCAAAGGAATGTTCTCCCTATCATCATTATACGGTCATACGGCAAAGCAGGAGTATGCGACCCTGACTGTTCTGCCAGTGCTGAGCCGTTTCGAAGGGACATCGGGCGTCTCGATAGCGAGATGACGCTACGTCTAATAACGGATAAGAGTGTTTGCGGCAATTGCCGGTAATGCAAAATAGTGAAATAATAGTGAAATCACCGGTTCACTAAAGCTGGAGGCTAACGTATGATCTCGATCTCCATAACGAACGAGATGCTCAGGCGCATTGTGGCGATTGAATCCTGCAAGCTGAGATTCGCAGGCGATACGATACCGGTGTCGGTTTCTGCGCGGTTGAGGAAAATATCTCGGAAGAAAAGCACGTTCGCCTCTAACGCGATAGAGGGCAACCCGCTTAGCGAGGCGCAGGCGAACGAGGCCATTGAAAGCACAAGCAGGCATTTCCTTAAACCGGAAGAGGAGATACGCAACTACTACCTGGCTCTCGAGATGCTTGACGAGTGCCTGGCGGAGGGCAGGCCGTTCAGCAAGGCGTTGGTGCTGGAGGTGCAGAGGCTTATCGTGAAGGGCGAGTCCGCGGAAAAGACCGGCTTGCGCGGCCCCATGCCGCCAGGGGTGCTGTTCGCGGTGTACGATTCCCAGACAGGCCGCCCCGAATACATCCCGCCCGAGGCTTCCGAGGTAGAGCCGCTGCTCGACGAGCTCGTACGCTACGTGGAGGAATCGGATGACCACCCGTTGGTGAAAGCCGGCGTGATCCACTACCAGTTGGTGACCATCCATCCGTTCGAGGATGGCAACGGCCGCACCGCGCGCATCATGAGCGGCTATTACCTCGGGCTTTCCGGATTCGGCTTCGGTGGTATAGGCTCCTTGGATGAATACTTCGCCTACGATGCGTCCGAATACTATCGTTCGCTGCAAATGGGCTTGCCCGCGCTGTACTATCAGGGCCGATGCGACCCCCCGCATCCGGAGATTTGGATGGAGTACTTCCTTCGCATGGTAGAGCTGTACGCTCGAAAGGCATCAGATTTGGCATCGGCGGCGACATCGGAGGCGGCTGCGGCATCGCTTTCGCATCTGAAGCCGCGGGTGCGTGCATTCTACGAGCATCTGGTGGAGCAAGGGGTCGAATCGTTCACACCCGTGGATATGGCGCGCGTTTTTGGGGTGAGCAACCGCACGATCATCAACTGGAGCGCGGCTCTGGCGGCAAACGGCCTGTTGGAGCCTGTGCTCGTGAAGCAGCGGATACGCTCGTACAAGACCGTGTTTCCCGGGCAGCTGCTGGAAGCCGACGAGTTGTAAGGAGGGCGGGCCAGATGAAGAACGGGAAGATGCCGGACCCGAACACCATCCACCCGATTGCGGGGTACGAGAACGAGATCTACGTGAAGCCGACCATCACGAACCCCAACATCATCGTCGGCGACTTCACCTACATCGCCGACTCCGAGTTCGAGAGCCACGTAACCCACCACTACGAGTGGAACGGCGACAGGCTCGTCATCGGCAAGTTCTGCCAGATAGCCGCGGGCGTCGAGTTCGTGATGAACGGGGCCAACCACCAGATGAACGCCGTATCGACGTTCCCGTTCTACACGCTCGAGGGCTGGGATATGGACCCGCCGGCGCCCGAGGACATGCCGCTGAAGGGCGACACCGTCATCGGGAACGACGTCTGGATAGGCCAGAACGCTGTCATCATGCCAGGCGTCCACGTCGGCGACGGCGCCATCATCGGCACCAACAGCGTCGTGGCGAGCGACGTCGACCCCTACACCATAGTCGTCGGCAACCCCGCCAGGGTCCTGCGCAAGCGTTTCGACGACGAGCTCATCGACCTGCTGCTCGCGTTCAGGTGGTGGGACAGGGGAGTCGAGGAGATAAACGCCCTCATCCCGCTCCTCACGTGCAGCGATCTGGGGAAGGTGAAGAAGGAGCTGGCGGCTAGGATGTAGCCGTCGTGGTCGTGGGCGGAACGCATGGTTGCGATGCCTGCGCAACGCAAGCCGCCTTCTTTACGGTTGGTAGGGAATCTTGTGAAAGCGCGATAAGATGCGGCCTCGGCTGCCTTGCGGCACGAGAAAGGCCGTTTCGTGCACGAGAATGAAGCTTATGAATGGCTCCAAGCCGACTGGGCAGCGCGAATCTGCACCATTATCCAGCTTGTGAACGGATTTGACCTGAAAAACGGCGGCTGCGAGCTCCCTGACGTCGCTGCCATCGTTCACAAGTTCACGTTCGATGCAGAATCAACCAGTTTTCGTGTTGCGCCCTAACTGGTGCACTGTTCCCGGCATGGTGCACCCCCCGATACTGCTGGTGACGAAGCATTTCGATAATAGCAAATCTCCCTATCTGCCAATGGGTTTCCCTTTTGGGCTGTGACGCGGGCGGATGCTTGTGGCATTCGGGGCGTTTTCTTCTTCGCCATTAATCAGGTTTCGTCATGAAAGGAGCTTAGGTATGGGTAAGGAATTCGAGGTTGAGTATTGGGTGCCGGAGGGGGTAAGGGAGTACCTGCGGTCGTTGGGGTTTGTGCTTCCCCTGGAGGCTATGGAGCCTTACATTCGCAATTGGCATGAGTGGATGTCGGCTGTGGGGGAGTTTTATGACTATCGGGATACTGATGGGTTCGGGCGGGTGTATGCGGTGCATAGGCGGTCCATTCACCCGGCCATGAGGGTTTGCCAGGGGAGAGGCAAGATGCGATAACGGAACTTGCGGTTTACGGGAAGTTTAAAGGAATGAAGCTGGGCTCGAAGACGAAAGCCCACGATGCGTGAGGTTTGGGCATTAGCGCTCGCGCATCGTGGGTTTGATTCGTTTTAGCGAACGACGATTCCTAAATATATCCTGGGTGAGTCCGCTTGAATTCCTCGAACTCATCTTTCGAAAGCTCTAGCGCTTTGCCATCGTCATCCGTGACTATATATACGACTTCTTGGTAACCATAATCATCATAGCAACGAGGGCATTTCGCATATTCAGACTCATCATAGACTCTGCCGCAATCAGGACACATTTGCATGGTAGCCACCTCTTTCTCAGATCCGTTTAATGCACTTGACTATGTGGATTTTAGAATCGGAAGGGCTTCTTCTTATTCCTCTTTTCCTTCTTGCGATCTGCCATGGCTTTACCTGCAGCAGAACTGCCATCTTTGAGGGCATCCGACATCAACTGTGTAAACTTCTTTTCGGTTCTTTTTCCTTTGCCAAACAATCCCATGACCGCTCCCCTATCTGTGCGTCGACAAAAATGAAGGAAATCTTCTATGTGTAATAGTTTCCTGTGAGTAAGTATAGCAACTCATGGTGATTAGCGATGATTTTGTCTTTGACGATAAAGAGGTTGTGGTAGCGCTTGACGGGGTCAGTCGTGATTAAACCTAAGCCTACATATGGAATCGCCGAGCAATCCATGCGGCAAAAAGTGAGGCGGTCTATTCATGAAACCGCCGACAACCCAAGCGCCTAAACCCGCGCGCGGCTATGCCCCTATACAACAGGTACAATACGTATAAAGCGAACCATAAACGCTAGCACCACATCCGCATCGCGATGTACAGGGGGTCCGATCATGAGCACCGAACCAATCAGCGTCGAAGTCAAATCGTCCGGCCGCGTGCATCAGAAGAAAGGCGCCAATCCACGGACGCCGTTCCAGCACCAGATTGACGCCATGAACAACCTCAGCTTGCTAGACAAGAAGCTCGACAGCTACAGCACCATGGTCGTACTTCCCACTGGCGGCGGG
>JAUNCA010000182.1 GCA_030526775.1 Coriobacteriia bacterium | reverse complement strand
GAAGAGCAAGTAAAGATTCACGATGGAAGCACGCGCAAGCGTGCGTGCTTCCCCATTATCTTGAAAACACGCTTAATCAAATCCATCAATTGATCGATTGCGCTCGCGGTGTTGGGCTAACAACCTAAAACGGAGTATACGAGGGGCATCTTATCATTATGGCCGCCGCAACAACATCAGCGGCCCAGGTGTAGCCAAAAGCAACAGTACCTCTTGATGTCATGCAAATAGAGGCAATGCAAATCAATCCTGCAGCAGTTTTATCTTCATCACCGGGAAACTGGTTGCAGTAGTCGTCAAGACATGCAGCCAATCTTTCTGCGCCCAGCCTTTCGCGGCCTGTGCCAGAAAAGGAAAGGATGATTGCGGCAGCAGATTGAATGGCTTCTGTTGCTGCAAGGGGCGGATATGCGCCGTATTGCTCCCTGAAAGCCTGGCTAAAAGCGCCAGACACCTTCTTTGCCTGCTTCGCCGCAAGCACGTTTCCAAGAATACCCATTCTCTTCCTCCTTATCGCATCATCTACAGCTGGTAGTAAAACCGACATCTGCAAATTGCCTCACACTGTTCATGCCGCTATTGCCTGCCATGTAATCTCCCGCCTGCTCTGGCAGAACGAGCATCTTCTGAAACCTAGCCATGTCCCTTTCGTCCCAAACGTCCCCAGCAACAAAGACGCGGCAATCGGAATTCATGCGCGCTGATAAAAGATCCCCATGCCGTCAATGCTCTTCAGGCTGGAATTCCATTTCGTAATCAACTCCGAGCCCATACAAATTGCGGCCAACACGAGTCCCGCCTCGGGCAGCTCAATAATGTATCCGGCAGAGTCGACTTGCTCCCATATGAGCGTTTCCCTGTTTTCGCCGAACAGCTTCTTTTTGATTGCGTATCCAGTTCCGCCTTCCCGAATCACAAGATCCGCAATCTGGCCTGGTTTCAAGGGTCTCCGGGGAGTGACTCCGAGCGTCGCCTCTCGCGCAACCGCCCTCCAGGTTCCCACAATCGCATTGCTCATAGCACACCGCCTTCCATCATGAACGCCTATAGGATGTTGGTTCCCTCACCAGCGCCCGCCCCAATCCACAACGCACATAGCAAGCCACTCGGAAGAGCATGTACGTTGCAAATCGGACCGCATACAAAGCCTTAACTACAAGGAGCCTTAAGGTGGCAAGACGCTCAGAGCGACTGAGCGAAAACCCCGAGGGCAAACACAATCGCGGCTCCAATTGCGAAGGAAAGAATCGCGAAAAAGCCAACGCTTTTGGTCCCGCTTTTCCATATGACAGCAAAAACAATGCTTATCGCCAGAGGAAGGAGACCCCCACGGCTACCATAGACTCCATACATCATGGCAAGCGCCACGTTAATGCCTATGATCATGCATGCATCGCAAAGAACAGCCACGCCGATAGCGCCACCAATCGAACGCGCAGGTTTTTCTATATCGACCATAGAACCCTCCCAGTTCTACACCACCTTATCGTGCAGTAGTGTATTGGCGCGGCATCCCGCTCATTGGGCAATAGTCCAAATATACGGGCCTCGTAACCCATGTTCATTTCCCAGCTACAATTACCGCCTAAGATATGGTTGCTTATATCCTACCATTTGAGAGAGGGTGGTGATCCGAATTTGCAATGGCATCCCCATGTGTGAGCATGTTTAAGAACAAGCCCTAGCACCAATGATGCTATAACTAGCAACGTTGCAGCGGCCGACTCAGTAATCTCCGCCACCCAAACACTGCTACCATTGCCCTAGGACTTCCAAGCGGAAAGGGCACCCATGGCGTACGGCAATTACACAGGCAAGGTCATCGACATCACGAGGTTCCCACATCGCTGGGAGGACCTGCGCTACGCGGATCTCAGCCCCGCGCAGACGCTCGACCTGTACCTGCCCGCCGAGGGCGATGGCCCCTTCCCGCTCATCGCGCTCGTGCACGGCGGTGGATGGTGCAGTGGCAGCAAGCGCGGCACCACGATGGAGTGCGTGTTCCGCTGTCTGTCCCAAGGATTTGCGCTGGCAAGCATCGAGTATCGTTTTGCAACCGATGCGCCGCTGCCCGCCATGGTGCACGATGTGAAGGCGGCCATCCGCTACCTACGCGCACACGCAAGCGAGTTACGACTCGCTGCCAATTGCATCGTCTTGTGGGGCAATTCCTCCGGCGGGCATGTCGCGAACATGGTTGCCGCAACCGGATCTCATCCCGGGCTGGTCGACGACCTTGCTTTGGGCAACGCAGAACAGTCGAGCGCGGTACAGGGGCTCATCAGCTGGTACGCACCGGTCGACATGCTACAGCTCGACCTGTGCGACGCCCTCCCACCCGACGAGAACATCCGCTGGCTCGAGCCCGGCGCCTTCGACGATGCAACCGCCACGGGGCTGCCCACCATGCAAGCTATCGCCATCGGTTGCATACCCCGGTTCAACCCGAATGCCGCACTGGCGGCTAGCCCTATCGAGTATGTAGATACCACCTTTCCGCCAGCGCTTTTCCAACACGGTTGCGCCGACCCGATCATCCCCTTCACGCAATCGGTGGCCATGTGGAAGCGCGTCTGCGACGTCTGCGATCCCAACCGCGCGAAGCTCGAGCTGTTCGACAACGCAACCCACGGCGACCCCCGCATTAAAGCACCCGACAACATCGACCGTTGCCTGGACTTCGCCCGCCGAATTGCCGCTAGCGATTAAGCACTGGCAAATGAGCCCGCGCCTTTACCGACGCTGAAAGAAATCGGTAGTATAATCCCTACCATTGCCCAATCGGGGGGAACTAGGCTATTCACATGGCTTACGACCCCGCAACATATATTGATTTCAAGCGCGACCTGGGGATTCGCATTGCTCAGCTGCGCTCTGAACGCGGGATGTCGCAGCGCAAGTTCGCGTTGGTCCTCGAGCTAGACCGCGTTACGCTCAACCGCATCGAAGCGGGCAAGGGCAACCCCACCATCGACACGCTCGCGCGCATTGCGCAGGGGCTCGACGTGAGCCTGGAAGAGCTGCTGAAGTTCTAGCCCCGCACCACGCGGCCCATCGTTCGCAAAAGCCCCTGTTGCGGTACCATTTTCCTATGGATTGCATTTCTTGCCATAGCGCGCTTATCGATAACGCCGCGTATTGCCCGCAGTGCGGTGCGCGACAGCCCGACGTGCCCGAATGCGACACGATGGACTATGCGGCGTTCATCAGCTATCGGCACCGCTCGCCCGACACCGAAGTTGCCGTCAAGCTGCATCGCGCCATTGAGAGCTACCGGCTGCCCACATCGGTTGCGGCGAAGTATGGCGCTCCCCAGCTCGGGCGGGTATTCCGCGACCAGGACGAGCTCCCGGCCACGGGGTCGCTGCCCACCGCCATCCGCAATGCCTTACGGCATTCGCGAACCTTGGTAGTCGTATGCTCGCCTACCACGCCGGAAAGCCGCTGGGTCGCACAGGAGATCGAGCTGTTCGCATCCTTCCACGGTCGCGACCGAGTGTTCGCCGTGCTCGCCGAGGGCGCTTCAGCGGAAAGCATGCCCGTGGCCCTCCGCAGCTGCATCCGCGTGAACCCGGACGGCACCACCCGAAACGCCCCGACCGAGCCCCTTGCCGCCGACATGCGGCCCGCCGCCGCCAGCCGCTTCAACGACGAGAAGCTGCGCATCATCGCGGCCATCGCGGGCTGCGGATACGACGAACTACGCCAGCGAGAACGCACGCGCAAGCGCAAATTCGGCCTGGGGCTCGCTGCCGCTGCCATCGCACTTGTAGCCGTTATCGGCGGTTTAGCCTGGCAGGCCGGCGAGCA
>JAUNCA010000181.1 GCA_030526775.1 Coriobacteriia bacterium | reverse complement strand
GAAGACCGCATCGCCGCCCTCGAGGGCGGTGTCGCCGGACTCGCCGTGGCCTCGGGCGCGGCGGCCATCACCTATACGGTGCAGGCGATTGCCCAGGCCGGAAGCCATGTCGTGGCCCAGAAGACCATCTACGGCGGCACGGTGAACCTCCTGGAGTACACGCTGGCCGCATTCGGCATCGAGACCACGTTCGTCGACATCCACAACCTCGACGAGTACAAAGCAGCATTCCGCGATAACACGCGCCTCGTCTTCATCGAGACTTTGGGTAACCCGCATTCCGACATACCCGATGTGGAAGCCATCTCTGAGATCGCCCACGCCCACAACGTGCCGGTTGCCGTCGACAACACCTTCGGCACGCCCTACCTGTTCCGCCCGCTCGAGCACGGCGCCGACATCGTCGTGCATTCGGCCACGAAGTTCATCGGCGGCCACGGCACCACGCTCGGCGGCGTCATCGTTGACGGCGGAAAGTTCGACTGGGAGGCCGCAGGCACGTATCCCCAGTTCACCGAAACGAACCCGAGTTACGGCGTGCCCTTCACGGCTGCCGCCGGGCCCGCCGCGTTCGTCACCTACATCCGCGCTATCCTGCTGCGCGACACAGGCAGCTGCATCTCGCCATTCAACGCATTCCTGCTGCTGCAAGGCACCGAAACGCTGGCACTGCGCCTCGACCGCCACATCGAGAACACGAAGAAGGTTGTGGAGTTCCTGGCGAACCACCCAAAGGTCGCCAAGGTCAACCATCCGTCGCTGCCCGAGCATCCGCAGCACGAGCGCTACCTGAAGTACTTCCCGAACGGCGGCGCGTCAATCTTCACCTTCGAGATTGCAGGCGACCAGGACACCGCCTTCAAGTTCATAGACAGCCTGCAGCTGTTCAGCCTGCTCGCGAACGTCGCGGACGTGAAGAGCCTCGTGGTGCATCCCTACACCACCACGCATTCCGAGATGAGCCCCGACGAGCTGGCCGCCGCGGGCATCACCCCGAGCACAATCCGCCTTTCCATCGGCACCGAGGCCGCTGCGGATATCATCTGGGACCTCGAGCAAGCCTTCGACCAGATCTAGGCATCTGGCATTCGTCTCCTTATCTCCAGGAAACCCGCCGTCATCGGCGGGTTTCCTGCTTTTTGACAGCTTCGCGGCCTTGTCTTTCGCCGGAAATTCTTTTCCATAAACAAGCGCGATTGTCCGGTAAGCGTACCCACAAAACCCCTGAATACTGGTATCGTGGAAGGTGCAAAATGTGGCGCGTGCGAGAGCGCTTGCGCCCGGAACACTTCGTCTAGGAGGTATTCATGGAAACAGTCAAGCTATTCATCAACGGAGAATTCCTTGACAACGGCGATCGCGAGATGAAGCAGAATATCAATCCCGCGACCGAGGAAGTCATCAACGAGTTCCCCATGGCCACCGAAGCCGACGTCGAGGCTGCGATTGACGCTGCCTACGAGGCTCAGAAGTCCTGGGAGAAGGTTCCGCCCATCGAGCGCGCGAACTACCTCATGGAGCTCGTGCGCATGATTCAGGAGCGCCAGGAGGTCTTCGCCCGCATCAACACCGAGGAAATGGGCAAGCCGCTCGCACAGTCCATGGACGAGGCCGGCTGGCTGGCCGCCTACCTGCAGTACTTCGCGGCGCAGGCCCGCCATATGCTCGGCGAGATCATCCCGTCCGACCGCCCGAACGAGAACATCCTGCTCTACAAGATGCCCATCGGCGTTGCCGCGCAGATTATGCCGTGGAACTTCCCGCTGTTCCTCATCGGCCGCAAGGTCGCCCCGGCCCTCATCGCCGGCTGCACCGTCGTGTTGAAGGCATCGTCTGACTGCCCGAACGGCGCCTATGAGTTCGCCAAGATGGTCTCCGAGTCCAGCCTGCCGAAGGGCGTCATCAACGTCATCACCGGCTCCGGTGCGCTCACCGGCAATGCAATGGCCAAGAACCCGAAGGTCGGCATCGTCACCCTCACCGGCTCCACCCCGGCCGGCAAGAAGGTCATGGAAGCTGCCGCCCAGAACGTCACCAAGGTCTCCCTCGAGCTCGGCGGCAAGGCCCCGGTCATCGTCATGAACGACTGCGACCTCGACAAGACCATCCAGTGGGTGTACGACTCCCGCATCATCAACACGGGCCAGGCCTGCAACTGCGCCGAGCGCGTGTATGTCCAGGAGGGCATCTACGACGAGTTCGTGAAGAAGATGGTCGCCCGCATGGAGCAGACCACCTATGGCCCCGGCCTCGGCGGCGCATTCGACATGGGCCCGCTGGTAAACAAGGGCCAGCAGGAGCACGTGGACGAACTCGTTCAGTCTGCCATCGCAGAGGGCGCGACCATCGAGTGCGGCGGCAAGAAGGCCACCGTCGATGGCAAGGGCTTCTACTATGAGCCCACCGTGGTGACGGGCGTCACTCACGAGTCCCGCATCATGAAGGAAGAAATCTTCGGCCCGGTTCTGCCGATTACCTCCTTCAAGACCTTCGACGAGGTCATCGAGCTCGCGAACGACTGCGAGTATGGCCTGACCAGCTCCATCTACACCACCGACTACGACACGGTCATGCGCGCCATGAACGAGATCAAGTTCGGCGAGACCTATGTGAACCGCGAGCACTTCGAAGCCTTCCAGGGCTTCCATCAGGGCGTGCGCGGCTCCGGCATCGGCGGCGAGGACGGCGAGCGCGGCCTCGAAGAGTACCTCGAGACCCACATCTGCTACATCGACTACGATCTGGCCCGCAACAAGGCGTAACGCATCACGACAAGCAGATCGCACCGGAGGGCTCCCACGGGAGCCCTCTCCTTTGCATAAAAAGGGACAGTCCCTTTTTATGCAATTCCGCCCATCGATGGTTGGGTGAAGTCCTGCGGGAAAGGGGTGTACCATAGGGCGCTATGGGAGCCAGTGAGAGGAACATACCAGATGGGGCATATCGTGCCTTGCTCGTCGTCGCCACCATGGTGTGGGGACTCGGCTTCGGTATCGGTAAATACGCTATCGGTATCGTGGGGGCCACCTGGTTCACGTGTATCCGGTTCGTGTTTTCGGGGCTTGTGCTTTTAATCGTGCTGTTTCCGCACGTCAGGAAGCACATCGACCGTAAAACCCTGCGGGCGGGTTTGATTATCGGGGTGTTTTCGTTCCTCGGATTCTGGACGCAGTTCATCGGCCTCGGGCTCACCACGCCATCGAAGAACGCATTTCTCAGCACCTGCTATTGCATCACCGTCCCCTTCATCTGGTGGGCCATAGCCCGCCGTCGCCCGGCGAAGCGGGTTTTCATCGCCGCCGCTATTTGCGTGGTCGGCATCGGTTTCGTCTCGTTGCAAGAAGGGTTTTCCGTTAGCCCGGGCGATGCGATGAGCATCCTGTCGGCGTTCACTTACGGTGCGGAAATCGTTTCCATCGGCATCATGATGCGGGATAACGACGTGCTAACGGTAACCGTGGTGCAGCAATTCACCGCCGGCGCACTCGCCGCGCTGTTCGCGCTGTTCGTGGATCCGCTTCCAACCGCCGAAATGTTTGCGAACCCCCTACTCATCGGCGCGCTCGCCTACATCGTGTTGCTCTCGGCCTCGTTCGGCGCCATCGCACAGAATCTCGCACAAGCCCACATTCCCCCTGCTGAAGCGGGAATCCTGTGCTCTCTCGAAAGCGTCTTCTGCGCGATATCGAGCGTGCTGTTCTTCGGCGAGGTACTCACCGTGCAGCTCGTTTTCGGCTTTGCCCTCATCTTCTTCGCCGTCTTGCTCGCGCAACGCCAAGGCGCGTAAATTGCATAAAAAGGGACAGTCCCT
>JAUNCA010000047.1 GCA_030526775.1 Coriobacteriia bacterium | reverse complement strand
CGGCTACTGGGAATCGTCCGGAACGGTCACCACAACCGGGAGGATGCCGCTTGCCTTACCGCTGGGGGCATCTTCATCGGCTTGGCGGGCATGGAACGAGGAATCGTGCTCGGAGTCGTGGCCGAACATCATGATGTTCACCATATAGCCCACGAAATAGAGCATGGACGCCACCATAACGCCCGCGTTCACATAGGGAACGAACAACAGCGCAGCGCCGATACCGCAGCCCAGGATGACGCAAAGTGTCGGACGAATCCGGTCGCGCAAGCGCAGCGCAATGGAGGCGCCGGTGAACGGGACGCAGTAGATGAACGCGATTCCAAAGGCCAAGGCCACGATTATCGAAAGCGGAATGGTGAAGATGAGCACGGCGCCCAGCATGACGATGACGAAGGCGAAAAGAATCGCAATCGTTCCCAGCACCAGCATCGCAAGCGGATACCGATGCACGAGGCGGTCGGCTTCGGTAAGCTTATGCCCGAAACCCCAAAGGCTGGCAAGCCCGAGCAAGATAAACGACACCACGAGGAAGAGCATGCTTCCCACCTGGAAGTACGGTGCGATAGCAGCGCGAATCTGCGTAATCTGGTCGATGGTGTTGGGATGATCGAGGTTTGTATCGATCCGCCCTATCTGCGCACTCGCGGGGATGTCGAGCGTCGCGAGGTTCTGACCAGAGCGAATATCGAGCAAACCCGTGATGCGCGCGTTCGGGCCGATGTAGATATCCTGGGCGGAAAGCGTCACATCGCCTTCAACCACGCCATCGAAGTAAACGGATTGACCATAGGCGATGAAGCGATTCGAGGTGCCCTCGAAGTGGATGGCACCGCCGCCGCAATAGTAGCCACGTGCCGCACTTCGCCTATCGATATTGATTTCAAGCCCAAGCAAGTCGACATTACCTTGGATGATCGCATTCTGCATCCTGGCACGCTGAGCCAACAAGCGCACGTCACCGTTGATAGCGGCGTTCGTGAACTCCGAATTGAAACCTGCGCCCATCACGTCATTGCCTACTCGGCTATTGGCCAGTTTCAGCGGATCACCCACCCAGTAGAGGTCGCCGCCTATTTCCGTGCTTATAAGCGGTCCGACGAAGGTGAACACCGAGCCCGCTGAATCGGCGGATACTCCGCTTACATCCTTGAATTCGATAACATCGGCAGTAGCGTTGCGGGAAAGGGCCCGCGCAACCGCTGACTCCTCTTCAGCTTCAGAACCATCGGATGCGTCGGATTCATTCACCTTGGAAGCCGCATCGCCCTTCTCAGTGGACTCGGCGCCCTTCTTCTCGGTGGACTTGGCATCCTCCTTGGCAGTAGATGCCAGCGCAGAAGCGGTCGAAGCCGAGGCAGATGCGCTGGCAGCCGTGGAGCTTGAGGACGCGCCCTCAACGGCATACGCGTTCAGGGAGAGGAGGGCGATAACAGCCAACAGGCATGCAACGGCGGCCCAAGCCACCACGCGCATGCGCTTTTCAGCTGCGATCTTCGGCACCTTTTCCCCTTTCTACTGAGTTAACCGCTTATGATAGCAGCTAGCAGCGCATTTCATCGTGCGAGCACCAACCTGCACCTAATCCCCCAAATGCAAAATGAGTCGAATACCTCTGGGGTATTCGACTCATTCCGTACGAAAAACAGACCCTATCGGTCAAAACGCACGCTAACGCAGATGCACCTCGCCCGCAGAGACCGCATAGTAGTTGCTTGCGGCATCCTTCAAGACGAGCTGCCCCATCTCGTTCACGTTCACAACCTTACCGGCAGCGAAGAAGTCGCCTGCGAGGTTCTCGACCGTCACCTCTTGGCCCAGCAAGTCCATGCGTGCCAGGTAATCCTCGCGGATAGCCTGGAAGCCGCCCGCACGCCACTGCTGGTACACCGCGCCGAAACGCATGAGGATGTTCACGAGCACCTGCTCCATGATGAGCGACTGAGCCGTCGACATACCACGGGCATCGATGCCGGGCATAACGCCCCAGTTGCAGAGCTCGCTGATGTAAGCGGGCGTGTACTTGCCGCCGACAAGGCGGTCCTGGTAATTCAGCGGTTGGAACACGTTCACTCCGATACCCGCGCACACCGCGCCGTTGATGTTCTCGAGCGATACACCGCAGAGTTTCTTGCCATCGCACATCACGTCGTTCGGCCACTTGATGCGCACGCGCTCGGACAGCGAGACATCCAAATCGCCCAAGGCCTCGCGAATCGCATAGGAGCACACCTGGCTCAGCGTCGGCAACTGTTCCAGCGGGACGCCTGGGCGAAGCAGGATGGAGAAATACAAGCCGCCAAGCGGGCTCTTCCACGTATGGCCCGTGCGTCCATACCCGCTCCCCTGTGCGAGAGCGGTAACTACAAGCCCTTCGCGTTCACCCTTCCGAATGGCATCTTTTACCAGCTCATTCGTGGAAAGCACTTCATCCTTGCAGATGACGCGATACCCCTCACCGGCAACTTGCGCGTTAATCCTGGATTCCTTCAACATGGTGGACCCCCTCGGCAAGAACGACCTGTTATAAGTTACTGCTATTGTACGCTATAACCGAGTCGTGAACAGGGACATCCGGGTTTAGGACTTTTTGAAACCGTCATTGCAAGGATGCTCTATGCCTTGTCCTCCCCCACGAGCATCCGGACACCCAGCGTATTTCCCTCGCGTCGCTCATCGACCAGGATGCCCGTTATGGGCACACGGTCCGACTGGCGTATATGGGGTATCAGCTTGCCGCCAGCGAAAACCTTAACCTCGAGAAACAGCCGATCTGCATGCCGAAATGCCCGAAAATACACTCCCGGGGAACCTCCAGTACCTTCCTCTCGAGCGAAACCACCAGCGCTGCGGATGCACACCTGTAGCGCCCAATCCAGAAGCGATTGGGCAGCAAGCGCGACCCGCTCTCCCCCATCGCCCAAAGGCGATATACGGTAGTTCACCGGTAAGCCCACCTCGGCAAAACGTCGCTCGTAGCTTAAGAGCACCACGTCGAGCGCCGGGTTGTCGCTGTAGGTTCCAAAGCGCAGGTGGTCGCACGCGGAAAGCAGGCTATCGAGGTGCTGCCGGAGGTCTCCCCGGCGCTCCTGCGCCTCCACGCGCTCGATGCGGGCAGATAGCCCATCGAGTTCGGCACGACTTTGCGCCAAGAACGCAGATTGGCTCCGCAGCGCTTCATCGCACGCCGCCATAATGGCTTTCGATTGTTCGAGATAATTGCGTCGCGCCCGAACCCGACGCCATTCGAAAACGACAAAGAGGGCGAGCACGGGCACCAGGAAAAAGGTTAAGAACAAGGGGCCATAGAGCAGGCCCAGGGAATCCGCCGGAGCCACCAAACGACTGGTAACAGAAACAACAACGTTTACGAGAACGAGGGCGACAAGCGGGAATCTATGCTTGAAATCATGCTTGGCAAAGACTCGGCCGATTGGCTTTATCACCTGGAGCAAGACCCAGAAAAAGGCAGCGACCAGCACTGGGCGAACGAAGCTTATGGGCTCGAGATAACCAACATAGCCAAACGCTACTTGCCCGTTCGACACCCACGAGCAAATTGAAAACGATATGGCTAAGGCGATACCCGTAAGTAGATCCGCCAAAATGCCGAACAGGGCCACTTTCTCAAAGCTGGTATCCCAACTATAGTACAAAACGATGTACACGCATAAGCCGAACAAGGCGATAAGCGCCTCGCCCAAGGCAGACACATCCCCACCGGCAATCCCGAGAAACCCAAGCGTGTCAAAAAGCGAGATAGTTAGCACCTTCAGCAAGAAGAACCCGAAGAACAACGCGAGGGAATGCCGCGGGCGGAGAAACGCTCTGAATGTAAGGTAGCCGCACATTACGCTCGCTAACATGGTAAGCAGGCTGTTGGTAAATGCGCTGGCAAAAGCCAAGGGATCCACTGGCATCGCAGCCCCTTACGGCTTCAGGCGAACTGCCATGGTCAGGGTGCGCGTTTCGGGATCGAAGCTCGGGATGAGTTCACCGCCATGCTTGGAGGCGATGTCGGCCACCACCTGCACGCCCACGCCGTGGAATTCCGGATTGTCCTTGTTCGTGCGGAAAGCCGGCAGGGTATCGCCTGCTGTGCGGTTTTGCACCTCGATGGTCGTCCCACCCAACTTTTCACCGGCCACACGGAGCACGATCTTTCGCTCTTCTGCCGGAAGAGCGCCTTCGCCCATCGCCACGGTGGCCTCAAATGCATTGTCCAGCAGGTTTTGCAGGACAAGGCACAGGTCGGAGTCGCTCATCCCACGCGCGATGAGCGCTTGCGAGACGTCTTCGGTTTCGACGATAAAGGGAATTCCAACCTGCTCGCATCGGTCGCGCTGCAGCTCGAGGGCCGACTGTGAAAGCGGGAATTGCCCAGCGCCAAATCCAGTCGCCCGCTCGATTGCGCGAAGCAGGGCATCCGCGTCGTGCCGGTAACGACGCACCTGCTCGACGCGGTCGCCCAACATGGCCTGATACCTGCGGGACGATTCGATTTCGGCCTCGGTCATGCGGTTTTCCAACTCCACGCTCCACACGATGCGCATCCCGACGCCAAGCAGAACGAGCACCAATGCCGAAACGATGACTATCGTGACATACATCACGCATCAACCTCCTCGAGCAGCAATCGAATGCCAAGCGTATCGCCGTCTCTCCACCTGCGTACGACGCCCGCCATAGGCAATCGGTCGGATACGCGCATATACGGCACGCGCCCACCACCGAGCGAAACCTTCGCCTCGAGAAAGACCTGGTTCACCCGCCGAAACGCCCGGAATCCCACGGTCGGGGCGGCCGGGAGTTCCCGACTCCGCGTGCTGGAGGCACTGGCACTTCGGGCGCAAACCCGATACGCCCAGTCCAGAAGAGCTTGGGCCGCAAGCGCCACTCGCTCGCCTTCGCTATCCAGCGGCGAAACGCGGTATTTCGCCCGCAAACCCATCTCGCTGAACCGCCGTTCATAATCCATCAGCACTACATCGAGCGCCGGGTTATCGCTGTATGTGCCATATCGCAGGCGGTCGCATGCTTGAAGAAGACTGTCCAGATGATCCTGCAAATCACCTCGGGAACTGCTTGAACCCACCCACTCAATACGCTTGCGCAGCCCATCGAGCATGGTGCGGCTATTCTCCAAGAACAGCGACTGACTTCGCAATTCTTCATCACACGCCACCATAATCTCCCTGGTGCGCATGAGATACTCGCGCTGCCGGCGAACCCGGCGCCATTCAGAAAACATGAACAGCAGGAGGACGGGCAGAACGCATGCGGACAATGCGAGAGGCGCGGCAAAGAGCCACAGCATCTCGTCGCGGCCAATCGTTATGCGGGATGTCGCGCCAATCAAGATGCTTGCGAGTATCGGTATCGCAAAAGCCCTTTCATACCTGAAATCGTGTTGAGCGATAGCACGAAAAACCGGCTTCGACAATTGCATGATGGCAATAAACGCAGCCGCGCTCAGCATCGGCTGCAGGAAGGTTAGGAGATCGATATAGCCAACATATTGGAAGACATCCACTCCGAACGCCCACGAGAGGAATTGAGCAGAGAAGGCCATCGAGAGACCGACGAAGAAATCGGCCGCAATAGAGATAAGGCCCAGTTTTACCACGCTCGCATCCCAGGTGTAATAGTTCACCGGTAAGGATCCCACTCCAAATAGCGCAATAAGGATCTCGCTAAATGTTTGGAGTTCTTGCCCGCTCATCCCAAAGAAAGCTAACACGTCAAACAGCGCCACCACTTGCATCTTCGTTATGAAGTACGCAAAGAACAGCACAAGCGAATGTCGTCGCTCGAAAAGCGTATTCATCACCAGGAAGGCGCAAGCAATGCCCGCAAACAGAATTATCAAGCTGTTGAAAAACACGTTTGCGAAGGCCAAGGGGTCTACCGGCATGACACACTCCGATTTCCCCTAGATGCGCTTGCTGCCGAACCTACACCGTCCATTGGTCGGCCCACTCGAAATAGCGCTGGCGGAACGGCTTCGCATAGCGGCGGCTAATGGGAAGATGTTCCCCGTTATCCAAGACCACTTCGAAGTCGTGCAGCTCGACGATGGAGGGCATGTTCACGATAAAACTGCTGTGGCAAAACGCAAATATCGACTGCGGCAGTTTCTCCATTAGGACAGATAACTTGTCGCTCGCCTCGTATTCCGCCGTACGGCACACGATACGCGATATGCGCGTCTGCCGTTCGAGGTACAGGATATCCTTGCAGGGAATCTTCGCCAGCCCGTTTTCCCGCGTGGAAACCACGAAGAATTGGCGACGCGTTTCCTCGATGCGTTCGAACTTTTCGAGCACTTCTGGCAAGCGTTCCTTCAGCTGGTTCTTCAATACGAACCACACGTGGTCGGTGCGATATACGTCAACGGAGTACTGCAGGTAGTTCGTGAGATAAATCACCTGGCAGTTCGGAGCAAGCTCGTTGGTGCGGCGAACGGCATCGATGCCCTCGGGCTTCCCGTCGAACTCGATGTCCATGAATACGACGTCGAACCGCTTCGGATTTCCATCCGCGAGGAACTCCTCGGGCGACCCAAATGCCGTTACACACACGTCGAGGCGACAGCTGCTGGCAAATTGCTCCAGCATCGCCACCGCCTCTTTGCGTTGAAGCTCGTCGTCATCGCACACCGCGACCTTTATCACACCTTATCCCCCCCCATTCAAAAGGCGTTAATCACGATGGTAATGATACGAGACCACGTTTATTCTCAGGCCCATGATTCGGCAAACTGGCTCATTTTCAAAATCGGTGGGCTTTCGCGCAATGTCGGTCCCGAGCACGAGCCCTGCCTGGTTCCATATGCAGGGTTTGCTGGCAGCAAAGGCTGCATCCCGCGCCACGGGAACCGCCGCTTGGTTCCACTTGCAGGGTTTGCTGGCAGCAAAGGCCGCATCCCGCGCCACGGCATAACGGGAATGGCCCCAAATGCAGGGTGTGCAGGAAGTACAGCCTACAAGTGGGGCCATCGCATGATTGCAGTGTCGAGCGCAGGGCACCGACTGTCGTTACTTCACCTTCAACACATGCAGCCCGCGCCTCGACACGGGCTGCATGTGGAACTTCCTGCGCAGTCTGAACCAAAGAGGACAGTCCTCTTCGGTTCGCAAGTCGCTATTTAACTCTCACCTTGAAGGACACGACCTTGGTGCCCGCCTTGTAGCTGGAGTTGCCCTTGGCGGTCACAGACACTTTCACGGCGTAGGTACCCTTCTTCAAGCCCTTCTTCACGTAAAGCTTGCCGTTGCGAACGCTTATCTTGCTGTTGCCACTTTTCTTCGCATACGTCACGGTACCCTTAGCTTTCGAGACCGTTATCAGCCTAGACAGGAGCACCGATTGGGTCGCATTCTTCACTTTTGCATACTTGAACGTGACCGTAGACTGCTTGGCCTTCGCGACGATGGGATTAGCCTGCTTCGTCACCTGTACCGGATTGGTGACGGTAACCGTTTTAACGTTTATAAGCTGGCGATTATTGTTCAACGGCGCGCCATCCAAACTGATGCCATATGCATACACTTGCACCGTTCCCCGTTTGTTCGTCTTCACTGTAGCGTCAAAACCGTGGGAGCCCGTGATTCCCATAGTCCTATTAACGTCATCCCTCGCTTTGTTCGCTTTAATGACATGGCATTCGCCAACTCCAGCAGGGCCGCCGATGTACACATGCACGTCGATGCTCGTGTTAGGGTGATCCTTATCGAACGCCCACCCAGTTAGATGCACAGCCCCACCGGCGTCGGAAGCGCTGTCAAGATAGCCATACGACGGATTTGTAATGGTGACGTCCTTCGTCCCAATAAGGACATTGCTTCCGCTTCCGATATTGATAGCATACACATACACTTTCACGGTTCCGCGCTTACTCGTTACGAAGGATGCCTCGAATCCGTGGTTGCCCTTGACCTTCATTACGCTGTTCACATCGGAGCGCACATTTTTCGCCACCGTATTACCAGGATGCTCACCGGTTCCCGCGGGTCCACCGACATACACGTCAACGCGGATGTTAGCATACTCATCATCCCGATCGAAGGCCCATCCCGAAACCTTAATCATGCCATCGCCGCCGTATACGTGGTCGAGGCATCCATTGGGGTTGTTAACAGCAGGAGTCTGGCCACCACTCGGAACCCAATAGCCCACGATGTTGAGCTCGGCTGCCGTGCCGGATATTCGCTCAATATGGCCAGTAAAGTTTCCGTCGTTGCCAACAAACCCGCCGTTGAGCGTGACAATCGTATTGCCACTTATGCTTTCCACATACGAAACGTGATTGTAGCCGTAGATCGCTATAGCTCCTACCTGGGGTGTATAGCTGTTAATGTTTGCCTGCTTGGTCGCTGTGGTGTTGCCCATCGAAGGCATAGACGGCACCTTATATTTCGCGAACGCCACACAGTTGGTAATCGTACTCAACGGTAGTCCATCGTATTCGCTGGCTACCGAATATGAAGCCGCGTATGCTTTGCTATTTGCATCATACGTTGGAGCCGCCAATGCTAACGCAGATGCAATCAATAACACACTGACGATAATGGCCATATGCTTTAATAAAGAGCTAGCTGTTATTCGAATCATACTGCCCCACTCTCCCCTCTTCTCCTGTGAAGGCGCACTCTTGCTGCTACGATACCTCCTACCGCTGGCTCCTCTTTGCCCTGCGCACACATGGCTTGTCTGCTGTCCCAGATGGTTTAAGCCAGTGGCACAATTGGTGTGCAATTACACGAAAAACATGTCCCACCTGTAAGGTATCCCGGTCGAATTACAAGCGCACGGCCATCGTCAGGATTTGGGTAGCGGGGTTGAAATCTGAGGTGAAGCTTCCACCATGAGTGCGGGCAATGTCGTTCACCACTTGCAGGCCTACACCGTGAAGCTGGGGGTTTGATTTACGTGTGCGGAATTCTGGAGGTTCGGCAGAAGCAGTGCGGTTGGTAACGGTAATACGCAGGTCACCTTTTCCCTGAATGCTCAAGCGCAACGACATGGCCGGTTCAACGCCCACAGCCTTAGCCTCCAAGCTAGCTTCGTAGGCGTTATCCAGCAGGTTTTGCAGCACGATGCATAGGTCGGACTCGCTCACGCCCCGACGCGCCCCCACGGCAGCGAAGTCGGGGGCCAGCTCATGCGTAAACGAGATACCCGCATCGGCACACAGGCGACGCTTCGACTGGATGGCGGCATCGGCTAGGGGAAGTTGGCAATATCCCGAGCCAAAACCGAGGTTCGGTTCCTGGTCGACAACGGTGGAACCCGGCGCAGACGTATCTGGATAACGTCCGATGGACTGCTCCAATGCGCGTAGCAGGCCATCGGCGTCGTGACGGTAACGACGCACCTGCTCTACGCGCGAATCGAGTGATTCCCGGTACAGCTGCGATGCCTGAAGCTCCGCCTCGACTAAACGGTTTTCACGCTCCATGCCCTCGATAACCCGCAGGCCAAAACTCGCAAGCAGAATCAGCACGAGGAAGAGCAGCGACGTCATCACGAGCTCCATGATGCCTCCTCCTCGACGATCACGCGAACCACCCGGCACGTGCCCTCGCTATACTCACGCACCGACAAAGCCTGCGCCGGCATGCGTTCTGAAATACGCGTTCGTGGAAAGCGCGGGCCATTCCAAGCCAATATCCGCAATTCAATGAGTTGCTGATTCGCGCTGTGAAACACCCGCAGAATAAGACCCTCTGGAACCGCGTGGGATTTCTTCTTAGCGGAATCGGGGGTAGCGCACTCCCGAAACACCCACTCGAACAGCGCCTGCACTGCAAGCGCTGCCTGCGCTCCGCCCCTCGGCAGGGGCGCAATACGGTATTCCACCGGCACACTCATCGTGGCAAAGCGGCTCTCCCACGACACCAGCATCACGTCCAGAGCAGGATTGTCGCTGTATGTCCCGTAACGCAGGGAATCGCAGGATTTTCGCAGGGCATCCATATGCCCAGACAAGTCCGCATCGTCCACGTCGGCATCAACCGACTCAATTCGATCCGCCAGCTCGTCAAGCAACTGCCTGCTTTCCGAAAGGAAACTCACCTGGTTTCGGAGCGAATCGTCGTATGCACGTGCAAGGGCTTGAGCACGCGCAAGCAGCATACGTTGCCGCCGAGCCATGCGACCGCGCCACAACGCATGGGGCACGACCAGCAGCACGGCAAAGGCCGCCATCAAGACGTACACCACGGCAGAATCGGAAACAGCCTGCGTGCGGGTTGATGCAGCCAGCACGATGGCAACCAAGAAAACCGCAGTCCACAAGCGTTCCCGCTTAAACTTGAAATCGCAGATGAAATACCCTATTGGGCTGAGTATCCGAATAAGCACCACAAACAGGAGAATCTGGCAGACCACGAAGGCAAACGTTTGCGGGCGCACATAGCCAATGTAGTCGAGCACGACCTCTCCGGAGAACAACATGCTCGTAACAGCCAACGCGGCAACGGTGACAAAGCCAGACACGCTATCCACAAGCAAGGCCACCAAGGCTATCTTCAAGATGCTCGATTCCCAGGTTATGTACACGACAGCATACGTAAGGATGCTCATCACGGCCATCAACACAACCCAGAAAAGCCGTATCCCTTCCCCTTCGATGCCGAAGAAGAATGCAGCATCGTAGAACGACCAGATTGCAGCCTTCGCAAGGAAATACGCTATAAAAAGCCGGATAGAGCCAGTTCTCAGCGGAAAGAACCGGTTCAGGCCCAGATACGCGCAGACTGCTCCCGCAGAAATAATAACCATGCTATTCGCGAAAACATTCGCAAAGGCCTGGAGGTCTACACCGTCCACTGTTCGGCCCAATCGAAATAGCGATCGCGAAAGCGCTTGGCATAACGGCGGCTTATAGGAGCCGTCTGGCCGCTTTTGAATACGAGCTCGTTCGCGTGTATCTGCGCGATGTGCGCCATATTCACCACGTAGCTATTATGGGAATAGGAGAAGGGGGCTTCCGGCAGCTTTTTACAAATATCCGCAAGCTTCTCCGGCGTTTCGTACGTGGTGACTGCTGTGGTTATGAACGTGACACGCTTACGACGCTCGAGGTAGAGGATGTCCCGGCACAGGACGTTGAGCACCGACCCATCTTTCAGGGTCACTACAAGCTGGCTTCGTCTCGCATCCTCAATGCGCGAAACCTTCTCGAATATCTCGGGAAGGCGGCGCTCGAACTGGCTTTTCACCACGAACCATACATGGTTGGTGTGGTACACATCCACCGAATACTGGATGTAATTGGTGAGGTACACCACCCGGCAATCGGGGGCAATTTGGTTGATGCGCTCTGCGGCCGCGATTCCCATAGGCTCACCCTCGAATTCAATATCCATGAAAACGAGCTTGAAAGAAGGCAAGTCATTGGACGCAAGCAACGCGTCGACGGATTCGAACGAGAATACTTGCAGATCGAAGCCCCGCTTGTCGGCGAACACCGCAAGCGTTTTCTCCGTATCTTCGAGGCTCGTCCTATCGTCGTCGCACAACGCGATTTTCACCGAAACAACCCCTTTGCGTTAGATACAAAACAGCCAAAACGTCGGGTATCCATTGTACAATGCCAGTCGGCTCGAACTTCCTGCTGCACAAGCGGTTAGTATTCGCGCACAAGTGGCACTAGGCGGCATGATTCCCAATGTCGTACTCACCGCACTCCGCATCATCCTTTGGACGAAGCGAAGAACAGTGGAGATGGACGTAGCCTTGCGCCCTACAAACGCTTTGCAGCCCCCACCTGCACCGCATCCAGGGTTACGGCCGCACCGTTAGCCAGCACGTGGTTTGGCAGGATGTCCATGAGGGGCTTCACGACGAAATCGCGCTCGAGGATACGCGGGTGCGGGAGCTTCAGGTGCTCCAAGTCGGAAACGTAGCCCTGGTAGTCGAGGATATCGATGTCGCAGGTGCGCGGGCCATTGGGGATGCTGCGCACGCGGCCGAGGCTGTTCTCGATGGCCTGGCAGCATTTCAGCAGCTCCTGCGGCGGCAGGCCCGTGCGCAGCAGCACTACCGTGTTAATGAACGGTTCCTGGTCCTCGTAATACGCCGGCTCGCTCTCGTAGAAGGGGGCGATATCGATCATAAGCGTATCGGGCATCATGCACAAATCCCCGATGGCCTTGTTCAACACGGCGATTTTGCCCTCGCGTTCTTCCCCGGGGTTCGCCACCAGGGCCACGTTGCCACCGAGGCCCAGCAGCGCGTACGGACGCAGATCCTTCAACGCGGCAGCCGTTACCGCCACGTTGTGCGTGCGCACCACGGAAGCGCCCAGCTCGCAGGCCAGCAGCGCCTCGGCGGCGCTTGCGGTATCGCGTTCGGCCGGCTCGGGAATGCCATATACGTGGCCGACGTAGCTCTTGCGGCTGGGAGCAGCCATAACCGGGTATCCCAGGCGCACGATTTCGTGCAAGTTGCGCATGAGCTCTATGGTCTGGCTGACGGTCTTCCCGAAGCCCGGACCAGGGTCGATGCACAGGCGATTGCGGGCAATGCCAGCCGCCTCCAAGGCAGCGCAACGCTCACGCAGCCAGTCGCGCACATCGAATACCACGTCGTCGTACGTGGGGTTGTCCTGCATGGTCGCCGGTTCGCCCTGCATATGCATCACGACCAAGCCGGCGTTGCATGATGCCGCAACCTCCACCATCGCCGGGTCGCGGAAGCCCGACACGTCGTTGATTATGGCCGCACCGGCATCCACGCACGCACGCGCCACCATTGCATGGCGCGTGTCGATGGAAACGCACATTCCCTCTGCCACCAGGGCTTTCACCACGGGTAATACGCGGTTGAGCTCCTCGTTTTCGCTAACCGGCGCAGCTCCTGGGCGTGTGGATTCGCCGCCCACGTCAATGATGAGCGCGCCCTCCTCCACCATCTGCCGGGCGTGGGCCACGGCATCGTCAAGCGAGGCGTGTTCCCCGCCATCCGAAAACGAATCGGGCGTGACGTTCAGGATGCCCATGATGATGGGGATCCGGGAATCGTAAGCAAACTGGGAGCACTGCCAAATCATGGTCGCTTTCCTTTCGGTCCTCAGTAGCCGGCGTGCCAGGAGGTTCGGCCTAATGGCTTATCGGTCGTTGACCGATAAGCCATTAGGCCGAACCTCCTGGCACGCCCGGGGAAAACCGTTCTACTCCTGCGGGGGACGTTGGTTGTTCTTGATGCCGCTGGGGGTACGGCGCCTCGGCTGCGCCTCGCGCTGAGGGAGCTGCGGAGCTTGCGGCACCGGAGGAACCTGCTGGTCGAGCGGGCGCGGGCGCACCGGCTCTGCCACGGGGATCCCACCTTCGGGCGGCGTCGGGGGCGCCGGCCTATCCGAAATCTCCGGCACGTCCGGCTTCGCGGGCTGCTGCGGCTTATTCACCACCGTGGTCGCGGCCAGATGGCGGGCACGACGGCCTTCCTCAGACTGCTCGTGGGCCACATATTCTGCCCAGCGGTTGTCGAGCAGCGCCTGGCAGGCCTCGTCCTCGACGGTCTCGCGCTCGAGCAACACGCTCGCCATCAGGTGCATCTGATCCTTATGCGCCATGAGAATACTGCGGGCACGATCGTGCGCCTGCTGCATAATGCGCGCGACCTCGTCGTCGATACGACGCGCGGTCTCGTCGGAGTAGTCCTGCGTGTTGCCATAGTCGCGGCCGAGGAACACCTCGTGGTTCGGCTTTCCGAAAATCTGCGCGCCCAGCTCGGTGGACATGCCGTACTGCGTGACCATCGCCCGCGCGATCTTCGTCGCGCGCTCCAGGTCGTTCGAAGCGCCGGTGGTAATGTCGTCGCAGAAGATCTCCTCAGCGGTGCGGCCGCCCAACAACACGGCCAGCTGGTCGTGCATCTCGCGCAGGCTGTTCATCACCTTGTCCTCGGCCGGGATGCTCATGGTGTAACCCAACGCACGGCCGCGGCTGATAATCGAGATCTTATGCACCGGATCGGCATGCTCGAGCAGGTGTCCAACCAAGGCATG
Organism: Coriobacteriia bacterium; assembly: GCA_030526775.1. GTDB lineage: Bacteria > Actinomycetota > Coriobacteriia > Coriobacteriales > Eggerthellaceae > UMGS1519. The sequence goes on along the minus strand of JAUNCA010000047.1, from coordinate 139 downwards.
ACCGCTCTCGTGGTACGCGATGGTCTTGCGGGTGTTCTCGTCGATGACGCGCCCCTTGCGCTCGGGGCCGGCGATGACGCGCTCCATGCTCTCGCGGACCTCGTCCATCGAGATGACCTTCTTGTCGCGACGGGCAGTG
>JAUNCA010000180.1 GCA_030526775.1 Coriobacteriia bacterium | reverse complement strand
GGGAGCTTTGCGGGGTGGGGAGCTTCCTGCGCAGCCGTGACGAATGTGCAGTCCCACCAGCCGTTCAGGATTTCGTAATGAGCGCGGGCGAACTGCGGATGCGGGTGCTCGGGCAGCACGTTGCCCGGGTCGATCTGCTCGCCCCAGGGTGTCATGAGCCGTGTGAGCTCCACGTCCTTATGCTCCTTCGGCTTTGCAGCCAAAACCCGCTTGATATCGAGCATGCCATCTCCCTCCACAATGATGAAAAACACCCGCCGTTGGATCATCAAATGATGAAAAACACCCGCGGTGAATTATCATTGGCGTGCTCATCCGTCAGCTGTGCGTTCCCCGCCTGCCCAAGTTTGCCAATAGCGCTATGATGCAGGTATCCAGAATTGCGAAGGGAACCACATGCATCTTACCGATCGACAGATGGACCGCTTCTTCGACCTGCTCGATGGGCTCATCATTTTCGCGAACGCGCAGCTGCGTCTCGTCGATTCGCTCTCGCTTCCCATCGTGGGCGAAGAGGCCGAGATGAAAGCGGCTTACGTGTGCGATGGCATGTGGCGGCATCCGGAGGTGGTGGACGAATACGTGCGCCTGAACCCGAACGGCCTGCGCAAGGCCGACCTGGATGCGGTTGCCGCGTGGAAGGATGCGTTGGTGGGGCGGTTCACGCTCGTTCGCTTCGAGCGGGGGCGCGCCATCCTCATGAACGAGGCTGGCATGTTTGCCGTTGCCGGGCTCGACGACGACCCCGAGAAGCGCCTGACGCAATGCCCCGACATGGTGATAGCGACGCTGCTGCCCTTCGAGGGGGTCATCATTTCGGATGGCCTGATGTATGGCGACGGCATTCCGCTCAACGCCGAGGAAACCCTGCAGATGCAGGCGGATTTGGCCGCCCACGAATCCGAGGGCGTGGCATGGACCGCCGAGGAATTCGCCATGCTCGCACGTGCGCACAACGAGAAGGTGCGCGAACGCGAATTCGACGAGTTGATGAGCAGCATCGAGCTCGAGGCGCGTCAGTCGCGCGAGGGCGAGCAGATGCCCGAGGGCTGGCACCGGGGAAAGCTCGCCGGACTCTCCGAGGAAGAGCGCGAGAAGCGCGTGAAGGAGTATCTCGACGCGAGTCTCGACGACGGTGGGCAGATGCTCGAGACGAAATTGCGCATGCAATCGATTTCGGGCGAGCCGGTTGAAACGCTTGAAGAATGCCTTGCCGCCTGCCTGAAACGCGACGAGATGGTGCGTTTATGCAAGGTGCTGGGCATTACGCGATATGGCAACAAGAACAAGAAGGCGCTTGCCACGATGCTCGCCGGCCCGCTAACCGCAGCGACCGACGCGATGCTAAACGACCTGACGCTCTGTTCTCCGGAGGCGTTCGAGCTTTTCGGGCGGCTGGTGAAGTGCGGGGGTACATGCGAGGATGCGCTCGACGCGTTCCGCGATTACGCCGAGCTGCCCGAGCCTTTGCGCCCGTATGTGTACCAGTTCCGCCACGATGGCATGCTGGTGTCGGTTATCCCGCAAGAGCTGCGCGCCATGGCCGGGCGCATCGATTTGGAGGCGCTTGCATACGAGCGCGACCATGAAGACGCGGTGCTCTGCTGCGCCGAGGCGATGGGGGAGTACTACGGCATGCTCACCCTGCGCGAGGCGTACGACCTGTATTGCGGCGCAGTGGTGGACGCGTATTCGCTGGAGGATTTCGTGGCCTTGCTGATGCGTGAGGATTCCTACGACGACCTGACGTTCGTGCTACAGCAATGGAACGACGAGAGCTACTTGATGCATTATTCGGTGAGCGACAAGCATCTTACGCAGCTCATTGGCGAGCGGTATCAGTCTGACTTGGATCGCGCCGTGCGTCAGGCATACGCCAGCGGCGGCAACCAGAAGCCGCTTGAGCAGGTCTATACGAAGATGCAAGAGGAATACCTGAACGAGCTGAAAGACCTCGACGCCTATCGCAAGCGCGTGGTGGAGATGCGTGCGCGCACGCCGCGGCGGCCGCTCGATGCCGCGGCGGCGGAGGGGCTCACCCACGAGCGCTTCTTCAGCCTTCCGGCAGTGGTGCAGCTGCGTGATTTCTACGATGCCCATGTGCCCGACGGCGAGGACGACTACACCTTTGCCGAGCGCGCGGTGGAAGACCTCGTTACGCACGCGATAGACCTGGGCAATGTCGATGCGTATCTGGACGCCATCGAGCGCGTGGGCTGGAACGAGTGCGCGGAAGATTCGAACCTCCTGTCGCGCCTGGTGGAGAACGCGTACGGTGCTTTGCCTTCGTGGGAGTTCAATGGCTGGTCGCCGCAAGAGATTCTCGAGAACATGTCGGGCCGCAAGGTGTTCTACAACACGCGCGGCGAGCTGCTGCATCCCGCACCCACCGATGCCTGTCCCTGCGGCAGCGGCAAACCGTATCGCGATTGCCACGGGAAATAAATCGTGCGCTATACTTTCACCCGGTTACCGATGAAGGAGGAGCGCATGCAATATCGCGAAGACAAACGCAGTGGGAACAAGCTATCGATACTCGGATTCGGATGCATGCGATTCCCGAACCGCATGGGCGTTATCGACCAGGAAGCCGCCGAGAGCCTGATCCTGCAGGCGTATGAGCGCGGCGTGAACTATTACGACACGGCCTACGCGTATCCCGGTAGCGAGGAGGCGCTGGGCAAGGCGCTTGCGAAGCACGGCTTGCGCGACAAGGTGCATGTGGTGAGCAAGCTGCCCCATTCGAAGACCAAGTCGATTGACGATGTCGAGCGGTTCTTCACCACCTCGCTGAAGCGCCTGCAAACCGATTACCTGGATTATTACCTCATCCATAACATCGTGGATTCCGTGCAGTGGCAGCGTCTTGTCGACATGGGTATCGAGCAGTGGATTGCGGGCAAGAAGGCCACCGGCGCCATCCGCAACATCGGGTTTTCCTTCCATGGCTCCCTCGAGGAGTTCAAGGCCACGCTTTCGGCCTACGACTGGGACATCGTCCAGATTCAGTACAACTACATGAACGAGCACTACCAGGCCGGCTGCGACGGCCTGCATTTCGCGGCCGAGCGGGGGATTCCCGTGGTCATCATGGAGCCGCTGCTGGGTGGCAAGCTGGCGACGGGCCTGCCGGAAACGGCTCGCAAGGCGTTCGCCCTGGTGGAGCCCGACCGGCATCCTGCGACGTGGGGCCTGCGGTGGCTGTGGGACCAGCCCGAGGTGACCGTGGTGTTGTCCGGCATGAACGACCCGGCGCAGATGGAGGGCAACTGCACGGCGGCCGACGAGGCGGTGCCAGGATGCCTGAGCCTCGACGAGCGTGCGGCCTATGAGGTGGTGCGCGAGGAGTTCGGCAAGTCCTACAAGGTGCCGTGCACGGGTTGCAACTACTGCATGCCGTGCCCGAAGGGCATCAGCATCCCCGCGTGCTTCGCGGCGTATAACACCTCGTACTCCATCGACTGGATGACGGGCATGATGGGCTATCTCACGAGCGTGGGTGCGAACGGCCAGGACTTGCACCTGGTGAGCGACTGCGTAGAATGCGGTGCCTGCAAGAAGAAATGCCCCCAGCACATCGACGTCCCCGAAGAGCTGAAAGAGGTGCGCAAGCGCCTGCAACCCAACCCCTTCGGCACCGTCCTGAAAGCCTACTCCCGCTTCCCGTTCAAAATCGTGTAGTGAGACACTTTCCCTCTGAGGGTGGGTGTCTCATGTTCGGGGATGTGTGAGAGTGGAACGGGGGACGGGTTTGGCGTTACATTCTCAAAATGAAAATGGAACCCCAAACCCGTACCCCGTTGCACCATTTCGGGGATGTGTGGGGAAGTTAGGGGAACATAACAACCCTATGCACG
>JAUNCA010000179.1 GCA_030526775.1 Coriobacteriia bacterium | reverse complement strand
CGACGCCCTGGCCATCCGTCGCGGCATCGACAAGGCCGTCAACGCCATCGTCGAGCAGATCAAGACTGACGCCATCGAGGTGTCCACCACCGAGCAGATCGCGAGCGTCGGCTCCATCTCCGCCGGTGACGACGAGATCGGCCAGAAGATCGCCGAGGCCATGGATGCTGTCGGCCGTGATGGCGCCATCTCCGTCGAGGACAGCCAGACCTTCGGCTTCGACCTGGAGGTCGTCGAGGGCATGCAGTACGACCGCGGTTACATTTCGCCCTACATGGCCACCGACATGGACCGCATGGAGGCCGACCTCAAGGATCCGTTCATCCTGCTCACCGACCAGAAGATTTCCAACATCCAGGACCTCGTGCCGCTGCTGGAGACCGTCATGCAGTCCGGCCGCCCGCTGCTCGTGGTTGCCGAGGATGTCGAGGGTGAGGCTCTGGCCACCCTGCTGCTGAACAAGCTGCGCGGCACCCTGAACGTCACCGCCATCAAGGCTCCGGGCTTCGGCGATCGCCGCAAGCGCATCCTCGAGGACATCGCCATCGTTACCGGCGGTACCGTGGTCGACAAGGACTTCGGCCTGACGCTCGCCGACGCGACCCCCGACATGCTGGGCACAGCCAAGACCGTCAAGATCACCAAGGACAACACCCTTATCGTGGACGGCGCTGGCGACAAGGCTGCCATCGAGGACCGCATCAAGCAGATCAAGGCCGAGATCGAGCGCGTCGAGAGCGACTTCGACCGCGAGAAGCTGCAGGAGCGCCTGGCCAAGATCTCCGGTGGCGTTGCCGTGCTGAAGGTCGGCGCTGCTACCGAGTCCGAGCTCAAGGAGAAGAAGTCCCGCATCGAGGACGCGCTGCAGGCTACCCGTGCTGCCGTCGAAGAGGGCATCGTCGCTGGTGGTGGCGTTGCGCTGATTGACGCGCTGCCCGCGCTCGACGCCATCGAGGTTGCCGATGACGGCGAGAAGGTCGGCATCGAGATCATCCGCAAGGCGCTCGAGTCGCCGATGCGCGTCATCGCCCAGAACGCTGGCTACGAGGGCTCCGTCGTGGTCGAGAAGGTCAAGGGTCTCGAGAAGGGCTGGGGCCTGAACTCCGCCACGGGCGAGTACGGCGACATGATTGCCATGGGCGTGAACGACCCGGTGAAGGTGACCCGCACCGCGCTGCAGTCCGCTGCTTCCGTGGCCGGCCTGATTCTGATTACCGAGGCTACCGTGAACGAGATCCCGAAGGAGGGTCCGGACCTGTCCGCCCTCGCCGGCGCTGCTGGTGGCATGGGCGGCATGATGTAAGCCGCAAGTAGCTAACGCTGCAAGAAAGGGCGAGCTCCGGCTCGCCCTTTTTGTGTTGCCAGGCAGCAGCGCTCCAAGCTGAAATCCTTGTTTAGAGAATCCTATTGCGCGCGATACATGGTTGGGGTAAAGTTGCGGCGTGAAAACAGGGGAAGGCGACCTTCGGGTCGCCTTCCGGCGTTTTAGCAGGAAATGAGCAAATGCTCATGTGAGAAAGAGGGAATGCGAGCCCAAGGCTGGCTCCTGCGAGGAAGGAAGGGTGCGACATGGCGCTAGCGATAACGCTTCTAGCAGGCGCGTTTTTCCTGCTTGGAGCCGCAGTTGCTTGGCGTGCGCGCGGGGTGGATAAGCTGTCGGTGTATTCCATGGCTGTCGCGTTCGGTTCGCTGGCTTGCGTTGCGGTGCTTGACCTTCTGCCCGAGGCTGCCGAAGGCGCCGAAGAGCTCGGGTTGCCCGTCGCGATTGCCCTAGCCGTTGGTGGTGTTATCGTGCTTATCGCGCTTGACCACCTGCTTCCCCACGATCACCATCACCACGAGCATCACGCCGACGATGCCGACGAGGAAGCATCCCACATCGGTATCATGGCAGTGCTGGCCATTTCTGTTCACAACCTGGCCGAAGGCGCGGCCATTTACGCGATAGCTTCCCAGGATGTTACCGCTGGCCTCCTGCTTGCGCTGGGAGTGGGCCTGCACAACGCGCCCATGGGCATGCTGCTGTATTCCGCAGTAAGAAGCGGTCGCGGACATGGGGCTATCGTCCTGGCCGTGGCGGCGCTTTCGACCTTCGTGGGCGGTCTCGTGATGTTCCTGCTTGGCAACACGCTGGACGAGGCCGTGATGCTCGGCGTCGTATGCGTGGCCTTGGGCATGATTGTGTACATCTTGTTCGCCGAACTGCTCCCCGCCATGATCCGCTCGCACGACGTGAAGCGCTGCGTCATCGGCACCGCCATCGGCGCCGCCTTCGTCCTTGCGGGCATGTCCTTCGCAGCTGAATAGGTGGTGCATTGTTCCCGGAACGATGCACCACCTGACGGGAACCTGGTCCCATCCTGCTGCGGAATCGCTATCATGGGCGGAATGGAAAAGCACGAGGTAAGCAAATACATCTACATTGCGGCTATGGGCTTCGTCGGTGCGTTCATGCGCATCGTCGTGGATGCCCTGGTGCCCGTGACGGGGTTTCCCGTGGCAACGTTCGTCGTGAATATCGTGGCGTGCTTCTGCCTCGAGGTTGTGTACAGCTTCGTGGGGCGCCGCCTGCATTTCCCCAAGAAGCTCGTGAGCGCGATGGGCGTCGGCCTTATCGGGTCGTTCAGCACGATGTCGGCATTTGCGCTCGACACCGTGCAGTTCGTGCAGCAGGGGAGCTACCTGCTGGCAGGGGTTAACGTTTCTGTCACGTTTGTCGGGTGCTTCCTCGCGGCTGCTGCGGGTCGGGCGCTAAGCTACTACCTGGCGCGTCGGCGCTTTGAGCGGTTGCTCGATCGTTTGCGCGCGCACAATCCCGAGCCGACTCAAGCCCAGGAGCAGGGCCGATGAATGCGGCCGTTGTCATAGCGACCTGCTTCTGCGGGGGAATTGGCGCTATCTGCCGCGGTTTTCTCACCGAGAAGCTTTCGGGCGTCCTGCCTCAGGGTTTTCCTTGGCCGACGCTGCTCATCAACATCGTGGCGTCGACGCTTATCGGATGGGTGGCCCTGCAGCCGTTTGCGGCGGGTGTAGTCACGGCTATTTGCGTTGGCTTCCTCGGTGGCTTCTCGAGCATGAGCACCCTAAACTACGAGGCGGTCTCCCTGTTCACCGAACGCCACTACGCCCGCTGCTTCGCCTACCTCGTCGTCTCGTTCGCCTCCTGCATCCTCGGCTGCGCCCTCGGCGTCTATCTGGCGTGACAGGTGGTGCATTGTTCCCGGAACAATGCACCGTCTCGACGATGGGGTGTAAGCAGAATGGCTGGGCCGCAGGGATTCGAACCCCGATAACGGGTACCAAAAACCCGGGTCCTAACCGTTGGACGACGGCCCAGCGAAAGAAAAGCTCGAAAAACGTGGTGGGCCGTGAGGGAATCGAACCCGCGACCTTGGGATTAAAAGTCCCCTGCTCTGCCAACTGAGCTAACGGCCCACTTCCATTCGAGCGAAAGTAGATTGTACCTGCCCATGCCCTCGCGGTCAATGCACAACCAGCTTGGCAAATGCGCTCAATTTGAGGATTTTGCGCAGGTCGCGACGCTCGAAGCACCCCCGGAAAAATTTGCTAGAATGTCCATTTGTCGCTTTATAAGATTTACCGCGAAGGAGCACTTTTGAGCAAAGACGATGTTATCGAACTCGAGGGTAAGGTCATTGAGGCCCTGCCCAACGCTATGTTTAGGGTCGAGCTCGAAAATGGCCACAATATCTTGGCTCACATCTCGGGAAAGATGCGCATGCACTATATCAAGATCCTTCCGGGCGACCGCGTAACCGTTGAGCTGTCGGTCTACGACTTGGACCGTGGCCGCATCACGTATCGCTTTAAATAACCGTCGAGTATCCGCACGCCGCTGC
>JAUNCA010000178.1 GCA_030526775.1 Coriobacteriia bacterium | reverse complement strand
CCGACGACCTCCAGAGCCACAATCTGGCGTTCTAGCCAACTGAACTATACCCACCGTGGCGCAAGCAAGTACTATACCCATTCCCCCCGGGTGGCGCAAGGAAAAAGTCCGCTTTCGGCACCTGCTCACAAAGTACGCAAAACCACATCTGCAACGGCATTTGCAGACGCCCTCGCGTTTATTAGTCCTTACACCCCCTCGATTCCCGCATCGTGTGGCGCGAAGACCGGTTTCGTTACCGGTGATTCCGAGCATCGCGGCGATGGGCGCGTCCGGGGCGGAAATCCCCATCGAACCCGGCGGCTTCGGATGCGCGCTTTCCTGTGCGGTTCTTCTTGCGGGCGGGCTTGGCCGCGCCTGCTTGCCGCTGGTTGCGCTTGTCCTGCTTGCTCGCCGTGCCGCGGGTCTTGCGCGGCTTCGCGGGTTCCTTGCGCTTCTTACGCGGCTCCCCCGCCGACGACTCTGCAACCCGGCGCTCCTCAAGCAACGGCTCGGTTGCCTTCTTGGCCTTCGCGCGTTTTGCCTTAGTCTGCGGCTGAGCTTCTGCCGCCTTGGCCTTCACGCGCTTGGATTTGGGCTGCGGCTGCACTTCAGCCAGCTTGGCTTCCTTGCGCTTGCGCGCCTTCTCCTCGCGCACGGCTTGGGCGATTTCGGGATCCTTGCGCGCGGCCTTGCGGTTCGCACGCGCCACCATGGCCTCCTCGCTCTCTTCCGAGCCATCCCACTCAAGCTGCATATAGGGAATCTGCCGCCCGATGAGCTTCTCGATCTCGCGAATCTCCTGCGCGTTCTCGGGCGCCACGAACGACACCGCGAACCCGCGCTCGCCCGCACGTCCGGTTCGCCCGATGCGATGCACGTAATCTTCGGCCTGCGTGGGCAAGTCGAAATTCACCACGTAGTTCACCTTCGCGATGTCGATGCCCCGCGCAAGCACGTCGGTGGCCACGAGGATATCCACCTCATCAGCCGCAAACGCATCGATTGCACGCTTGCGCTGGTTCTGCGTGCGATCCGAGTGGATGGGCAGCACGCTGAAGCCTGCACGGCGCAGCTTGCGCACGCAGGCATCCACGCGGTACCGCGTGCGCGCGAACACGATGATGCGGCACCCGCCCTTCTCGTTCAGCAGCGCATGCAGCAGGTTCTGCTTGCTCCGATGGTCGACATCGATACGATACTGCGCGATGGTGTCGGCCGTCTCGCCTTTATGGTCGATCTCCACGTATGCGGGGTCGGTGAGCAGGTTCGCCATGTTTTTCTCGATGCTCGCGTCAACCGTGGCACTGAACAGCAGCGTCTGCCGTTTGGCAGGGCACTTCCCCACGATACGCTTCACGTCGGGCAGGAAGCCCATGTCGAGCATGCGGTCAGCCTCGTCGAGCACGAGCACCTGAACCTGCGACAAATCCGCGGCCCCCTGGTTCATGAGGTCGATAAGCCTTCCCGGCGTCGAGATGATAACGTCGCAGCCGCGTTCGAGCTATTCGATCTGCGGCTCATAGGGCACGCCGCCGACCAGGCACACCACCCGGTGCTTCGTACGCTAGGCGATGACATGGCAGACCTCGTCTATCTGCATGGCGAGCTCGCGCGTGGGAGTGACCACGAGCGCGAGCGGGCCTTCCCCGTAGCCCGCGTGCCCGAGCTGGTCGAAAATGGGCAGGCTGAAGGCCGCCGTCTTCCCGGTTCCGGTTTTCGCCGCGGCGATGATGTCGCGTCCTTCGAGCACGAGCGGAATCGCCCGCTCCTGCACCGGCGTCGGCTCCTCGTATTTCAAAGCCGTAACCGCACTGAGCGTACGTTCCGATAAGCCCAGTTCGTCAAAGTGTTTCATGAATGCTTCTTTCGGTAGTTCGTTTCAAAGGCACGTATTGTAGCAGAACGGTTTGTGCTCAAGCTGCGCATCCCGGCTGCCGGATGTGATGAACAAAGGAAGGCCATCCAAACGGTTATGCACCGTATCCGTGGTATTCTCAGGTAAGAGCATCGGATACTGGGAGGCAGCAGTTGGCTACGCTTGAATTCATACTTCTCGCAGCCACCGCCGTGCTGATATCCGCGATTCTCGACGAGCTCTTGCCCCGCATCTCGATGCCGCTCATCCAGATTGCGCTCGGCGTGGTCATCGGCGTGCTTTCCTGGAGCCCCATCTCGCTTGATATATCGCCTGACATCTTCTTGCTGCTATTCATCGCGCCGTTGCTGTACTACGAGGCACGAAAGACCGACCGCACCGCGCTCTGGCGGCATCGCACGAGCGTCCTCTCGCTCGCCATCGGCCTCGTGGTCGCCATCATGCTCATCGTCGGCTTCTCGCTGCACCTGCTCATCCCCTCCATCCCACTGGCCGCCGCATTCGCCCTCGGCGCCGCGCTCGGTCCGACCGATGCGGTGGCGGTAAGCTCCATGAAGAAGGAAGTGAAGCTCACACGGCGTGAAAACGCCCTGCTCAACGGTGAATGCCTGCTCAACGACGCTTCGGGCGTCGTGGCATTCCAGTTCGCCATCGCAGCCACGGTGACCGGCTTCTACTCCTGGCAGACTGCGCTCGTCGATTTCACCGTGGAATTCTTCGGCGGCATCATCCTCGGCATCCTATTTGCCCTCATGCTTCAGTTCATACAGCAGAAGGTGCGTGATTGGGGGCTCGAATCTCTCACATTCTTCTCGCTGCTCGACATCATGACGCCGTTCGTCTTGTACATGCTCTCGGTATATATTCACGTGAGCGGCATTCTTGCTGTCGTGGCATGCGGACTCGTCATCAGCAGCTTCGCCGACCGCCGCATCGGCCCCGATTTCTCGCAGCTCAACATCCACCAGGCGAACATCTGGAAAGCCATTTCTTTCATATTGAATGGCATCGTCTTTGTCATCTTGGGACTTGAACTTCCCGCCGCTTTTACTACCACGTGGCAGCAGCCGTATATCGATAACGGCATACTCGTGGGCATAGTGCTTATTATGACGGCAGTCATCGTACTCGTTCGGTTTGTCTGGCTCATCGTGACGGAACGCCTGCACAAGAACCCCGTCACGGGAAAGCGTTCGCGCCTTACGCTAAAGCGCGTTCTCAGCTGCATCGCGCTCACCATCGGCGGTCCGAAGGGCGCGGTCACGCTTTCTATCATCCTCTCGATTCCCTTCACCACGGGGGCAGGTGACCCCTTCCCCGAGCGCGACCTCATCATTTTCATCGCCTCGGGCGTCATCCTATGCACGTTGGTGCTCGCGAACTTCTTCTTGCCGATGGTGTCGCCGACTCCGAAGAAGAGCGAAGTGGCCATTGAATTCGAGGAGAGCGCAAGCCTGCGCATCGGAATCCTGCGCAACGTCATGCAGCGACTCGGCTCCGAGCAGCGCGAATCCAACGCAGCAGCCACCCAGGCTGTCATCTCGATGTACAACGATCGCATCCAGCGCATAATCGCGGAATCCGACGACCTGAGCATCAAGCAAGTAGAGGACATGGAGCGCAACCTGAAAGTCCACATCGTGCGGCATCAGATGAAGTACATCACCTACTTGCTGGACAACGACAAGATCGAGCCGGCCACCGCGTATCGCCTTGCACGCCGTCTCGCCCATTACGAGCAGGCCCTCACCCACCATCGCAGCACGCGCTGGATGCTCCGCTACGCCCTCAGCCGCATCTCCACCACAATACGCGTAACCTTCACGCTCCTGCGCGAAGCCCTCCCCGGCGTCGACCCAAGCGCCAAGGATTTGGCCGTACGCGATTTGCGCGTGCTCGTCGAGAAGGAAACCATCCGCTACCTCGAGCATAAGATTTCCGCCGGCGATTCGAAATACCCACTCGAGATGCTCACCGAGGCAATCGCAGACCACTCCACAATCCTGCGCGCCCTCTCCCACACCCACCCCTCG
>JAUNCA010000177.1 GCA_030526775.1 Coriobacteriia bacterium | reverse complement strand
GCGGTTTTAAGATTTCTGGCCACAAATTGCACTAAAATCTGCATTTCGGACATATTTTTTATTATGTGGGTATTTTTGACTGAAATATCAATGCTTTCGAAATGATTCGGTGCAAATATCTATGATATTGCCGGTCATTTCTCGCATTTTAGCCATAAGAAAAATCTGTGAGCGGTCGATATACGCCACGAAGTACGCACATTTTTCAAAGACAAATGCCCCCCGATGTCGTACATCGGGGGGTGTATGCAAGTTTCACGCGGAATGCGGGGCGGCCTACATGGAAACCGGCGCGGAAACGCCGAGCAGATCGAGCGCCTGCGCGAGGTTGATGCGGGCGGCGTCGACCAGCGCCAGGCGTGCAGCGCTCAGCTCGGGCTCCACGCCCAACACGTGGCAGTTGGTATAGAACGAATGGAAGAGCGATGCGAGCTCCTGCGCGTAGTGCGTCAAGCGGAACGGGGCACGGTCGCGCGCGGCGCCGGCCACGAGGTCGCCGAAATCATCCATCTTGCGCATGAGCGCGAGCTCGCATGGATGCACGAGCAGCGAGAGGTCGGCATCTTGCGGCACGACTTCGGCCGAGAGGACGTCCATATCCGCATCGATCCCCTCGATGCCCGCGGCCTTCCGCAGGATCGAGCAAATGCGCGCGTGCGCATACTGCACGTAGTACACCGGGTTCGTGTCGTCCTGCCTCTTCGCCACCTCGATGTCGAAATCGATGGCCTGGCCGCTCGAACGCGAGAGCATGAGGTACTTGGTGGCATCCGCCCCAACCTCGTCGATGAGCTCGTTGAAGGTGACCATCTCGCCCGTGCGCTTCGACATGCGCACCTGCACGCCATCGCGCAGCAGGTTCACGAGCTGGCCGAGCACGACCTCGAGGTCGCCCGGACGCTTCCAGGCCGACATCATGGCCTCGCAACGCGGCACGTACCCGTGATGATCGGCGCCCCAGATGTCGATGAGCAGGTCGAACCCGCGCATGAGCTTGTCGTAGTGGTACGCGCAGTCGCTCATGAAATACGACATCTCGCCGTTGCCCTTGATGAGCACGCGGTCTTTCTCGTCGCCGAACTCAGAAGACTTGAACCAGGTCGCGCCTTCTCTCTCGTAGATGTAGCCGGCGGCGTCGAAAGCATCGAGCGCACGGTCCACGGCGCTCTTGCCATCCTCGCCCACCTCGTAGAGCGAGCGCTCCGAGAAGTAACAGTCGAAATTGTTGCCGAAGCCCTCGAGCGTCTGCTGCACGCTCTGAAGCATGGCTTTGTAACCGCGCTCGCGGAAATTCACCATGCGCTCGTCCGGATCGGCATCGGCCCACACATCGCCATCCTCATCGAGGATGGCCTGCGCGATGTCGCGGATGTACCCGCCGCCGTAGCATTGCTCGGGCATCTCAACCGGCTGCCCCAACAGCTGCAGGTAGCGCACCACGATGGAATTCGCGAATACGTCCATCTGCACGCCATGGTCGTTCACGTAGAACTCTTCGTACACCTCATAACCAGCATGGCGCATCACGCGTGCCATGGCGTTGCCAAGGGCGGCCCAACGGCCATGTCCCACATGCATGGGACCGGTCGGGTTCGCAGAGACGTATTCCAGGTTCACCTTGCGCTTCTCACCCGCGATGTCGCTGCGGCCGAAGTCGGCGCGCTCTGCGCGAACCCGCGCGATGACATCCTGGTACGCCGAGGGCAACAAGGTGAAATTGATGAAGCCGGGACCTGCGATGTCCGTGGAAGCCACGAGCTGGTTCTCCGGCAGGTGCTCGACGATGGCCTTCGCGATGTCACGCGGGGCACGGCGCGCGAGTTTTGCGCTGCGCAGCGCAACCGTCGAAGCCCAGTCGCCGTTCGCCTCGTCCTTCGGACGCTCGAGCGCGGGCTCGGGCAGCTGCTCGAGGGCAAGCGTGCCGTCATCGACCGCGGCCTGCATGGCAGCGGTGACCAACCGTTCCAGTTCTACACGTATCTGCATGGTTCCTATCTTTCTTACCTGACCACCATTCGGGCGCATTCCCAAGTGGTTATTTATCGGCGGCTAGCGTTGCGTACATGATGGCCTTGATGCTGTGCATGCGGTTCTCGGCCTGGTCGAATACCTTGGATGCGGGAGACTCGAACACGGCGTCGGTCACCTCCATCTCCTCGAGTCCGAACTGCTCGTGGATCTGCGCGCCCACTTTCGTCTTCACGTCATGGTAGCTCGGCAGGCAGTGCAGGAAGATGGCCTCGGGCTTGGCATATGCCATGGCCTGGGCATTCACCTGATACGGCGAAAGCAGGCGGATGCGCTCGCCCCAGATCTCGAAGGGCTCGCCCATCGACACCCAGATGTCGGTGTAGATGATGTCGGCGCCCGTGCAGGCTTCCTCGACGTCCGGGGTGAGGGTCACCGAGCCACCGGTCTCGGTGGCTATCATGCGGGCCTTCTCGACGAGGCGCGGATCCGGCATCTGCTCGGCAGGACCGCACGCGACGAAGTCCATGCCCACCTTGGCGCAGGTCACCATCAGGGAGTTCGCAACGTTGTTCTGGGCATCGCCCATGAACACGAGCTTCAGGCCCTCGAAACCACCCGGGAAGTTCTCCTGGATGGTCAGCAGGTCGGCGATCATCTGCGTCGGATGCGATTCGGTGGTAAGGCCGTTCCATACGGGGACGGTCGAATACTCGGCGAGCTCCTCCACGATGTCCTGCCCGAAGCCGCGGTACTCGATGCCGTCGTACATGCGGCACAGCACGCGGGCCGTGTCCGGGATGCTCTCCTTGGTGCCCATCTGCGAGCTGCCCTCGTCCATGCAAACCACGCCCATGCCAAGGTCGCGTCCTGCCACCTCGAAGGAGCTGCGCGTGCGGGTCGAGGTCTTCTCGAACAGCAGCACGATGTTCTTACCCTCGAGGAAGCGATGCGGCTCCCCCGCCTTCTTCATAGCCTTCAGGCGGGCGGACAGCTTCACGAGGCCGCGGATCTGCTGCGGCGTGAGGTCGAGCATCTTCAGGAAGTCGCAACCGGACAGGCCAATGGACATGGTGTGCATCCTTTCTCGTTTTCGGAAAGCGCTATTGTACGCCTATCCACGCGAAGAATGCACGCTATTCCACGAACTCCTCGACATAATGCTTGATGATGGCGGCGGAAGTGGGCGTGCACCACTCCCCCTCGCGCCGCGGCTCGGCAATTGCAAACTCGGGATCGCCTTGCGAGATGATGGCAGCCGTTGCCGGGGCGGGTATGTCGAGCAAGCCGTGCGCGCATTGGACCTTGCCCTTCCCCACCTGCACCGGAGTGGCGACGATGCGCCCCGGCGCGAGCGCGCGGATGGCCAAGCACACGGCGAGCACGTTGGCGATGGCCTCGTGGTTGCCCACCTCGTGGAAATGGGTCTCATCGGGACTGCAGCCGTGCACGCTCGCTTCGGCGGCATTGAGGATATGGTAGATGTCGATCGCGTCGGCTTCGACCTCGGCATCAAGGCGCTGGGAGCGTATGGTGTCGATGACCTCGGGCAGGCCATGGCAATGCCCGTCGGACTTGGCAAGCGGCTCCACGGCGCGCTCGATCGCTACGTACGCGGTTTCATCAAGCAACGCGAACAGCTGCGCGCGAATGTGCTGGCGCGTGGCATCGTCGCGAAGTTCCAACTTCAAAGTATTCATGACGCGCTCCTTTCCGGAAACGGTTTGGTCATTTGCGATTTGGGCTTCGTCGCCCGTTACGCTAAATGAGCTCTCCAACCCAACCGAGGGCGTTCGAACCTTCGGGATTCGTAACCTCGCGCCCGCATTGCGGGCAGAACTTCAAGCCGTCGAAAAGCATACGGGAATCTTCGAGGTAATCCGACACGCGGCAACCGCAGGCGCCGCATTCAAAACGATCGCCATCCGATCCGGAAGCCAGGTTGCGGC
>JAUNCA010000046.1:11577-14437 GCA_030526775.1 Coriobacteriia bacterium | reverse complement strand
GGCTTATGCCGTGCGCATGGGCTTCCTCAACCAGTCCGAGCGCACGGTGTTCGAGCAGATGATGGTGCGCATGGCTTCGAAACGCACCTCGCTCGACTATTTCGACGTATCGCGCGACGGCATCGTGAAGACGAGCGCGGCGCAGGTGAAAGCCGAGGTCGAGCAAGCTGCATCCGCCCTCGTGGCAATGGGCATCGTCCCGGGCGATCGCGTCGCGTTAGTGGGATTCAATTCGACGCGGTATTTCACGGTCGATGCGGCGGTTGGCCTTGCGGGGGCGACGAGCGTGCCGCTGTACTACACTTCGCCTGCAGCCGACATCGTGCGGCTCGTCGAAAAGAGCGGGGCGAAGCTTGCGTTCGTGGGAATGGAGAAACTGCTCGACGCGCTTCCCAATGCGCTGGATATACCCATCGTCTCGCTCGTCGGAGCCGGGGATGGCGTTGTTTCGTGGGCTGAATTCCTTGCGAAGGCGAAGCCGAATACGACGATGCCGGCGGTTTCCTTCGGCCAGCTTGCAACCATTCGGTATACCTCGGGGACGACCGGGGAACCGAAGGGCGTGATGTTCGACCAGGGACAACTGCGATGGATGGGCGAGGTCATGCCGTCGCTGCTCGATTGGCGCACGAGAAACGGGAAGCTTCGCTACCTCTCGTTCCTGCCGATGAGCCATGTGGTCGAGGGCATCCTCGTGGCCTATGCGCCGTATTACATCCTCTCGGATATCGAGATGTATTTCCTGAACGATTTCGGCATGCTTGCCGAAGCGCTGCCGAAGGTGCGGCCGACCCTGTTCTTCTCGGTTCCGCGGTTCTACGAGAAGGTGTGGAACGAGTTCGAGGCGACGGATGCGGGCAAGCGCTACCTCGCCATGCCCGAGAGTATGGCGAAGCGTGCATTTGCCCGGGTTGCGCGCGAGGTCCTGCTGCGCAAGGCAGGCCTCGACCAATGCCGCCAGCTCATCGTGGGCTCTGCTCCGGTGAGCATGGAGCTCTTGGAGAATTACCGCAGCTTGGGCATAGAGATTCACAATGCCTACGGCGTGACGGAAGCGCCGCTTATCGCGCTCAGCCGTCTGGGCGAGAATGAACTCGGCAGCGTGGGACGGCTGCTTCCGGATACCCGCGCGATTATCGACGAAGACGGCGAGATCCGCGTTGCGGGACCACAGGTGACTTCAGGCTATGACGGGCTCGGCTCCTGCCTTGACGAGGAGGGTTTTTCGCGACGGGCGACTTCGGCAGCTGGTCGGAGGCCGGCAACCTCGTTATCGGTGGACGCAAGAAGGAGCTCATCGTAACCTCGTACGGCAAGAACATCAGCCCCGAGAAGGTCGAGACGCTGCTGAAGGGTATTCCCGGCGTGAGCGAGGCGCTGCTCGTCGGCGAGGGCAAGCCGTATGTGACGGCGCTGCTGTGGTTGGAAGACGGAGCGCGCGAGGGATTCGACCCCGCTGTGCTCGAGGCCGAGGTCTACGCGCGCAACGAGGAGCTTTCCCATCCCGAGCAGGTGAAACGCTGGGTTGTGATGGATCAGCAGCTCAGCATTGCCGCCGGTGAGCTCACGCCCAACTTGAAACTGCGGCGGTCGAACGTTGCCGAACGGAATGCCGCGATTATCGACGCACTGTATAGCGCCGATTACCAGGCCATTCCCGCTGTGTTGCATGTGGGGCTCCAACGATGAGGTTTCCCCTCTCGCTGGACAAGCCCCTGCCGGATGCAGCGCGCAGCGTGGTCGTGCAGGTTTTGCTCGGGGTGTTTTGCCGGGTGTTCGACGTGCGGGGCCCTGCGGTTGCAACGCTTCCGGCAAACCAAGCGCTGCGGGCGTTTCGCGAATTCAGCGCGGCATGCATGGAAGCTGCATCGGTATCTTCCGCGTTTGCCCAATCGCGTCGTGCGGAGCTTGAAACCCAGGCATATCGCCTCGGTTCGCGCGTACGGGCTGCGTTGGCCCCCACCGATGCCGAACTGATGCCGCTCGTTTCCTGGCTGTATTCGGCTATCGACATCACGGTCGTCGGTTCCATTTCGGGTGAGCTCGTGTTTCAGCGTTGTTCGTTTAGCGTGCGCTATACGCCGGAGCTGTGCGCGTTTATGTCGGCGTTTGACAGCGGTTTTGTCGGGGGACTGTGCGGTGGGGGCGCGCTAGCCTTTTCGGAGCGCATCACTGCAGGCGCTCCCTGTTGTCGGGCGTTATATGTTGGCGCTCATGTCGAGGAAGGTGGCGGAAGATGAAAACGGCCATAGTCATTGGAAGCGGTGCGGGTGGATGCGCGGCTGCTTCTGCGCTCTGCAACGATTTCGAGGTCACGATTCTCGAGACGGGGAAGGCGTTCGAGCCGTTTGCCCGCAAGCTCTCGACGTTTGAAGCGCCACGGCGGGCTGGTTTGTTCCTCGATGAGCGCATGATACAGCTGCTGTTTCCGGCTATGCGCATTCAGAAAGCCAGCTCGGGGCTTGTTCACGTGAACGGGCGCTGCGTGGGAGGCACCACGGCGTTGGCCACGGGCAATGCGCTGCGCTACGACCGGTTCTTAGCCGAATTGGGCATCGACCTCGATGAGGAATTCGCCGAGCTCGCTGAAGAAGTTCCGATGACGCAGGAGCATTACGGGCGATGGTCGGACCTTACCGTGCGCCTGTTCGAAGCGTTCGAGGCGCTTGGGTTCGACCCGCAGGTAACGCCGAAGTTCATGGAAGACCCCAAGCGCTGCGTGGCATGCGGCAGGTGCGTGCTCGGCTGCCGGTATGGGGCGAAGTGGACGGCCGACCGTCTGCTCGAAGGGCATTCCCACATCCAAGTTCGCACGGGGTGCAGCGTGGAATCCATCGACATCGAGGGAGCCGTCTCCCGC
>JAUNCA010000046.1:0-11567 GCA_030526775.1 Coriobacteriia bacterium | reverse complement strand
GGTATCGCGACCAATCGGGCGCGCATACGCTTGAGGCCGACCTCATCGTGCTTGCGGCGGGCGGTCTCGACACGCCGGTTATCCTCAACGCCTCGGGCATTCCGACCAGGCCGAAGCTGTTCGTCGACCCGGTCATCTGCGTTGCCGCTCCCTGGCCCGGAGCGCACTTGGACGCCCAGCTGCCGATGCCGTTCGTGGCGCAGCGCGACGAATACATCCTCTCGCCGTATTTCGATTGGCTCTCGTTCTTCTTCAACGGGGCGTGGCGCCGGCCCGCTACCGATATCGTGAGCATCATGGTGAAGTATGCCGACAGCTGCCTCGGCAGCTTCGATGGTAAGCGCCTCGATAAGCCCATGACCACGCACGATAACGCGATTATCGAGCGCTCGGTCGAGGAGTCGAAGCAGGTGCTCGATTACCTGGGCATCGCGCGTAAAGACATGTTCCTCGGCACGTTGAATGCCGGCCATCCCGGCGGGTGCTTTCCGCTTACCGCCGCCGAGGCGGAAACGCTGCACAACGATGCGTTGCCCGCAAACCTCTACGTGGCTGATGCGAGTTTGTTCCCGAAAGCAATGGGGAATCCGCCAATACTCACCATCATGGCCTTGGCCCGTCGCGTGGCGCGGTTGGCGGCGACGGCGGTATTGTAAGCAGGTTGCCGACATGGATCGCATCGTCGCGATAATCGTTCGGGTGCTGTCCGCCCTTGGCGGCTGGGCCCGTGTGCTGCCGGGCATCGATTATGCGTCTTGGCGGCCCGGGCAAAAGGTGAAAGTGCTGCTCGCGGGGTATAACGGTGCGCGTAATACCGGTTCTGATGTGCGGGTGTGCACAATTGCCGAACAGTTGCAAAAGCGGCTCGGCGATGCCGTCGAGATTTCCGTCATGTCGCTCGACGTTGCGAGCACTGCGCCGTATTTCGATGCGCGCGTACGACAGATCTCCTTCGGCACTTTGTTTTTCGGGGCGTTGTATCGCGCGTGCTCGGAACACCATGTGGTCATCCTCTGCGAAGGGTCCACCCTGAAGAGCAAGTTCGCGAATGCGTTGACGCTCTACAACTGCGAGGCAGCAGGGGTTGCGCGGGCGCAGGGGAAGCCGTGCATTGCCTATGGTTCTGAAATCGGTGAGATGGATGCTTTCGTTGCCCATGCGGCACGCGACTTATGTTCCGATGTGCAGTTCATCGTGAGGAGCACGGGCTCGCTCGAGGCCTTGCAACGGCTCGGGCTCGACGGACGCTTGGGGACGGATACCGCTTGGCGCTTCGACAGTTCGAGCGCGCACGAGCAGGCTGTAGCCCTGTTGCAGGCGGGAGGCTGGGACGGCAAGGCGCCGCTGCTCGGCATCGCGCCGGTGAATCCGTATTGCTGGCCGGTAAAACCCTCGGTTCACCGTTTTGTGCGCTCGGCCGTTACAGGCGATTGGTCGGGGCATTACCAGGCGTGGTACTACTTCAGCCAGTCGGCGCAGCGCGAGCGGCGATTCCAAGCGTACCTGGAGGCATTGGCGGGAGCTTGCCTGGCCTTCGTGGCCGAGCGGGGATTCCAGCCGGTTATCTTCGGCATGGAACAACTCGATCGGGAGGCATGCTGCCGGTTGAATGACCTCATGGGAGGTGGCGTTCCCCTCGTGCTTTCGAACGAGCACGACGGGTACCTCATCGCCGAGGCGTTGAGGTCGCTTTCGTTGCTGGTGACGTCGCGGTATCACGCCCAAGTGCTTGCAACCCGGGCGCTGGTGCCGGCTGTCGCCGTGTCCATGGATGAACGGCTCGACAACCTTTCACAAGAGCTCGGGACAAGCCGAGGCCAGCTCCTTCACGTGGACGACGTGGACCTTGGCCCCCGTTTGCTCCTTGCGATGGATGACACCTGGGCCGATGCCGCGCGCATAAAGGAAACACTCGCCCAAGGCTTGGAAGCCGCGGTGGCTTCCCTTGATGCCATGGACGAGTGGCTTGCAACTACGCTCGGTGCTGCCGCGATGCGGTTGGCTTAATCGAACAGGTCGGCGGCTTCCTCGAGTTTTGCGATGATCTCGATATGCTGCGGGCAGGCATCCTCGCACTGGCCGCATTGGATGCAGTCGGATGCGCGATGGCCGTCGCTTGTGCCGAAGCCATACCAATGCTTGCCAGCATCGAGGCCATAGAGCGCCTTACGGTTCAGGGAATCCATGATCTCGGAGATATTGATCTCCATCGGGCATTCCTTCATGCAGTAATGGCACGAGGTACAGGGGTTGTCGAGCAGCGCATCGAGAGTTTTCTGGGCGCGCTCGAGCACATTCCGCTCGGCGTCGGTAAGCTTCGTGTGGGACTTCCACGTGCGAATGTTCTCGTCCATCTGCTCTTGGTTACTCATGCCCGAAAGCACGACGGAAACGCCCGGCGCATCGAGCGCGAAGCGAATCGCCCAACTGGCGAAGCTCGCATCGGGGTCGCCCTCCTTCAGGATCTGCGCGACCGCTTCGGGCGGGTTAGCCAGGATGCCACCGCGGACCGGTTCCATCACGATGATGGGCTTGCCGTGCTTGGCGCACACCTCGGCGCACTTGCGCGATTGCACGTTCGGATTCTCCCAGTCGGCGTAGTTTATCTGCAGCTGCACGAACTCCATCTCCGGATGGGCGGTAAGGATCTCGTCGAGAGTTTCGGCATTGTCGTGGTGCGAGAACCCGATATGGCGCACCTTGCCCTCGGCTTTCAGCTGCTTTACGAAATCCCACATGCCGAACTTGTCGAACACCGCCGTGCGCGTGCTGCCCGTGTTGTGGATGAGGTAGAAATCGATATAGCCCGCGCCCGTTTCCTCGAGCGAGATATCGAAATCGTGCTTGGCCTCCTCGGCGTTCTTCGCAGAAATCCACGCGGCATTTTTCGTGGCGAGCGTGAAGCTCTCGCGGGGGTAGCGCTCAACGAGCGCTTGGCGGATGGCTGCTTCCGAGCCTGCATAGGCGCGTGCGGTATCGAAATAGGTGCCGCCCGCTTCCATGAATGCATCGACCATGCTCTTCACCCGCTCGATATCGATGGCGCCATCTTCAAGGCGCGGCAAGCGCATCAGTCCGAAACCGAGTTGTGAAGGTTGATTGTCGGTGAGTGTTACCAGTGCCATTATGCTCCCCCGTCTCCTTGTTGCTTATCCAAGGCGCAGCCGTCTCCAAGGTTGCGCGTGAGTGTGTACACGTTACCTCCGTGCGTGCTGCAAGCACATTGCCGTGAAGTCAGCGTATTCTTCCTCGAATGATCCGGCAGGCTCTGCCAGACCGGCTGCCCGCATCGCCTCGCGCGTGAGCTCGGCGCAGTGGTAGTGGTTGTAGATTCCGGGTGCCTGATACAGCAGGCGCAGGTATAGGCTGGTGGCTGCCGCTTCGTCTAGCCCGCATTGCCGTTCGAGCACCGCGAGCACCGGCGCGAGCATGTCGGCGAAATCGCGCTTGAACTCCGTGAGACGCTCGAGCGTCACGTTCGATTCGATGATAGAGATGACGATTTCCTGATACCGGAGGAACCCCGCATGCCATGCCGTAGTTTCCGCCCAGATGCGGGCGAATTCGGCATCGGGCAAGGGTGCGGCTGCAAGTGCAGACGCGAGCCCTTCGAGCCAAGCGCGGTTTTTCGCGGAGTGCAGCGCGAGGAAGATCTCCTCTTGGGTGGCGGCATACTTGTACAGGTTCGAGCGAGACCATCCGAGCTGCTCGGCGATGGTCCCCATGGTTATCTGGTGATATGGGTGCTCTTGGAACAGCGCATCGGCAGCGGCCATGATGGCCTCCATGCGTTCTTGCTTCTGCTCGGGCGAGCGTGCCCTAATGTAATCGGCCATGGTTGTCCTTTCCTATTTCGCTGTGCATTCTATCGATTTCTTGTTTTTGTGACAAGGTGTCGCTTATAATCTCCGCAGGAGCGCGGGCATCCCCGTCCACGTGAAGGTAAGGAGACGACATGAAAGTACTGTTGGTGAACGGATCGCCGCATAAGGCGGGATGCACGCACGAGGCGTTGCAATATGTGGGAAACGAGCTGGTTGCAGAAGACATCCAGGTCGATGAATTTTGGATTGGCGCCAAGCCCATCGGCGGATGCATGGGTTGCTATAAATGCGCGGAGCGCGGCGAATGCGTGATGTCGGGCGATAAGGTCGAGGAATTCCTGGCCATCGCCGATGAGTACGACGGGTACGTGTTTGGCTCGCCGGTGCATTACGCGGGTATTACGGGCAACATGAAGGCGTTCATGGACCGTGCGTTCTTCAGCAACCGGGGGCGTGTGACCTTCGAGCATAAGCCGGCTGCCGTGGTGACGAGCGCTCGCCGCGCGGGTACCACCGCTGCTCTCGAGCAACTCGAGAAACACATTCAGTATTCTCAGATGTTCCAGGTGGGTAGCCGCTATTGGAACATGGTGCATGGCGCTGCCGCGGATGAGGTCGCCAAAGACGAAGAGGGCGTGCAGATTATGCAGACGCTCGGCCGCAATATGGCTTACATCTTGAAGTGCATCGAAGCTGGTCGCGCGGCGGGCGTGCCGCTTCCGGCCCCGATTGAAAACCGGGTGGCCACGAACTTCATTCGATAAGAACCAGCGCATACATAGACCTGTTGCCGAAGAGGAAGGGGATGACATTTCGTCATCCCCTTTTTGTGCACGATGTGAATTCTGGGATTGTCTCCTATTCGTGACAAGGTGTCGCTTATAATTCAAACTCATAAGAGACAATGTGTCACCAATTAGGGGGACGAAAATGGCAAACCTGATCCTGTACTATTCCCGCAAGGGCGAGAACTACTGGGCCGGCGGCGTGAAGAACATCGCCAAGGGCAACACCGAGCGCGTGGCGGAGTTCGTGCAGGAAGCCGTGGGCGGCGACCTGTTCGAGATCGAAACCGTGAAGGAATACGCGGCGGACTACTATGAGTGCATCGAGGACGCGAAGGCCGAGCTGCAGGCCGATGCCCGCCCCGAGGTGCGCGCCTATATCGACAACATGGACGACTACGACACCATCTTCCTGTGCTATCCCAACTGGTGGGGCACCTGCCCGATGTGCGTGTTCACCTTCCTCGAGCACTACAACTTGGCTGGCAAGCGCATCATCCCGTTCTGCACGAACGAGGGGTCGGGCATGGGCGGCTCCGAGCGCCATCTTAAGCGCCTGTTCCCCGAGGCGAAGATCGAACCCGGCTTGGCCATCCTCGGCCACGAAGCCGCAAATTCGCAGGCCAAGGTGGCGTCCTGGGCGAAGAAGTTCGCGTAAACGCCGGGAGTGAACCAAAGAGGGCAGTCCCTTTTGGTTCAGCTTCGATGTGAAGGAGACAGATGATGGCGGGAATGGGAAAAGACGTTGTCGTCTTGGTCGGTGCCGGTGGAATCGGATCGGCCATTGCGCGGCGAGTTGCATTTGGCAAGCACCTGGTGGTTACCGGGTATTCGCAGGAGGAAACCGATGCTGCAATCGGGCGTTTCGAGAAGGACGGCTTCGAGGTCAGTGGTGTGAAGTGCGATTTAGCGAGCCGCGAGGATATCCTGGCTGTTATTGCCCACGCGCAAGGTTTTGGGCCAATCGTGCATGTTATCTGCGCAGGTGGCGTGAGCCCGTCGCAAGCGCCCATCAAGACTATCTTAGCGGTTGATTTGTACGGCACCTCGGTTTTGCTCGAGGAGTTCGGCAAGGTCATTGCGCCCGGCGGTTCGGGTGTCGTTATCTCGAGCCAGTCGGGGCATCGCCTGCCGGCGCTTACGCTCGAGGAAAACAAGTTGCTTGCAACTACGCCGACCGAGGAGCTGCTGTCGCTCGACATGCTGCAAGAAGGCCAGATTCGCACGACGCTGCGCGCGTACCAATATGCGAAGCGCACGAACGTATTGCGTGTAGCATATGAGGCTACCCGCTGGGGCGAACGCGGGGCGCGCATCAATTCGGTGAGTCCGGGTATCATCATGACGCCTCTTGCATTCGATGAAATAAACGGGCCGCGCGGAGAAGGCTATCGCACGATGCTCGAGAAAATGCCTGCTGGTCGCGCGGGTACCGTTGACGAGATAGGCAGGCTATGCGAATTCCTGCTTGGGCCGAACGCGTCGTTCGTAACGGGTGCCGACATCCTCGCTGATGGGGGTTGCACGGCGGCATACTGGTTTGGGAACTTACAGTATCTGCAAGAGGGCTGGAGCCAGTCGTAATGCTTGCAACCGAACAAGTTTTTCCTTACTGCTGCATTTCTATGCGATAGGAGAACAGGTGGCGGACGAAGAAATATGTGTGCAGCTGTATCGCGACTTATGTGAGGCTTCGATGCGCAAGGACGCACACGGGATGGCCTCGGTGCTTGCGGACGATTATGTGCTCGTGCATATGACGGGCATGCGTCAGGGCAAGCAAGCGTATATCAAAGCGGTATGCGATGGCACATTGAACCATTATTCAACCGAGCACGATTCCATTCGCGTTGAGGTGATGCCTGAAGGCAACAAGGCCACCATCAATGCGCGCTCGCGCGTGAACGCGGCGGTGTTTGGCGGTGGGCGTCATACCTGGCGCCTTCAGCAGCGCCTGAAAGCCGAGAAGCGAAATGGCACGTGGCTGCTCGTGGAATCGCGAGCATCGATATACTAACGACAGGGGGAATACTATGGCAAAGATCGTACAGACGGCAGGGCGCGATGCACTGGGGGAGTTCGCGCCCGAATTCGCTCATTTCAATGACGACATCCTGTTTGGCGAGAATTGGAATAACGAAGACCTGGACCTGAAGACGCGTTGCATGCTGACGGTGACGACGCTCATGGCGCAGGGCCTTACCGACTCGGCGCTGGTGTACCACCTGCAGAACGCGAAGGCGCACGGGGTGACGCGTGCGGAAATCGCGGCGCTTATCACGCACGTGGCGTTCTATGCAGGCTGGCCGAAGGCATGGGCTGTGTTCAACATGGCGAAGGACGTGTGGAACGACGAACCTGCTGCCGAGGACGACGGAATGGCCGCGCACGCTGCCTCCATGGTGTTCCCCATCGGCGCGCCGAACGATGGCTACGCCCAGTATTTCAGCGGGCGGAGCTTCCTCGCGCCGGTTTCCACGGAGCAGGTGGGCGTGTTCAACGTGACCTTCGAGCCCGGTTGCCGCAACAACTGGCACATCCACCATGCCGATAAGGGCGGCGGGCAGATTCTCATGTGCGTTGCGGGTCGCGGATACTATCAGGAGTGGGGCAAGGACGCTATCGAGTTGAACCCGGGCGATTGCGTGAACATTCCCGCTGGCGTGAAGCACTGGCATGGCGCCGCACCGGATTCGTGGTTCAGCCATCTAGCCGTCGAGGTTCCGGGCGAGAACGGTTCGAACGAGTGGCTCGAGCCGGTATCCGCCGAGGACTACGGCAAGCTTTCGTAATACACGCGGCCAAGGGCTTCCTTTGGCCGCTTTTTGAAGGAGGGGAAATGGCCGAGTATACGCGCAGGTCGTTTGTGAAATATGCGGGTATCGCACTTGCAGGTGGGGCGGTGTTTGGCTTGGCTGCATGCGGTGGGCAGGCATCTGAAGGGTCAGCATCGTCAACGCAGGCAGCAGATGCCGCCGAGTCGTCCTCGGCATCTGTTACGTCGGAAAGCGCGAGCGCTTCCTCGAGCGCTGCGACAGCGGCAACCGCATCCGCCTCTGCTGCGGTGGTGTTCTATT
Organism: Coriobacteriia bacterium; assembly: GCA_030526775.1. Lineage (GTDB taxonomy): Bacteria > Actinomycetota > Coriobacteriia > Coriobacteriales > Eggerthellaceae > UMGS1519. Next base: position 3,881 of record JAUNCA010000046.1, on the reverse strand, counting down.
CCCGCGTTGGCGAGAACTACCAGGTGGGCGTTATCGAAGAGGGCAACACCGCGAAGGTGGCCAAGGAGATTGCCGCGCAGACCGGCGCCGATCTCATCGAGGTAAAGCCCGCAAAGGCATATCCGGATGGTTACGACGAGTGCTGCGACGTGGCGCTTGCCGAGCAGGAGGAGAATGCCCGACCGGAACTCGTCGAGATTCCGGACCTTTCGGCGTACGACACCATCTACCTGGGATATCCCATTTGGTGGGGTGACCTGCCGATGTTCATGTACACGCTGCTGGAAACCGGCGACTTCTCGGGCAAGACCATTCTGCCCTTCTGCACGCACGAGGGCAGCGGCCTTTCCGGCACGCCGGCGAACATTGCGGATGCCTGCCCCGATGCCGAGGTGGGCGAAGGTCTGGACTTGCGTGGCAAGACCGCCCAGGAATCGCCCGACGAGGTGCAGGCGGCTGTTGCCGACTGGCTGTCTGCGCAATAACGCGATATCGGAGCCCCCTCTGCAGCCCGACGCTGCGGCCTGATGGCTTGCGGCATCGGGCTGCTGCATTTCAAGCGCCCGCCTTCCCCCGTCGAATCGTTGTTGCATCTCTTATCGTAGCCGAGTTGCGCCGCTGGCATGCAGTTCCGGCGCGAGGCGTGAATATACAGGCCGGGGTGCGTTTCGTGTTCCATCGCCCACAGGCACGGCAACACGAAAATGCTCACTTTTTGCATGAGAAAGCAGGTTGTGAACGGTTCCCGTCAGCCTGCGCTTCCGCCATGGACCCCGAACCAGGTAAAAGTGCGCGAAAACGGAACTTGTGAATGGTTCTGGTGGTGGCTACTGTCGCCATCCTGACCCTCCTCGCCTTTGGCATCGTTCACAAGTTGCATTTCCACGCTGAATTGGGGCGTTTCCGTGTCGGAACGCCGGCAGCGTAGCGTCACTGAGAACCCTGCACGCAGCGGCCCCTCGAAGTATTGCTTGCCCTTCTAGCGTAGCTACAATGCGCCATCAGAGGGCTTTAGCCTGATAAAGTGGGCAAAACCATTTATCTCGCGAAACGCGACGGCGAGAGGTTTTGCGAGACTACAGTCCCCAGATTGGTTATACTAGCGGCTCATATTGGAATCGTTAATTCGCGCCGAGATGGCCGAATCGCGTTGGAAGGCTGTAAGAATGGCAAAAACGAGTGAAGCCCGCGCCTCGTGGTCGGGTAAGTGGATGTTCATTTTGGCGGCAGCTGCTTCGGCTGTCGGTCTGGGAAACATGTGGCGTTTCCCGTATCTGGATGCGAAGTATGGTGGCGGCACGTTCATTTTCGTGTACCTCGTCCTCGTGTTCACGTTCGGCGTCTCGATGCTGTTGCTCGAGACCTCGCTCGGTCGTAAGACCGGACAGTCGGCTATCGGCGCGTTTGCGAGCTTCGGGTCGAAGTACAAGTTCATCGGCTTCCTCGCCGCGGCTGTTCCGTTCATCATCACGCCGTATTACTGCATCATCGGCGGTTGGGTTGCTAAGTACTGCTTCTCGTACATCACCACGGCAACCAGCACCATGGCCGATGGCGGCGACTACTTCGTCAGCTTCATCACGAGCAACGACCTAAGCTATCTGTGGATGCTCGTCTTCATGGCCATCTGCTTCATCGTCGTGTCCTTGGGCGTCAAGGGCGGCATCGAGAAGGCCAACCTCATCATGATGCCCCTGCTGCTCATCTTCGCCATCGGCATCGCAGTTTTCGTGGGAATGCAGCCGGGCGCCGCGGAAGGCATCGCGTACTACCTGACCCCCGACTTCAGCAAGCTCTCGCCTGAGCTGCTCATTTCGGCCATGGGTCAGATGTTCTACAGCCTGTCGCTCGCCATGTGCATCATGATCACCTACGGCTCCTACCTGGAGAAGAAGGAAAACCTCCCGCAGTCCGTCGCTTGGATCGGTGGCGCCGACCTCGTCGTGTCGATGCTCGCCGGCCTAATGATCGTTCCGGCTGCCTTCCTCGCCCTGGGTTCCGCCGAGGCCGTTGCCGAGAACGCCGGCCCGTCGCTGATGTTCATCGTGCTGCCTGGCGTCTTCGACCAGATGACCGGTGTCGCGGGCGTAATCGGCTTCGTCTTCTTCCTGCTCGTGCTGTTTGCGGCCCTTACCAGCGCCATTTCGCTCATCGAGTCGCTTGTCTCCATCGTCTCCGACTCTGCTAACTGGTCTCGCCGCAAGGCGCTCATCGCGGTGATGGCATGGGTCGTCCTCGCCGGTATCTTCATCAACGCCGGCTACAACGGACTGTCCTTCATCGAGCCGCTCGGACCGGGCTCCTCGATTCTCGACCTGGCCGACTTCGTGTCGAACTCCGTCCTGATGCCCATCGTGGCCTTCCTGACGCTCGTATTCGTCGGCTGGATCATCAAGCCCAAGGTCCTCATCGACGAGATCAAGCAGTCCAGCCCGTTCAAGGCCGAAAAGCTCTGGGTGTTCATGATCAAGTACGTGTGCCCCGTCTTGGTCGCCATCATCTTCGTGGCCTACGTCGGTGCGCAATTCGGTGTCTTTAAGTTCTAGCGGGATATCGATTACCTGTTCTGGGAAGGCCCTCCGGGGCCTTCCTTCGTTTAGAGCGAGACAGCGGGTCAGGTGCCTTGTGAAACAGGCAACCAGGTCGGTCGTTTCACGATTCAACTCTCGTGATGAATTGATATCCGTGAAACGACCGACCTGGTTGCCTGTTTCACTGGGAGAGCCTTTTCTATTTACAGGTGCTAGAATGGCACGGTAACTTTCGAATAAGGAGTCTCGCATGTCGCTTTCCATCGGTATCGTCGGGTTGCCCAATGTGGGCAAGTCCACTTTGTTCACCGCGCTAACCAACAAGGGTGGGTTGGCGGCGAATTACCCGTTTGCCACCATCGAGCCCAACGTGGGCATCGTTCCCGTTCCCGATGCGCGTTTGAACCGCTTGGCCGAGATTGACCATCCGGCGCGTATCGTGCCGGCGACGGTCGAATTCGTGGATATCGCCGGGTTGGTGGCAGGAGCGAGCAAGGGCGAAGGCCTGGGCAATCAGTTCCTCGCGCACATCCGCGAGACCGATGCCATCTGCGAGGTTGTTCGTTATTTCACCGACCCGGATGTCGTGCACGTCGATGGCCGCGTGAATCCGGCAAGCGATGTGGAGACCATCAAGACCGAGCTCATCCTGGCCGACCTGGGCACCCTCGAGAAGGCGATGGGCCGTCTGGAGAAAGATGCTCGCCGTGATAAGAACCTCATGAAGAAATGGGAGACCGCCAAGAAGGTGGAGGCGGGCTTGAACGAGGGGCATCGTGCGGCTCGCCTGGGGCTCACCGATGACGAGATTGCGCTCATCCGCGACTTGCACCTGCTGACGATGAAGCCGATGCTCTACATCGCGAACATCGACGAGGACCAGATTGGCATGGAGTTCGAGGAAATCGACGGCGTGCAGCCCGTTCCCATTTGCGCGAAGGTCGAATCCGAGCTGGCAGAGCTCGACCCCGAAGACGCTGCCATGTTCCTCGAGGACCTGGGCTTGGAGGAAAGCGGCCTGGCGCGCCTGGTGCGCGAGGCGTACCACCTGCTGGGATTGCAGAGCTTTTTCACGAGCGGCGAGACCGAGAGTCGCGCGTGGACCGTGCGCATCGGCGCGAAGGCACCGCAGGCTGCGGGCGTCATCCACTCCGATTTCGAGCGCGGTTTCATCAAGGCCGAAACCGCAAGCTTCGAGGACTACAGCAACCTGAACGGCGAGGCTGGGTGCCGCGCCGCCGGCAAGCTGCGTCAGGAGGGCAAGGAATACGTGGTGCAAGATGGTGACGTCATGCACTTCAAATTCAACGTCTGATATTCTGACAAGCAGGGGGCGGTAAGGGCAAGCGT
>JAUNCA010000176.1 GCA_030526775.1 Coriobacteriia bacterium | reverse complement strand
CGCGGTGTCGACGCTGTGGGATTTCAAGGAGGGCATCGTGCCCGAACCGGCGGCCATCCGGGAGGCCGTGAAGCATGTCGGCTATGCGAACGTGCAGGTGGAAGGCACGACGATTACCCTCGCGGACCCGGACGCCAAGCTCGACCTCGGCGGCATTGCAAAGGGGTATATCGCCGATGACCTCTGCCAGATGCTCGTCGATGCCGGCTGCAAGAGCGGCCTGGTGAACCTCGGCGGCAATGTGAAGACGGTCGGCGTGCGCCCCGATGGAGCGCCTTGGCGCGTGGGCGTGCAGGATCCGAATGGCGGCCCGAACGACCTGATAGCCGCTGCGGAATCCGAGGGCAGCTCGGTGGTGACGAGCGGGCTCTACGAGCGCGAGTTCGAGAAAAACGGGGAGCGCTATTGGCACATCCTCGACCCGAAGAGCGGCTATCCGGTCCAAACCGACCTCGTTTCCGCTACCATATTCTCGACAGCTTCCATCGACGGCGACGGCTACACGAAGCCCCTCTTCATGTTGGGGCGCGAGGCGGCGCTTGCGTGGGCGGAGGCTGAGGATGACATCGAGGCGCTGCTTATCGATGCAGAGGGGACCATTCTGCAAACGAGCGGATGCAATGCGGAGTTGATGTGACATGGAGGAACGGGCGAACATCGTCGTGGGGGTGGTGCTCGGCATCGTGCTGGCAATTGCGCTGGTGGTTGTGCTGGTCGTGCACGTGTTCGGCAGCGGTCCTACGGGCATGTTGCGCGCCCTGGTGCACGATGGCGACGGCAAGACGCACGAGATTTCGCTTCTCGAGGATTCGACGACGACGATAACCTCGAGCTTGGGCACGAATGTCATCGTGGTGCAAGACGGTGCCGTGTTCGTCTCCGAATCGGATTGCGAGAAGCATTATTGCGTGCTGCAGGGCAAGCTCAGTGCGCCGGGCGGGCAGATCATCTGCTTGCCGCATAAGCTGTGGATCGAGGTGGTTACCGATCCGAGCCAGGCAAGCGCGATGAACGAGGATGCGGTGATCGGCGTAACCAAGGACTTCGATGCCGTCTCCCAGTGATCTTCATATCGCCGCGCAGCCTCCGCTGACCCGCGATGAGGCCCGTTGGTGGGCGCGGGTGGGGGTCTTGGCGTCGCTTGCACTGGTCCTTTGCTATATCGAGACCTTCATCCCGCTGCCGATACCCATTCCGGGCATCAAACTGGGCTTAGCCAATATCGCGGTCCTCGTCGCGCTCGAGCTGCTCGACATGAAAGGCGCCGCCATCGTGGCGGTCTTGAAGGTGCTCGCAGCCGGCTTTCTGTTTGGCAACCCCCTGATGATGCTCTATTCCGCCGGCGGCACGCTGCTTGCGTTCGCGGTGATGGCGGCCCTCTCACGGATTCGCGGCCTTTCAGTGGTGCTCGTGGCCATCGCAGGCGCCGTGATGCATAACATCGGCCAGGTCGCCGTTGCGAGCCTTGTCCTAGGCACGCCGCTCGTGTGGTACAGCGCGCCCGTGCTGGTGGTGGCTGCGTTCGCCACCGGCGCCGTCACTGGTTTCGCTGCGCGCTACGCCCTCGACTGCCTCGGGGAGTCCCGATGAGCGGCCGGAATCTCATAAAAAGGGATTGTCCCTTGTTATGCGTTTTGCGCGGGATCGACGCGCGGGCGAAACTGGCCTTCCTCGTCGTGTTCATGGTTGCGACGCTGCACGCCCGTTCTGGTGCATCGCTCGGATTGTGCTTGGCCATAGCGGTGCTGCTCGCTCTTGCTGTGCGCCTTCGCGCTGGCGATGTGCGTGCCGTGTTGCTGCCGCTTGCGCCCATCCTCGTGTTCACCGTGCTGTTCCAGGTGCTCACGCTGCAGCAGGGAACGGTGCTGGTGCAGGTGGGTGGTTTCGCAATCACACAGGAGGCGCTGTACGAAGCGGGCCGCATGCTGGTGTGCCTGCTTGCGCTGATGCTGACAAGCGTTTCGTTCATGCGCTGCACGACCGTCGAGGAGCTTATATCCACCTTGCGTTGGCTGCTTACCCCATTGCGCGCGGTCGGCGTGCGCGTGGATGCCTTCATCTTGTCGCTTTCGGTTGCGCTGGGATTCTTGCCGGTGCTCGTGCGCGAGTTTCGGGCGTTAAGAACGGCCCAGCTTGCGCGTCTGGCCAGCTTCGATGGCACCGTGCGCGAGCGCTTGCGCGCCTACATGAACCTGTTCGCACCGCTCCTGCGCAGTTCCTTCACGCATGCCGACGGCCTGGCCGATGCAGTCCTCGCGCGCGGGTTCTCGTGCGGCCCAGTGCCGACGCAGCTACACACGCAGCGCCTTGGATTCAGCGGGGTTGCATGCGTGCTTGCCGCCGTGGTTCTCGCCGCGGGCGTCGTCGTAATCGGCTAGCGCCTTAGCGCTTGAACTTTGCCACTACGCGGTTCAGGATGTTCGCAAAATGCTGCACGCCCTCGAGGTGCAGGGCCATGGCCGCGCCGAAGGTCACCAGCACGGCGGGCACGCCCGCGAGCACGATGTAGAGCAGGCTCAGCAGGATGTTGCCCATGAAGGGGTTCGCCATGTTCAGCGCACCGAGGATCCCTGCGCCGACAAGCGCGCCCACGGCACCGAGGACGAGCCCTTGCAGGATGGAGTTCAGCATCGTCTTTATGCCGAAATCGCCGTAGGTGCGGTACAGGTAGATGGCGCACAGGATATCGCTCGTGGCGAAGAACAACGTGTCGCCGAGCGCGATGATGGCCATGCGGGTGTGCCAATCGAATACCGGCTGCGTGGCCAGCGCGAGCGTGAAGACAATCTGCAGCGCGGTGCAGATGATGTTGTATACGGCATAGCGCTTCAGCTGGCGCAGCGCGCTGAAAGTCTTCTGCAGGTAGGTGTTCACGCCGTAGAAGGGCAGGCTCAGCGCGACGAACATCAGGTAGGTGGCCACGCCATCCACGTGCTCGCTCGTGAAGGCGCCGGCGTGGTAGAGGTTTACCAGCGGATAGGCGAACACGGCGAGGAACATCGCGAACGGGATGGTGAGGAAGAAGATCTGCTTGCACCCGTTGACGATGGCGGCGCGGAAGCCGTCCATGTTCTGGTTCGCGTGCAGCTCGGAGAGCTCGGTGAACATCGCGGTGGTGATGGGCACGGCCAAGAACGCATAGGGCAGCGTGAACCACAGGCGCGCGTACGCGATGATGGACGGGCCGTTGTCGGCGACGTTGTAGGCTGCGGCGTTCTGCACCGAGACCACCATGAAGGAGGTCACCATTACCACGACGGCCGGAATGCCGATGGAAAGCGTCTCCCTCAGCGCGGGGTCGTGCAGGTTGATGCGCGGGCGAATGCGGATGCCGTTGCGCGAGAGCGCGGGAATCTGGATGGCGAGTTGCACGAACACGCCGAGCGGATTGCCGATGGCGATAATCCACAGGGCGGCATCCGGGTTCGCGGGCGCCACTATCGCATACGCCACGAAGGTGATGATGACGATGATGTTGTTGAACACCGGCGCGATGGAGGACCACAGGAAGTCGCGGTGCGCGTTCAGCAGGCCCGACACGATGGATCCGGCCGAGTAGAACAGGATCTGGAACGCGAAGAAGCGGAAGAAGAAGATGCTCGTGCCCATGGCTTCCTGGTTTGACAGGAAGCTCTGCGTGAAGATGAGCTGGGGGGCGAATATGCTGCACAGCAAGCTGACGCAGACGACGAAGATGATCGTGAGCGTGAGCAGATTGCTCGCGTACTCGTTGCCGCCTTCCTCGCCGAGCTTCTTCTTCACCGATACGTACACGGGCAGGAACGCGGTAACCAGCATGCCGCCGATGACCATGTCGTAGAGCATCATGGGCAGGTTGTTTGCCACCTGATACGAGCTGGCCAGCAGGGTGGAGCCCATGGCGAAGGCCATGGCCCAGGTGCGGAAGAAGCCCGTGATGCGCGA
>JAUNCA010000175.1 GCA_030526775.1 Coriobacteriia bacterium | reverse complement strand
GCCGTTTTTTCGGACTTGTGAACCCGGGCTTTCCGCTTGGCGAAGTGAATCTGCCACTTTTTCGGGCTTGTGAACGCTTTACTCGCGGTCAGGCTTTCGCGCGGAAGCATGGTGGGGTTCCCAAGTCCGAAAAAGCGGTCAAAACTCCGGCAGCCCGTGCGCGGCGTTGGCTATGCCATGCGGAATCGTATTCTCCGATGGGGTGCGCACTTGCGACGAGCCGTCTGTCGGCCGGTTGCGGAACGGTTATCGGCGTAGCTGGGCAGGCGCTGCGAGGCGGGCCTTTCAGCAGGTGTGCCGGACGGGGAGGCTTTGAGCGACTGCCGGAAACGATAGTGGTATTGTCTATGTATGCAAGATCGGTCGGTTGAAAGGAGAAACGTCGCATGGCGCTTCAATCTCTGCTGTGCCCCAACTGCCGAGGCCAGATCGATACGTTTGACAATAAGGCCCAGAAGGGCACCTGCCCGTACTGCGGAAGCATTATCGTGAATATCCCCGAGCTCCAGAACCAGTTCAAGCTGGATTCGGAGGGCAGGGTGGTCGTGTCGGGCATCGAGGGTTCGGATGAGCTCTATCAGCGCATCGAGGCCAATCTGGAATTCGGCGACAGAGGCAAGTCGGTTGCGCTTGCGCGCGAGTACACCGAGAAGTATCCGCGGGATTTCCGGGGATGGGCGGCGCTTGCGGAATGCTCCATCGACGACGCGTTCGAGAGAGGAGGCTACAACTCCGATCTTACGCTCGCTTTCGACCGCATGGGCAAGATTAGCCTCACGGAAAGCGAGAAGCAACGGCTTGAAAAGCTGAAATCGCGCATCGTGCGTAAAAGGTCGGATACCGCCGAGCGCCTGAAGGAGATCGAACGCGATTTGGTTACGGCCGAAAAGGAAGTCGAGGAGGCTAAGGCTGCAGACGATTTGCTTGAGAAAGACAGGAGCAAGCAGAGGGCTTCAAGCCTAAGCGACATAGAAGAAACGCGGGTTATGGTGTCAATCGGTGCGGTTGTCGTCGCATGGATTGCCATCGGGGCAGCGGGAATCCTCGATTTCGGCTGGGGGTTCGTTGCGGGAATCGTAATCGGCGTTGTCGTCGGCAAGCTGTATGCTTCCTCGGTAAAGCGGTCCAGAGAAGAGAGGGGTAAAAGAATCGGCGAATCGGGCGCGCGGCTCTCGAGCGCCTACAGTCGGCGCTCTTCTTTGTCGGCCGAGCGCGATCAACTGAACGCGTTTACGAAATTCTTCGATGAGCTGCTCGAGAGCGTATAGAAGCGCGTTGGCATCCTCCGACCGCACCGTTTCAGAAGCGCTGCGATGCGCAAATAACACGATTACCGTGCTCGCCGGCGCCATGCGCGATTCGCTCCCATCAACCGGTTGAGTTCCGTTGCCCAGCCTCCTTATGCACGAGAACGCTGGTCGGCGATTTGCCTTGCATCAACGGCGAGTCTCGGAAAATGCCGAAGGAGCGGAAGGGCGATTGCATGAGATTATGCGACTTCGGTCCCAGTCAAGCTTGCGCATTCGCCTGGCGAACGTGCCGATGCTATGCGTCGGTTGCTCCCTGGCCGTGCCAAGAGGGTTCAGGTCACGGTGAAGTAGCGCTGCGCAGCAATGGAGAGATCCCGCCAATGCGCTTGCGCCAGCGGGGTCTTCTCCCTGTTCGTCAATCGGTTCGGGTTGGCGCACGACTCTTTTTCCTGGGACTGTTTGCGAAGCCGACGTATTGTTTTTACGGACAAGTTGCGAATTTAAGGATGGCCAGGCGATTCCCCGTAGAATAGCCCGCATGAAACGCCTATTTACATCCATCGCAATCGCCGTCGCCCTTTCCGTGGGGTGCTTGGCGGGATGCTCGGAGCTGCCGGATTACGGTTCGGAAGTGCTCGAGCGGCTGTCGCCTGCGCTCGAGGATGCCGGCGATTTGCCTTCGCGCGCATTCGACAAGCTCGAGGAGTGGCTTTCCGCGCCTGACGCCGATGGCGAATCGGGCGAGGCGGAAGGCGAGAGCGGATGGTCGCTGCCTTCGTTCGGCTCGCTGTTCGGGATGGGTGAGCTCTCCTCGGTCGACGACGTCGTGCTCGTCCCCACGGACGATTACGCCTGCGGCTACGTGTTCGATTACGGCGGGGAGGAATTCATCGCGTATTTCGACACGTATTCCTGGAGGGTGTACGACTCCTACAAGATCACCAACCACGGCGACATCGTCACGATCTGCCAGGCGCTCATCAACGTGCATCCAGTCTACGGCGCCGATTGGGAATCGCTGCGCACCGCCGAGGACATGGCGTACGAATGGGAACAGCACAACCGGGCCTATCAGCTGCTTCCGGTGAACAGCCACTGGCGCGACGACGCGAGGAACGTGGACCTGGACCCCTACGACCAGGGCAAGTCGTTCCGCGACCTCTACGAGAGCCGCACGAGCGAATAACTCGACCTAGCTACCTATACCGGACGCAGAACGCATCGGCCGCCGAATGGCTGGATGTGAAGTGCAAATGGTGGATGTTTACACGCAGGATGGCCGCGCCAAGAGGGTTCAGGTCACGGCAAAGTAGCACCGCACAGCAACGACCAATATGGCAAGCGATCAACGCTTCACGCATTCATCGCCTGGTTAGCCCCGCCGATAATCCCACCGAGGATAGCGGGATGATTGGCATGGCCGGCAAGATTGACGTGTTTAAGACCTGATACAATAGCCCTATCTTTTCAACACAGACGGGGGGTCCACTGTGAAGTCTCGAGTGCGAAGTAATGGGAGCACGCTGTCTCTGGCAATGAAGGCAATCGTCGTTGTGCTTGCGCTTTCATGCGGGCTGCTTGTGAGTAACGCCTGGGCAGCTGACCAAACGCCGACTGTCGGCACGGCAGCAAATGGAGATGCGCCTGCGTTGAAAACGGCGGCCGAGACCATTGGTTATGCCGAGATTCCCGACAACCCGGAAGCGATTTCGCTCGGCGGGCAGAAGGATGTTACGATTTCGCAAGAAGGCGAGGTCGTGACCTTTGCCTTCACGCCGCAATCGAGCGGGGACTACTACTTCACTTCCATTGGAGCGCTTGACACCAGGGGTTGCGTTCTAACGCGGACCAAGCTGATTGGCAGCAGCGATGACTACTCTGTCTTCGAGGACGACCATAATTTCAGAGTGTATTTCCATGCGGATGCTGGAGTTACGTACTACCTGCAGACGAGAATCTATGGTAGTGGCACTGGCTCGTATGCGGTGACGATCGGACAGGGGACCAAGCCCATCGGCGATGCGGAAATCCCCGACAATCCAGAGTCGATTTCGCTCGGCGAGCAAAAGACCGTCAACATAACTCAAGGTGGCGAGGTCGTGACCTTCGCCTTCACGCCGCAATCGAGCGGGGATTACTATTTCACCTCGTTCGGGACGCTGGATACTGGAGGGTGCGTTCTGACGCAGACCAAGCTGATTGGCTCAAACAACGGCTATTCCGTCTTTGATAGCGACTATAACTTCAGGGTTTATTTCCATGCAGACGCCGGCACGATGTACTACCTGCAAGCACGAATGGCCAACATCAACGATACGGGATCCTTCACGGTGCAACTCGCGCAGGGAACGAAGCCATTTGGCTTTGCAGAAATCCCCGACAACCCGGAAGCAATTGCTCTTGGTGAGCAGAAGGATGTAACCATAAATCCAGGAGGCGAGATCGCTACCTTCGCCTTCACGCCGCAATCGAGTGGGGATTACTATTTCACCTCGTTTGGGGCGATCGATACCTTTGGCTGTGTCGTGACGCAAACCGAGTTGATTGGCACGAACGACAACTACTCCAATTTCGAAGACGATGAGAACTTCAGGGTGTATTTCCATGCGGACGCCGGAACAACATACTACTTGCAAGTACGACTCGAGGACATTAGCGATACCGGATCGTTTGCAGTGGGAGTTGTGCAAGGAAAGAAGCCTGTGGGCTTCGCGGAAATACCCGCGAACCCGACGAA
>JAUNCA010000045.1:7072-14700 GCA_030526775.1 Coriobacteriia bacterium | reverse complement strand
CGCGAACGACTGCCACCCATGAGCGCCCGCTCCACATAAGCCTTCAGTTTCTTGGGGTCGGTTAGCGGCTCTCGGTTTACAAACCCCAAATCCATGAGGTCTTTCTGCTGCTCATACGACAGACCCCAGCTCTCCGGAGGCCACGGCGAGCCATTCCTGGGATACTGCCCAGATCGTGCAAGATCATCGCAATACTTACGATACGGGACGCTCATCAAGGTCGAGTAGTACCCGCACAGCTCCATGCCCAGCAACACCGCACCCGCCATCGACAGCTTTGGCGCAGTCCGCAGGAAAAAATACTCGGGCGACGTAATGAATCTGCCGCCACCAATATCGTAGAGCGAACCGGGAGGGAGCGGCGTGACCCTGAGGCTCGCCTGCCAGCGGTTCGTTCGCAGGCGATTGGCGTCGGTGCCCACCAGAATGTGTACCGGCTCGGTGCAGCCTTGGGGCAGCGCATCGAAATCGGCCAGCTCCTGCGCGGTTGCCGCGAAGCTCGCCGTCGAGCGCAGGCGGCTGGGGCGGGCAAAGTCGCGCACGCCGCCGTCCCATGCTTGCATGGCGGAGGTACCGGTTATTACCAGGTGCTTTTCCATGCGCTACCCCCTGTCCGCGGTCAAAGGGCGTCGAGGAAGCGCTGCATGGCGGCGCGGCCGGGCTCGTCCCACTTGAAGACGCCGGCGCACTCGAGGACCTCGCCGAACAAGCGGCCGACGTCGTCGCGGCTGAGGTTGCGCTCGCGCATCGTGTCGCGCACGCGCGGCGGTAGGATGGCTAGGCCCATGACCTCGATGAGGCCGATGTTCTCGCGCTTGATGTGGTGCAGGTGCTCGTGCGGGTGGAACACGCCCAGCGGGTGCTCGGGGCTCGTGATGTTGCAGCGAAGCGCCAGGTCAAACTGGTAGTTCGCGCCCGCGCGGCGCAGCATGGGGGTTATCGTGTTGTGCGGGGTGTCGCCCGTGCGTGCAAGCACGCCTACCGCGGGGTCGCTGTACGCGCGCCACGTCTGCAGGATGTGGTCGGCCGCGGCGATGAGCTGCTCGCGGTCGGCGCCTTTCAGGCGCAGCACCGTAAGCGGCCACTTCACTACACCGGCGCGCACATCGGGAAACGCCGGCAGTTCGAAGGCCTGCACGACCGGGGCTTTCTGCATGGGGAACACGTGCCCACCGCCCTGGAAGTGGTCGTGCGCGAGGATGCTTCCGCCCACGATTGGCAGGTCGGCATTGCTGCCGATAAAGTACTGCGGGAACTGGTCCACGAAGTCGAACAGGCAGGTAAACGCCTTGCGATCGACGTGCATCGGGCGGTGCTCCCAGCACATGGCGATGCAGTGCTCGTTGTAGTACGCGTAGGGGCTGTACCACAGGCCCCACGGCTCGCCGCCGAGCTCGATGTTCTTGGCGTAGCCCAGCTCGACGTCGCTCTCCATGATGCACAGCTGGCACGGGCCCACGCGCATGGCCGGGTTGCCGTCCACGTACTGCACCGGGCGCCCGTTGGCGGGCGCCGCGACCTTCTGCGCCGCCGCGGCGGCGATGGCCTTCGGGTCCTTCTCGGGCTTCGACAGGTTGATGGTAATCTCGAGCTCGCCCCAGTCGGTGGCCGTGGTCCACGCGATGTTGCGCGCGATGGCCTCCACCTGCACGAACCCCTTTTCGCAGCTCTCGCGGTAGAACGCGGCGGTGTCAATCATGCCTTCCCCTTTCGTATCCCTACCCGATATGGTAAACCACCGCGGGCGCGCGTGGGGGCACAAGGGGAGGTTACCGCGCTTGGGGCGCTGGAGATCCTTCGGCTCCGCGCTTCGCGCTGCGCTTAGGATGACGTGGGGGGTGTGCGCTGGCCAGGGCGAGCGTGGTGCACTGTTGCCCGGCAATGGTGCACAACCGGGCTACGTTACAGCTGCTCGGCGGCGGCGCCTTGGGGGCGGATCTTCACGACGTTGCACACGCCGCGGCCGAGGGTGGCTTCGATGCCGCCGACGAACGCGTCCAGCGCGTCGAGCGGCACGTACGCCTGGATGGTGCCACCGAACCCGCCGCCGTGGATGCGGCAGGCGCCTCGGCCGTCCAGCTGGCGGTCGGCCAGCGCGAGCGCCATCATGGCGGGCTGCTGGCGCGAGCCCGCGACCGCCACGTTCTGCAGGTACTGGGCCGATGACACCGCCGAGCGGCGCGTGGCCGCCAAGTAAGCCTCCACGTCGCCCGCCTCCAGGGCTGCGGCGCGGAGTTTCACCAGGTGAAGCTCGTTGTAGTAGTGCAAGCCGCGCAGAGCCACGGCATCGCCCAGCTTGCGCGCCACCTCGCGCAGGCGCGCGAAGTACGTGCTTTCGGGGACCTGGCCTATGCGTTGCGCGCCGAAGAAGCCGGCCGCGGCGTTCATGTCGTTCACGACCTGCGCGAACTCGGCGTTGAACTGGCTGTGGTCGCAGCGCGTGTCCACGAGCACCACCGCGTAGCCGTGCGCCGCGAAGTCGAACGCGATGGGCGTCGCCGTCGGGGCCGCGGGGTCCGCGAAGTCCAGCAGGCAGATGCCGCCGCACGCGCTGGCCGACTGGTCCTGTAGGCCGCAGGGCTTGCCGAAGAATTGCTGCTCGGCCTTCGCGCCGATGGCCGCCAGCTGCAGCGGCGGCAGGGGCGCGGCGCCGGCCAGGGCTTCCATGGCGCGGCCGACGGCCATCTCGAATGCCGCCGACGAGGACAGCCCGCCGCCCGGCGGCAACGTGGTTTCAACCTGCGCGTCGAAGCCCGGCACCAGCACGCCCGCCGCGCGCAAGCCCGCCGCCAGTCCGCGCACCAGCGCGACCGACGTGCCCTGCTCGTCCAGGTGCGGCTCTAGGTTGGCGGTGGTTGCGATCGAGATCTCGAACGGCATGAACCCGCGGCTGCGCACGCGGACGACCCCGTCGTCATTCGGTCGCGCGAGCACCTGAATGCTCTGTTCAACCGCCCCGGACACGACCAGGCCGCCCTGATGGTCCATATGGTTTCCCGCAAGCTCCGTGCGCCCGGGCGCAAACGCCCGCACCATCCACTCGCCCACAAGGCCTCCTCTCGCACGCCCCGGTGGGGCCGCTGTGTTTCCTGCGTTCAGTTTAGCGCGCCTGAACGGGTGCACTCAATGAGTCAGAGAACGTATCTTCGACTCATTGCCCGAAAGCGGGTTCACTCTAGCAATAACTTGCTGGCAATGAGTCGAAGATACGTTCTCTGACTCATTGCCCGGCCCCTACCGCTTGCGCGCGAGCAACGTCCGCACGGCCGACAGGAACAGCTCGCGGTCGTCCGCGTTCCAATCGCCCATATCATCCGAGGTCAGAAGCACGCTCCCGCATTTCGCGTCGGTATTCAGCAGCGTCGCCCGGCGCCTCGCGGAAAGCTTCACGTCGGGGCGCAGGAAGAACACGTCTGGGTCGTTGCCGAACGCCCGCCCGTCCAGCGGTGCGCGCGACACCGTGTTTCCCAAGCTGTTCTTCGTGCTGACGCGCTCGCTGTGCAGCAGGCGCATGTGCGGCTTGTCGTCCCAGTCCAGGCCCACGTCGCAGCCGATACGACAGTAGTCGACCACACCAAACGCGCTGGCCAGCGGCACGCCGCAGCCCAGCAGCAACGTGTCTTCGCCCGCGGCCTCGCGCAGCAGCTGCATGGCATCGGCCATCAGCTCGCCGCGGTTCATGCCGTCGTGGGGCACCAGGCACGCCGCGTACAGGAAATCCAGCTGCAGCAGCTGGAACCCCCAGTCGCATACGACGGTGCGCTCGACAGCGCGCACGTACTCGCGCACGACCGGCTTGCGCGTGTCCAGCGCGTACGCCCCACTCCAATGCGAGCCGGTGCGCACGGCCTAGCCCGACTCGTCGCGCAGCAGCCAGTCGGAATGCTGCGCGAACACCCGCGACTGAGCCTCGCACACGAACGGCGCGAGCCACAACCCGGGCAGGAAGCCGGCCTCGACCGCCTGTTGCGCGAGCGGCGCGAGCCCTCCGGGGAACTTCGCGGCATCTACCCGCATCCAGTCGCCCACCTTGCAGAAGCCGTCGTCGATCTGGAACACGCGCGACGCATCCCCCAGGACGAGCCCAGCAAACGCCGAGCGTGCCCCCACGAGGTCGGCCTCCAGCTTCGCGTGGTCGATCTCGCCGTAGTGACGATACCAGCTGGAATACCCCACCAGCGGCCGCACCGGGCGCGCCTTCACGCCCGAGAGCGCGAACCAGCGGTCGTACACCTGGCTCTCCGAGCCCTCTACCAGGGCATACGACCCCAAAACCACCGCCGAGCCCGGTTCAAGCGCCCGCGCTGGGCACTCCGGCTCCAGCTCGATCTTGTTCTCGGCCGCCCGGCTGCGGATAAGCGTAAACCCGCGACTCTCGTCGAGCGACCCCACCAGCGCGCACTGCGCGCCCTGCTTGAACACGCCGTAGGTGTACCCGTGCTGGACGTTGAGGAGTTGCTCGTATTCCGCGAAGCGGTAGTCGCCGATCATGTCGATGGCATACCGGTCGACAATCGGCTTGGGCACGCCGCGCAAACCCCGCATGCCCGCCCAAGCGGGAAGCCACGTGGTGGTGGTCCAGCTTTGGTAGCCGTTCAGCATTACGCGCTCTCCGAGGGCAAACTCGTGAGCGAGGGTCAGCGTGAACCGCTCCAGCACCACCGGAACCTGCGGCGCAACCTCGATGGACAGGCGCTCGCCATCACGCTGCACGGTTATCGCGAGGTCCCGCGTCTCGAACGAGCCGCAACCGTCCACCGTTATGGTGCATGTCGAGTCCTGAGCTGCGCCATCCAGCTGCACGCACCGATAGCTCACTGTATACGAATCGGGCCGCATCTGCGATGTGGTCCGCTCCGACCCCCCGAGGGGTCCGAATCGCCTTGCACTCATGCGCATCGGAACACCTCCTCCGCGCGGCGAAAGCGCCGCGCAATGCTCGCTTTTCCGGCTTGCCAGTGATGGAAAACCGTCTTTGAGCAGATTTACGGCTAAAACAGCTTCAAACGGACAATAATGTCGCTCGTCGGTAGGATGCTTCGATTAACTCAAAGTATTTTTTACCCTTCACTAAGAATAATATGTTGATGGCCTGGCATTTTGTTCACCATGCTCTCACCGATACACAGAGTGCTTTGGGGAATCCTACCGATGACCGTCATTTCTGTCCGCTAGCCGCCGTTTTGCCCAGCGAAGTTCTCATCGCGCCGTAATCGCCGGACTCGCGGGCGGTAATCCGGCGCGAACCGGGGGCGCGCGGTTACTTACTTAGTATCGTCGGCGTTTGCCAGCGGGTCGCCCGCCTCGATAATCCCAAGCACCTCGCGTTCGCGATACCGCATGAACACAAGCCCGCCAAGCAGGCAGAACGCGCACGCGACCAGCGCCGTCAGGCGATACCCCATGCCGCCGGTACCAATAAGCGAAATCGAGGTGAACATCAGCATCGACACCGACTGCCCCAGCTTGAACGCGAACGTGCGTGCCGCGTAGAACATGCCCTCGCGCTTCTCGCCCGTCGTAATCGCGTCGGCCTCGGCGATGTCGGCAACCACGGCCTGCGGCAGGATGCCCAGAATCGCCATCGGAATAGCGGCCAGCACGGCCACGATAGCACCCCACGCCAGGCTCGGAATGCCGAACCAACCGACGCAGCTCGTGGTGCCAAACGCCAAGCAGAAGAACAGGAACGCAAATACCACCAGGCGTTTCTTGCCGATGCGTTTCGCCACCACGTTCACGATCGGGTAGCAGCAGAAGCTCACGAGCGTCATCAGCGCGAACAGCGGGAAGGTCATCGAGTCGTCCAACCCCATGAGTTCGGTGATGTAGAACGGCAGGCCGGTCTGGAACATCGTCAGCGCGATCCAGTACAGGATGTCGGAGCACACGAAGGTCTGGAACTGCTTGTTCTTGAAGGTCTTGCCCAGGCTGCTGAACGTCGGGGTCTCGGACGGGGTGGTCACCGCGTATTTGTGCTCGTCAATCGTGAACGCCGGCACCAGCATGAACACCACCGCGAAGCACGCGAGGATGGCGATGGTCGCGCGGAAACTGCCAACCGAACCCATCGACGGCTCGAAGATGCCCGCGATCGTCGGCACCAGGTACGCGAACGCGGTGCCGAAGAAGTACGTCACGGACAGGAAGGTCGACACGTTGATGCGCTGGTTCTGCGTGCGCCCGAGCTCCGGGATAAGCGCGTTGTACGGTGTGCAGTAGCACGTCATCGACACGTAGAAGCACAGCACCGCGCCCAGCAGAAACAGGTTGTTGCCCAGCTGGACACCCTCGAACGGCGACCAGAAGATAAGTATCGTGAACAGGCCAAACGGAATGGGTGCGAACCTCAGGAACGGAATGCGGCGCCCCCACCGATGCTTGCAGCGGTCGGACAGCGACGCAATGAGCGGGTCGGTGATCGCGTCGAAAATACGACCCGACGCCGTGATGAGGCCGATGACGGTAAGCCCCAAGAACACCGCTCCCTGCGTAATGAACAGCTGGTGCCCCTGCGCCAACAGCGACTCGCCCGGCTGATAGAAATACACTAACCAGTTGCTGATGATGCCCGAAAGCATCGACCATCCCAGCTGGCCAATGGCAAACAGCCACAAGATTTTCTTACCCGCGAGCGCCTTGCCCGCCAAGGTTTCCTCTGCCATATGCATTCCTTCCCGCAAATTCACGCTTGGTACATGATACGTGATATACGGGTCATATCACCCGGCAACGGCAGATTGGAACGCCGAACCCGTCCCCCGTTCCAATGTCGCACGATGAGTCAATTACCCCAGGGGTAATTGACTCATCGGCTGTTGGCGTTCAGGAGGGCCAGGATGTCGTCGCGGGTGATGCTGGTGCGGGCCACGCCCTCGCCGCCGATTACCTGTTCGGCCAGGTCGCGCTTGGCTTCTTGCATCGCGACGATACGCTCTTCGATGGTGCCCTTCGCGATAAGCTTGAACACCGACACCTGCTGCTCCTGCCCGATGCGGTGCGCGCGGTCGGTGGCCTGGTTTTGCGCGGCCAGGTTCCACCACGGGTCGTAGTGGATCACGATGTCAGCCGCCGTGAGGTTCAGCCCCACGCCACCGGCCTTCAGCGAGATCAGGAACACGGGCGCCTCGCCGGCCTGGAAGCGCTGCACCAGCCGGATGCGCTCCTCCTTGGGGGTCGCGCCCGTCAGCCGCATGTGGTGGATGCGCTCGTCCGCCAGGCGCTTGCCAATAATGTCGAACATGCTGGTGAACTGGCTGAACATCAGCACCTGATGCCCGCCCTCGACCGCCGAGCGCACGAGTTCCAGGCAGGTCTCGAGCTTGGCCGACCCACCCGCGTAGTTCTCGTACACCAGGCTCGGGTCGCAGCACAGCTGCCGCAGCTTCGTCAGCTCGGCGAGCACCTTCAGCTTCATGCCGGCAAACTCCGCGGCGTCCTGGTCCATCAGCATCAGCGCGAGCTTCTCCTCGTTGGCGCGGTAGAGTTTCGCCTGCTCACCCTCCATGTTGGCCACGACGATGCTTTCGTTTTTCTCGGGCAGGTCGCGCAGCACGTCGCCTTTCAGGCGGCGTAGGATGAACGGCGACACGAGCCCCGACAGCCGCTGCGCCACCGCGGTCTCGCCG
>JAUNCA010000045.1:0-7062 GCA_030526775.1 Coriobacteriia bacterium | reverse complement strand
GAACGACTCGGCGCTGCCCAGCACGCCGGGCATCAGGAAGTCGAAGATGCTCCACAGCTCGGAAAGCCGGTTCTCGATGGGCGTGCCGGTAAGCGCGAAGCGCACGCCCGCGGGCAACCGCTTGGCCGACTTCGCGGCTTGCGTGCTCGCGTTCTTGATGTATTGCGCCTCGTCGAGCACCACGCAGCTGAAGTCCTCCTGCGCGTAGGCATCCACGTCGCGCTTCATCAGGTCGTACGAGGTAACGAGCACATCGGCGGCCGACTGCGCGACCCCCGGCAGCCCGCCGTCGAGCGGCGTGCACGCCGCCGCGATCTGCTGCAAGCGCTCCTTCTTGGCGCCCGCAACCACGGCCACGCACGTGTCGGGCGCGAACTTCGCGAACTCAGCCGCCCAGTTGTACACCAGCGACGCCGGGCACACCACCAGCGCGGGGCGCGGCTCGCCCTCTTCGCGCGATAAGGCCAGGTAGGCCATCATTTGCAGGGTCTTGCCGAGGCCCATATCGTCAGCCAGGATGCCGCCGAAGCCCGCCTTCCCCAGCGTGCACAGCCACTTGAAGCCCTCCACCTGGTAGGGCCGCAGCAGCTCGCGGAACGCGCCGGGCGCGGTGTAGTCGGCGTCGGCCACGGTCTCGAAGTCGCGCACGATGGACCGGAAGCCCGCATCGCGCTCGAAGCGCACGCCCGACGCGCGCTTCATCATGGCATCCACGAACAGCGTGCGGTTCGCAGGCAGGTCGTCCACGCCCTTCACCAGGCTTTCGGCGTCGAGCCCCAGGCCATCGGCCAGGTCGGCCACCGCGCCGATGCTGCCGTCGAGGCGCACGATGTCGCCGTTGCCCAGGCGCACGAACTTCTGCTTGCGGCGGAATGAGGCCAGGTAGGCCACCAGTTCCGCCGGCGTCATGTCGGAGGACTCCACCGCGATGTCCAGCAAGCCGCTCTTCACGCTGGCTTCGACGCGCACCTCCGGCGCCTGCCGCACGTTCACGTTGCGCAAGCGCTCGGACAGCATGACCTCGCCAAGGTCGGCCAGCTCGCGCAAGCCCTCGGAGAACAGCTGGTAGTAGGCCGCGTCGTCGGTCTCGGAAAACCAGGGGAAATCGGGCTCGCCGACGGGCGCGTACACCTGCGGGGTCGCCGCGTCCCGGCCGCCCCAGCCGCCGTACGCGTTCGCGTTTGCCCGCGGCACGCGCGAGTAGTCGGGCAGCCGCACCATGTCATGGTTCGGGAAGTACGCGAAAACCGCCTGTTGAGCAGCCATTTCGCGCTCCACGTCGCGCGCGGGCTGGCCGCTGCGAACGGGCTCGAACAGCGGCAGCTCGGCTTCGCCGTACAGCACGCGCGCGTCGCAGGTTATGAAACCATCCGCAAGCCCCACGCGGAACTGGAATTCCGCGGTGGGCGGCAGCAGCTCGTTCAGCTCGAGCGCCGCCGGCTCCACGAACTGCGTGAACTCGCGCAGGGGCTCGAGCACCGACGCGCAGAAGCCCGGCATGTCGTCGAGCGCGATGTCGAGCACCTGCTGGCCGGGGAACAGCGCCTCGCAAAACGGCCCGAGCTTTTCGGTGAACTCGGCGGTACAACGATGCACCGCACTCCTCCCCACCAGGTACAACGCGTTCGCGCCCCGGATGCACTCAAATTCATCGGGGTACACGCTTAGGCGGAATCCGGTGGCGTCGGCCAGGTCGCCGGCCTCCAGGGGCGCCGCGGACGACCGCGCCTGGCCCGCCGGCACGCCCAGTTCCTTGCCGCCCGTGCCCGCCACCTTCACGCCCACGGGCGCGATGGCCACCTCGAGCCGGGGATTTCCGTCCTCGACGGGAATCGTGCGCTTGATGGTGTTGGCGCTCCCGCGGCCACCGGACACGATGGTCTCCACCACGACCTTCTGGTCCATCATCACGTCGAGCACCTGGGCCATCTGCCGCGGCGAGAGCGGCAGCGTCTTCGTGCTTAAGCGGGTCTCGTTGCCGTAGAAGCGGTTCTCCTGCGCCGCATACAGCGACTGGTGGGCCTCGAGCACGTCCGACAGCAGGCTGAGCAGGGCATTCGCGCGATCGGTGAATGCCTCCGGCTGATGCACGAACTCCAGGTTCTTGCCATACGACACGCTCCGGCCGGCGTGCCAGGCATCGACCAGCTCATCGATGTGCTTAACCACGTAGCTCACCTTGCCGCGCACCACCTTCAGGCCCAGGCTCCAGGTGTCGGATGGCGACCAGCTGTAGTGGTGGACGTTTTTGCCCGACGAGATGACGCACTGCAGGTCAACCGGCTCGGCCGGCACTTCCTCCACCGGAGCTATAACGTTCGCGCGGCGCGCCTCTTGCTGCGCGGCGTTCGCGTAGCCGGCCAGCAAGTTGCTGATGGCCTGGCTCGTGCGCACCGGCTTGGGCTTCGGGGGCTCGGGCGGCTGTGCGGGCTCCTGCGGGATTGCGGATGCAACCGGAATTGCCGGGCGCGCGGCTTGCTTCGAGGCGCGCTCGCGGCGCCACGGCCAGATGCGGTCGAGGATCGACCACGACTCCTCGACGCCCGTCGCGAGGTCGAGGTACGCCAGGCCCGCAGCCACCGCATGCTTGCACATGCCCTCGTACTTCGCGTGCGAGGGGCACGTGCAGCTGTACTCGACCAGCGTGTTCTCGCGCTCGTCCACCACGAGCGAGACGGTGTACGGGCTAAGGCCGGACCCGCGCACGAGTGCTCTCACGTCCGCGAACCCCGCTTCGCGCGACACGTCCTGCACCTCCACGAGCCGCGCGCGGTGCAGATCCTGCCCGCGCGAGAACGTCGAGGAAAGCGCTGCCTCGTTGCGAAGCTCGTTCGTTATGCTGCGGCGAAGCGTCATGGGGTCCTCCTAGCTGCGGGTTACAGTTCGAATCTACCGCACCCGTCAACTAAGGAGTCCCGTACCCGACCTTCCGCAAAAACAAAACATATGTTCGTGAATTGAATCGTGCCCGATGAGTCATAGTGCCCTGGGCACCGTGACTCATCGCGCGCGATGGAATGTGGCGCGTTGGGGGCTAGATAACGATGCCGTTGCAGTGGTCGACTTCGTGCTGGATTATCTGGGCGGTCCAGCCGGTGAAGGACTCGGTGCGCTGCTTGCCGGCGAGGTCCTGGTAGCGCACCTTGATGCGCTTGTAGCGCGTGGCGGGGCGCTTACCCGTTAGCGAGAGGCAGCCTTCTTCGACCTGGTACGGGCCCGCGGCGGATACCACCTCGGGGTTCAACATGGCCCGGCGCGCCGCACCGTCCACGAACACGATGATGCGTTTGCGCACGCCGATCATGTTCGCGGCCATGCCCACGCAGGTGCTCGCGTGCGCGGCCAGCGTATCCAGCAGGTCCTGCGCCACCGGCACGTCGGCCAACGTGGCCTCGTCGCACGGCTGCGCCAGGATAATCTCGGATGTCATAATCGGCCGTATCATGTGCCTCTCCTCTACCTGAATGATGATTCACCGCGGGTGTTTTTCATAATTTTGCCCAAATGATGAAAAACACCCGCGGTGAATCATCATTTTCTGCCGGATGATGAAAAACACCCGCGGTGAATCATCATTCAGTGGTTCGCGTAGCGGTCTACTGCGAGAGCCGGATCGTACAGCACCACGTCGGAAGCCACCAGGCGCAGGCCTGACGCGTCCGCTTCGACGATGCTCACGGAGCAATTGTACGGCACGTGGCCTTGCCAGAAATCGGCGGGGTCGTCGTACAGGCTGTTCAGCAGCGCGCGCATCGCGAACCCGTGGGTGGAGACCAGCACGTTGTCGTAGTCTCGCTCCACCAGCCAGTCCAAGAACTCCCGGGTGCGCGCCAGCACGTCGGCCACGCCCTCGCCGCCGGGGAAATCCGGCAACGCGAATGGGTCCTCGAAGAACAGCCGCACCACCTCGGGGTTGACCTCGCGCTCGCCCGGGCGGAACCGTTTGCCCTCGAACTCCCCCATCGAGATCTCGAGCAGGCGCTCTTCCGGCTGCAGGGCACATCCGCGTTCCCGCTGGCATCGAGCACCGTGCGCGCCGTGTCCCACGCGCGCGAAAGCGGGCTGGAAAATGCGGCATCGAAGCGCACGTCGGCAAGCGCCGCGCCCACCTGACGCGCCAGCTCGAACCCGCTCTCCAGAAGCTGGCTGTTCACCCGCCCCTGGAACACGCCGCGCCGGTTCGCGTCGGTTTCCCCATGTCGCACGATGTAAATCCGCATTGCGCCGCCCCTCATTTCCGTAAAACGCCACTGCATATGCAACCGCGCCGCCGCGCCCACGTCAACCCCGGCAGCAAAAATGCCACGGACGCGTGCGGGAATGGCGAAACGCATCTGCTCGCCACAGAACGAGCTTGGCTGGCAGCCCGCACTGTCCAACTTTGTCCCACGCAGCGGCAGCGGGGCGGGTAGCCCGTGGTCGGGCGCAGGCTGCGGCGGTATAATCGGGACACATAGCAGCGGGAAGGGGAAAGCATGGCCAAGATGGACAAGGCCGCAAGCATCTTCGGCAACATCATCGACGAGAAAATCTACAACAAGGCCCGCGAGGGCAAGGAGCGCATGATCAAGAAGTACGGCGAGGGCAAAAAACCGTGCCACCTGCGCGCGCAAGAGCTGCCCGTCATCGGCGAGCGCCTGGGGGTGCGCAACCTCGTGCCCACGGCCGACCTGCGCCCGATGGACCTGAACGCCGACGCAGCCAGTGCGCCCGCGGCGCCCGAAACGCCCTTCACCAGGCCAGATGCCGCAGGCAAGCCGGTCGTGGTGGCCAACATCCGCATGGGGTTCGGGCACTACCGCATCGCGATGGCCATGGCATCGGCCGCGCACGCGATGGGCTACGTCCCGTACTGGCTGGACTTCATGGCCTTCCCCGACACAGTGGCCGGCAAGGTCATCGCTCAGCAGAACAAGCTGTACTCCATGGGCAGCCGCCTGTCCCAGAAGGTCGCGCCCTTCAACAGCCTGTACTGGGAGCCGCTGAATTCCGAGGGCTTCCGCAAGCTCGCCTACAACGCGTCGGACCAGAAGGTGGCCGAGCTCTTCACCGAGCCGCTGCGCGACCTCCCGCGCGACGTGCCCTACATCGGCACGCACGCCTGGACCGCGCAAGCCGCCGTGCACGCCGGGCTCACCCACGTGGTGAACGCGATTCCCGACAACTGGCCCATGGCGCTTCACCTGGCCGAAGGCAGCATCCACACCGTGCAGACCCCGAGCGCCTACCTGGGCTACCGCATGCTGCGCGGCATGGAGAAGGGCCGCACGCTGCGCCCGATGCCCGCGGATGCGCTCGTGCGCACCGGGCACTACATCGACCACGAGCTGGTCGCGAACATCGAGGCCGACTGCGAGCGGCGCATCGCGCGGCGCAAGGCGGGCGAACCGGTGCGCTACCTGCTCTCCGTCGGCGGCGCCGGCGCGCAGTTCGACCTGTTCAAGGGCATAATCGAGTACCTGCTGCCGCGCATCGCCATCGGCCAGGCAACGCTGCTCGTAAACGTGGGCGACCACCAGAAGGTGTGGAACAAGCTGGCCAACGCGCTGCCCGAGCTGCAGCGCGCCACCTGCCACTTCGACGACTTCGAGGAAACGGCGGCCTTCGCGCAGGACGCGCTCGACAACCCCGTCGAGGGCGTGCACGCGTTCTATCACGGCGACATCTTCGCGGCCGTGTACTCCACCAACCTGCTGATGCGCTGCTGCGATGCGCTCGTGACCAAGCCCTCCGAGCTGGCCTATTACCCGGTGCCCAAACTGATGATCCAGCGCGTGGGCGGCCACGAGGCCTGGGGCGCCATCCGCGCGGCCGAGGTGGGCGACGGCACCTACGAGCTCGAGACGATCGAGGAGATCTGCGGCTTCATGGACCTCATCCACGTGCAGCCGGAAACGCTCGATTTCATGAACAACAACATCCTGGCCGCCAAGCAGGCCGGCGAGTACGACGGCGCCTACCAGGTGGTGGCGCTCGCAACGAAGTGAAATTAGGGGGGAGCAACCCATGGAAGGAGCCAACATGACACGCACCGAGTTCACCTTCCCCTCCACGGACGGGAAAACCACCATCGCTGCCTACGCATGGCGGCCGGAGGGCGAGCCGAAGGCCGTGCTGCAAATCGCGCACGGCATGCAGGAGCATATCACGCGCTACGACGAGTTCGCGAACTTCCTGGCGGGGCGCGGGTTCCTCGTGGTGGGCAACGACCACCTCGGCCACGGCAAGTCGGTCTTAAGCGACGACGACCTGGGGTATTTCGGCCCCGGCCCGAGCAACCTCGTGGTGGGCGACATGCAGCGCCTGCGCCAGCAGACGCAAGAGAAGAACCCGGGCCTGCCCTACTTCATGCTGGGGCATTCCATGGGCTCGTTCATGCTGCGCAAGTACCTGGCGCTGAACGGCCAGGGGCTCGCGGGCGCCATCATCATGGGCACGGGCTTCACGCCCGGGGGCACCACGAAGGGCGGCCTCGCGGTTATCTCCGCGATGAAGAAGCTGCGCGGCGAGCGCCATAAGAGCACCTTCGTCGCAGGCCTCGCGTTCGGCAAGGACTACAAGCCCTACGACATGACGGGCAACGAGCCCGAGCGCAGCTGGCTTTCGCACAACATCGAAAACGTGAAGGCATACTACGCGGACAAGCTGTGCGGCTTCCCCTTCACGCTGAACGGGTTCCAGGGCCTGATGGAGGCCGTGCAGTTCTCGTGCACGCAGGAGAACGTGAACGCGATTCCCACCGAGGTGCCCATCCTGCTGGTGTCGGGCGAGCTCGACCCGGTAGGCGGCGTCGGCAACGGCGTACGCCAGGTGCACCGCATGTTCATCACCGCCGGCACGCAGGATCTGGAGCTGAAGCTGTACCCGCACATGCTGCACGAGATCCTGAACGAGCCCGGCCGCCAGCAAGTGTTCGACGACCTGGCCGCATGGCTCGAAGCGCGGATGTAGGGTTTTAGCTGCGACCCAGAATGAGTCGAAGAACGTGACTCAACGCGCGCGATGAGTCACGTTGCCCAGGGCACTTTGACTCATTAAGAAGAAGGCCCGCGAGCGTTTGCT
>JAUNCA010000044.1 GCA_030526775.1 Coriobacteriia bacterium | reverse complement strand
CAGGTATGCTCGTGCTCGAGCCGACGTATCGGTACATAATCCTGGTAGACGTGGCCCAGTGGGGCGGTGGCATCGTGCTCGATGATGGCATCTTCCTTGCCTGCGAGTCCAGCCTGCGGCATCAGACGGTTGCACGCACCAACGTGTCTTCGGCGATTGCCGGCGGTGAGGGCCTGTTCAACCTTGCGCTCTCCGGTCAGGGCGTGGCGTGCCTCGAAGCGCCGTGCCCGCAGGAGGAGCTTATCCAGGTGGACCTCCAAAACGACGTGCTGAAGATCGATGGCAACATGGCCCTGTGCTGGAGCCCGTCGCTGCAGTTCACGGTCGAGCGCTCCGGCAAGACCCTCATCGGGTCCGCCGCTTCCGGCGAAGGCCTCGTGAATGTCTACCGCGGCACCGGTCGCGTCCTCATGTCGCCCACGGTGTACACGAGCTTCATCGCCCCCGCCAACGCGAACGGATAGTCAAGCACATGATAGCCCTCAGTCCGAAGGGCGAAATGCAAAGCGCCCGGGCTTATGCCCGGGCGCTTGCTGTTTCTAGACGCTTGGCTTATTGCTTGCCGGCAGGCCCGTAGCTCGGCACCTCCAGGCTCTCGGGGGCCTCGCCGTCGAAGCAGCGCACCCAGCCGGCGTCGACGAAGCGCGCCACGTCTTCGTCCGTGTAGCCGAGCTCGCGCATCACGGCGGCGGTGTCGTAGCCCACGGGCTTCGCGCGGGTGATGACCGGGTCGCCCACGCTCTCCATGCGGATCGGGGTCGTGGTGATGCACTTGTCGCCGTGCGAGTCGTAGTGGATGGGGCGCAGGATGTCGTTGGCGTAGGCCTCCTCGTCGGCCAGCACGTCGTCCATCGTGTTGATGCGCGCGTAGGGGATGTCCCGCTCCTTGAACAGCGCCTCCCAGTACTCCCAGTCGTGCGCCGCGAACGCGCCCTCCATCAGGCGGATGACCTCGGCGACGTCGCCGTTGGCGTTGATCTTGGCGCAGTTGGTGTAGCGCTCGTCCTCGGCGTACTCGGGCAGGCCGATGTTCCTCATAACGAACGGGTACCAGGCGTCGTAGCTGCCGTAGCAGATGAGGAACCACACGCCGTCTTTCGTGCAGTACGAGTTGTTCGTGGGGCACGGCGCCATCTTGCGGCTCTTCGGGAACGGCACGCCCCAGGGCCGCGCCACTACCGGCACCTGCATGGCCCAGAGCGCCATGTGGTGCAGGCTCACGGTCACGTAGTCGCCCACGCCCGTCCTCTCGGCGCGCCAGAGCGCGCCCATCAGGCCCGCCATGAGCGCTATCGAGGAGTTCCAGTCGCCGAAGGCCGCCGGCAGGTTGCCCGGCTCGAAGTGCTCGCCGGCCTGCGGGATGGACATGATGACGCTGCCGCGGGCGGCGTAGCACGTGGCGTCGAAGCCCTTCGCGTCGCGCATCGGGCCGCGGTCGCCGTAGCCGCGCATCTGGCCGTAGACGAGCTTCGGGTACTTCGCGTGCAGGGTCTCCCAGTCGTAGCCCAGGCGCTTCAGGCTGTTCGTGCGCACGCTCGTGACGAAGATGTCGGCCCTCTCGAGCAACTTTTCCACCAGCTCGCGGCCGCCCTCGCTCTTCATGTCCACCGAGAGGAACCTCTTGTTCGCGTTGGACATGTCGAAGGCCGGGTCATCCATGCCGAGCTCCGGCATGCCGAAGCCGGGGCCGTCCAGGCGGTGCAGGTTGCCGCCCAGGGTCTCGATCTTGTAGACCGTCGCGCCCAGCTCGCCCAGCTGGCGCGGGCACGCGGGCATCGCCACGTAGTCGCCGAGCTCGACGACCACCAGGCCCTCGAGGCCTTTCGGCGCTTGAGCACCCGTTTCGTTCTGCAGGACTTCAGTAGTTGGGGTTTCGTTCATGGGAATCACCTATACTTCTTGGCGTTTATACTGCTTGACCAATTGCCGACCCGCGATATGAACCATGATTTCATCGGTTCCGGCGCCGAATCGGTTGCCTCGAGTGTCGGCCCAGATGCGCCCGACGCGAGTGTCCTCGGTATATCCAGGGCCGCCGAGTATCTGCATTGCGTCATCCGCAACTTCGAAAGCGCTGCGAGCGACGAAGCGCTTCATGAGCGCGGATGACGTCCGGACGGAGATACCGTTGTCGAGATCCCAGAGCGTGCGATACACCCAGTTGCGCGAAGCCTGGATCTTCGTCTCCATGTCGCAGAGCTTTTCTTGAATGAGCTGGTAGTTTCCAATGGGCTTGCCAAAGCAGATATGCTCGGAGGCATATCGCGCAGCATCGTCCATCGCCGCTTGGGACAGGCCGAGGCCCACGCATGCGGCAAAGCACCGTTCGGTCTCCAGGCCCTTCATCAGGTTGAGGAAGCCGCCTCCGGCTTCTCCGAGGCGGTCAGCCTCGGTTACACGCACATCGGTGAGCGTGCACAGGCTCGTGGGTATTATCTGTTGTCCCATCTTCCTCATCGGCTTGAGCAGAACCCCGCTGGAGTCGCGTGGAACCAGCCACATGGAGATGTTCGAATTCTCGCGCGCGGGGTCCTCGTCTTTTGCAAGGATGAGCATCGCGGGAGAAACCGTTCCGAGCGCCAGGTACGTCTTGGTCCCGTTCAACAGATAAGAGCCATCGGGCTGCCGTGTCGAATAGGTTGACATGTTCATGGTGTCGGATCCCGCCTGCGGTTCGGAGATTCCCAAGGCGAACGGCGTGTTCCCCGTTTCCCGATATGCCTCCACAGCCCGGCAAACCTGGTCGTCGGTTCCAAATTGCGAAAGGTAGAACAAGTCCATCGCGTTGTTGATGAAGGGCAGGGTAGCGCCGGAATAGCGGCATGCTGCCTCTATCGAAAGCCCGACGGTTAGCCTATCAGCGCCAGCGCCGCCATACTTCTCGGGAAGGCCCAACAGGCCATATTCTGCGTCAACCCATGCTTTTGTAGCCTCGTCTGGGATGTGCGCAGTCCGGTACATCTCGGCTACTGCGTCTTTGTCGAAGTACTCTGCGCAATAGCCTTCTATTCCTTGAATGAGCTGTTTTTGATTGTCGGTCAGCGAATAGTCCATACACTCCTCCCTGATTGCCTCGCATTAAGCGAATGAAACATTCGGAGCGGATTGCCAGACTGTCGGCCTTCCTTGCGCCCTTGCCCGCAAGGATTAGAAGTCAGACTCAACAACAGCCGTTCTCGTTCCTTAATCGTAATGAATTTGGAAACGGTTTTTCATTTCATCTCGTTTGCGCTTAATTACAAATTGTTATTACGGGCGGCCTGAGGCTCGGCATATGCCGAAG
This sequence comes from Coriobacteriia bacterium, assembly GCA_030526775.1. GTDB lineage: Bacteria > Actinomycetota > Coriobacteriia > Coriobacteriales > Eggerthellaceae > UMGS1519. The sequence continues at coordinate 11,574 of JAUNCA010000044.1, read as the reverse complement.
GGTAGCGTGAGGGTACGCCATTCTGCGGCTGACCAGCCCCATTGTTATTTCTTCTGTTATGAATCGGGCACATTTTTGAATTGGAAATGTAGCCCATATGTGAATATCGTGTTTAATTGCATGGATGGCACTGTTTAGAAGTTGATTCGGCCGACCTGCTGCCCATGCATGTTGCAGATGGGCAATGCTTCGGCAGCCTCCCCTTGCCTGCCAGTAGCCACTTGCCCTGGATACGGAAGGAGGAGCAATGGACCAAGAGCTGCAAAAATCCTATCATGGCATAGCTTTGCGCCTCGATAGGTTACCAATCGGAAAGGTGCAGAAGAAGACACTTTTCATCCTCGGTGGCGTTATCTTCTGCGACTCGATTGATATGTCGATCGGTGGTCCTGTAATTGCCCAGCTGCTGGCTTCGGGTTGGTCGGATGCCAATTTGAACGCCATCTTCGTTTCTATTACAATGGTTGGTTACCTATTCGGCGGTCTGCTTTCAGGCGCAATCTCGGACGGTATCGGGCGTAAGAAGGCAGCGCTCGCACTGTGCGCGTTGTTCTCTGCCGGATGCCTTGTCGGCGCGGCTGCTCCCGACATGTACTTCCTTATCGGATGCCGCTTCGTCATGGGCCTCGGCCTCGGTGGCGCGTATCCGTGCTGCTACTCCTACCTGTCGGAATTCACGCCCCCCAAGAAGCGTGGTCAGTGGCAAGCGTATATCGCCCTTGTCGCTAACTCCGGTACGCCCGTTGGCGCCTTCCTTTGCATGGTGATTCTTCCGATGGTCGGCTGGCGTGCGATCTTCATCTTTGCTGGCTGCCTCGGCGTGGTTTTCTTCGTGCTCACCATGATGTTCATCGACGAGTCTCCTCGTTGGCTTGCGGTTAAGGGGCGCAATGAAGAGGCGAATGCTCAGCTCGTTAAGTATGAGGGCGAATCGGAGGCCGCCGGCAAGCCCGTTGAGCCCGTTTCCGACGAGGCCATCCGCGAAGCCGCTGCAGCCGAGGAGGTCAAGCAGCTCGGATGGTCATTCCTCTTCACCAAGAAGATGCTACCGCGTACGTTTACAATGTGCGTCGGCATGTTTGCCATGAACGTGTGCGTGTACTCTGTCGTTACCTGGACTCCTTCAATCTTCGTTTCCCGCGGCTTCGACGTTGCATACTCGACCGCGATGACGGCAGTGATGCAGGCCGGCATCCCGTGCGGCGTGTTCTTGATGAGCTGCCTCGTCGAGCACTTCGATCGCAAGAAGTGGTACTGCGTAACCCTGACCATCGTCGGTTTTGCAGGTCTCCTGTGGTCCCAGATTCCGGCAGATCAGACGATTCCGATCATGATTGTCGGCTTCCTGCTGTGCATGATCACCTACGGCTGGTCAACGCATATTTCCGCCGTGTTCCTACCCGAGCCCTTCCCGACACAAGTTCGAATCCGTGGCGCAGGCTTCTGCAACGCCTTCGGTCGCCTGGGCGGCATCCTCAGCCCGTACTGGATTTCGTTCTTCATCGCACAGGGAGACGTTACGGCTGTATACATGGTTAACGTCGCCATTGCCCTCTTCGGTGTTATCACCATGGCAATCTGGGGCTTTGAGACCCGTGGCAAGACGCTTGAAGAGATTAACGAAGGCGTGTTTGAGTAGCGGTCGCGTTAATCAGGCAACCTGAGAAACGCTGTTAATCTCGGCGCAAGATCGAGGTGAGGCGGAGCCGATAGCTCCCCTCACCTCATGCAATTGTTTTAATGCTTCGTTGGGGCTGGTGAAGCTAAGAATCGTTGCACGTGGCGTGCACGGTGGTTGCTTCACCGGCTGTTTGACTTCAAGCAGCAATCGGCTTGAAGGTAAATCGGCAGAAAGATCGTGTTGCAAGATGTCGAAGAAGTCGAAGAAAAAGAAGAAGAACCTCGTACAACCGGAGTTCAAGCAGGTGATATATGACGAGAACGGGTATCGAATCGGTGACGATGGATACCCCATGACCCGCGCGCGGAGACGGATGCATGGCATTTTGAACGGCATCCTCGTCGGGGGTTATCTTTGCGTCATCATCGCGGTTGTGTGTTGCCTTGCTGCCTATTTCCAGAACCAGAGCATCACCCCGACCGAATTCATTTATTACGGTGGAAACGAATTTCACGGGTATAGCGTCGGCAACTTGTTGCGGCTCGAAGCTCTGTTCGTGTTCCTTATTGGGCTCGTGGCTGTTATGCTCAGCCATAGGTGCTTCAACTGGCTCTACGACGACGGAAGCAAGAGCATATTGACCAAATTCATCATTATCATCGCGTTCCTTGGAATCGGCTGGAATGCATTCCTTGTCATTTTCGTGGGCATTGCCGACCCGCTTTCCCTCATCATGATGATTCTCTTGGTGATAATGCACATGTTCATGAGGGATGTCGAGATCGAGAGCCCAACATTGAAACCATCGAAGCCTGCTCAATAGCGCGATGTCTGCGAAATAGAGTCCGATTATATATAATGCGTGATATAGAAGCTGATTATGATAGGGGCTAGCCGCAGTGAATATCTCGCAGTTACGGTACTTTGTTACGGTCGCTCAAATGGAGCACTACGGCCATGCGGCTGCAGCCCTGTACATCACGCAACCCGCCTTGTCGAATTCCATCAAGCGGCTCGAGCGCGAAGTCGGGTTTCCCCTGTTCAGTAATGTTGGCAGAAACGTAACGCTTACACCAGAAGGCAAGGTGTTCCTCGACCACGTCGTGCAATCGCTCGACACTCTCAACTCTGGAATAATCGCCGGTCAAGAGCATTACAACAAGCGCACTCAAACGATCCGTGTCGGTTCTGTCGCGTCTTTAATGCGAGGGCAGCTTTCGTCGTTTCTTAACAACTACAGTGGCGTTTCGGATGACAACGTCGAGTTCGACATCTCGCTTGTCAGCTTTACGCGGGAGCTTCTGCCCATGGTTATCGAGGGCGTATTCGACGCTGCGTTCTGCGGTAATCCGGTGGGGGAGCAGTCTCTGGATTGGATCCCGTTGTTCCGCCAGGACGCAGTTGCCATTGTTCACGAATCGCATCCACTGGCCGACAAGACGATGGTCTCGATTGAGGACATCAAGCGTTACCCGCAGCTATCCTATCGGGCGCCGTCCTATATGTATTATGCGTTCAAGAGCATGTTCGTCGAGTATGGCCTTGAGCCGAAACTGGTTTTCGATGACGACATCAGCGCCCTTTCGGTGATGGCGGTTACGGCTAATTCCAATTGCGTGGGAATTGCCATCGATTCGGCGAAAGACTGCCTGTGGGATTCCGTGCGGATGATTCAGATAGAGGAGTTCTTGGAGCCTTACCATTATGCGGGGATGGCCTATCTTGCAAATAAGGTTCACTCGCCGGAGTTCGAGGCGTTCCGGGAATACGTCGAGCGTTATTCGCGCGAGAACATCCATGCCGAAGCGACCGAGAGGCGCTATTACCGGTAATTGCGCTTCGTCTTTCCGTAGCCAGTTTGTCTGATGAACGCAAAAGCGCCCGGGCTTGATGCCCGGGCGCTTGCAGTAACGGTATCCCAGTAGGATTTAGTTCTGCTTGTACTTCTTGACGAGCTGACGGCCGGCGATGTACTCCATGATCTCGGTGGTGCCGCCGCCCATCTCGTTACCGCGGAGGTCGTTCCAGATGCGGCCGACGCGGATTTCCTTGGTGTAGCCGATGGCAGCGTAGATGCTCATGGCCAGGTCGGCGACCTTGGTGCACTCGCGGCAAGCATAGCCCTTGAGCAGAGCGGACTCGAGGCGGGTGGACTCGCCAGCGTCGATCATGCTGACGACCTGATACAGGCGGGCGCGGACGTTCTGCAGGATGTTCTCCATCTCGCACAGGTGAGCCTGGATGGCGGAGAGGTGTGCGATCGGCTTGCCGAAGCAGATGCGCTCGGAAGCATATGCGGCAGCGTCGTTCATGGCAGCCTGAGCAAGACCGAGGGAGGAAGCCACGACGAGCAGGCGCTCAAACTCGAGCTTCTTCATGAGGAGCTTCCAGCCCATGCCGGGCTCGCCAAGGCGCATATCCTCGGTGAGCACCACGTTGTCGAAGAACTGGTCGACGAACGGGATGGATTGCTGGCCGACCTTCTCGAGGTGACCGATGGTGAAGCCGGGGGCGTCGTTCGGGACGAGCCAGAGGCTGTAGGAGTTGTTCTCGTAGGACGGATCCTCGTCCTTGGCGACAACCATGGTCCAGATGGACAGGCCGCCCAGGGTGACCCAGGTCTTCTGGCCGTTCAGCAGGTAGGTGCCGTCGGGCTGCTTCTTGGTGTGGCAGGTCATCGCGTTGTTGTCGGAACCAGCGGCCGGCTCGGAGATAGCGGAGCAAGCGATGCAGGTGGACTCAACGTTCTCGATGGCATCCATCACCATGGCCTGCTGGGCCTCGGTGCCGAAGTCGATGACATCGGTGATGGTGTTGAAGTCGGTAACGAACGGCAGGATGCAGCCGGTGTACTCATGCAGCTTCTCGACGAGGAGGATCTCGGTGAGCTTGTCTACGGGCACGCCGCCAACTTCCTCGGGGAGGCCGAGATACATGAAGCCAGCCTCGCGGTAAGCCATGGCCTGCTCGATGCTGATGTGATGGTTGTCGTAAGCTGCCCTTTGGGCCTCTTCGTCGAAGTAGCGATCCGCGTACTCCTTTGCGCTCTCGATGAGAAGTTGCTGCTCGTCGGTAAGGGTGAAGTCCATGCTTTCCTCCGTTCGTGAAGCGGTCGCCCCCGCGACCCTTTTGGACTAGATTGCGAACCGGGTTGCCCCTGTTTTGTTCACGGGAATAATGATACCTGCTCGCCCTTGTACAGGCCAATTACAGGTTTTTTCGTATTTCCGATTATTTATAGAGAACACCTATGAGTTAGGCATTAACCCATAGGAAACGTCTGACGAGGTGCCATGCGCTAAAATGGCACCATACAAATGATGGGAATCCGAGGAGGGCACATGGGAAAGATTCAAGACCTCACTTTGACCGATGAACTGCACGATATCGTGCAGGTCGGCATCATCGTGGAAGATATGGCGAAGGTTCGCCAGGGCATGCTCGACGTGTTCGGGCTGGAGCCCGACATGGAGGGCGATGTTTGCTACAAGAAGACGCTGTACCGGGGTCAGATAATCGACGCGCCGGTTCGCAACGCGTTCTACAACTACTTCAACATCCAGCTCGAGTTCCTGCAGCCGCTGGGCGACCAGGACACCATTTGGAGCGACTACCTGAAGATGGGCCAGCGCAGCCTGCACCATGTGCGTTTCGATGTGACCAACAACGATCGCGTAACCAAGATGATGGAGGAGAAGGGTATCGGCATCTGGATGCAGGGCGAATCGCTCGTCACGCCGGGATGCTATTTCACGTACTACGATTCGCTTGACAAGCTCGGGTTTATCGTCGAGGCGGTAACGCGGGCCGATTGTGTTGGAAAGTAACAGCCGAGGACGCAGGACCAAGGAGAGGAACATGACTGACAAGAAGGTTGTGCTTATTACCGGTGGCGCCATGGGGCAGGGTGCGATGCATGCCGTCGAGTTTGCCAAGATTGGCTACGATTGCGTGTTGCTCGACATGCTCGATCCTACCGACGAGCGCTTCGCGGCGACGGTGGCCGAGGTTGAGGGGCTGGGCGCGACGGTGCTTCCCATCAAGACCAACATCTGCTCCACGCCCGACATGGAAGCTGCGTTCGCGGCTGCTTGGGAGAAGTTCGGGCGCTTGGACGTTGTGGTTGCCAATGCGGGCATTATCAACTTCGGGTACACCTGGGAACTCGAAGACGAGAAGGTCCAGAAAGCGCTGGCCGTGAACCTCGAGGGCACCTGGCGTACCGACAAGTATGCCGCCCAGTACATGCGCAAGCAGGGCTATGGGCGCATCATCAACATCTCGAGCGTTTCCGGCTTGAAGGGCACCGAGCAGCTGGCCACCTACTGCATGACCAAGTTCGGCATCATCGGCCTTACCAAGACGCTCGCGCTGGAACTGCGCAATTCCGGCCTGCCCATCTACTGCAACGTCGTGTGCCCCACCAAGGTGCGCACGCCCATGTGCGAGACCGAGCAGTACGTCGACTTCGTGAACACCACGATGGGCAAGAACTTCGCCACCTGGCAGGAGATGTTCGAGGATGAGAAGAACCCCGGCGGCATCAAGTTCCTGAATCCCATCGACGTCACCGAGATGGTGGTGTGGCTGGCCGAGTCCGAGGCTGCCACGAAGTTTACCGGTCGCGAAATCGTCGTCGACCGCGGCGCGATGCTGTAACTGAGAACTTTAACTTGACCAAAGCCTCAGAGGTTTTGGTCAAGAGGTTTTGGTTAAAAAGCACCCAGGGTTATGCCTGGGTGCTTTTGCGTTTAGTGGGCGTTCTGGGCGGCGAGCTCGTTCAGGGCTGCTTGTGGGGTGGCGGCGCAGGTGCCGTCGCCCCATTCTTGAATGGTTATGGCATCGCCGGGTTTCACGACGCCGCCGTGGCGAACGACGAAGAATATGCCCTCACGGGGGAAGATGCAATCGCCCATCAGGTGGTAGATGGCGCATTTCGTGTGGCAGACCTTGCCGATTTGGGAGAGCTCGAGCTCCGCCTCCGGCCCCACGCGCAGGATGGTTCCCAGGGGTAGGGCGAGAAGATCGAGGCCTTCCGAAGTGATGTTCTCGGCGAAATCGCCTTCTTTCACGTCAAGCCCTGCTTCGCGGGCCTTGCAAATGGATTCCCAGGCCAAGATAGAAACTTGCCGATGCGCCCAGCCTTTATGGCTCGTATCTTCGAGCATGCCTGCATGCGCGTCGCCTTCCACGCCCCAGTTCTCGCGGATGTTTATGCTGGCAACAGGCTGTTTGCTGCGTCCTTTCTTGGGCGCGATGTTTACCGATCGGACGGTTCCAGTGGTGTTCAACATAACTCCTATCAATATGCTAGGTATTGAGGGATATTATACTCAAGAGAATATAAATTGGAAGAGCATTGGCTTTGCGATGGGAATCCGCTGATTTGATTAGTTTTGCCTACCGCTTGCCGAAAATTAGATGCGCCTAACAATTTTCATGATAAGTTAGTCTGGCATAACAAACTATGGGCCTTCGGGAGGGGGAGAGACCGTTGGCGCTGCTATGGGAGAAGCAAAACGTGGAAATTGGCGCGGCACGCACGCTTGACCAACTGCCGGTTGGCGCGCAGGCATCTATCGAAACCGTGGGAGGCGAAGGCGCTCTGCGCCAGCACTTCCTTGACATGGGGGTAATACCGGGTGCGGTTATCCAATTGGTGAAGTTCGCCCCGCTGGGCGACCCGATGGAATTCAAGATCCACGGGTACGAGCTCACCTTGCGAAAGGCCGATGCGGCGAAGATTACCATCAAACCGCTGTCGGCCTCTGAAGTGTCCGAGCATGTATCGGTTTTCAACCCCATCGAGCCGTTGCAGGAAATCGAACACCCCGGCCTCGGCGAGGGTGGGCGCTACCACGACAAAGCTGACGAGCATCCGATTCCGAGCGATAAGGTGATCAGTTTCGCCTTGGCTGGCAACCAGAACTCAGGGAAGACCACCTTGTTCAACCAGCTCACCGGGTCGAACCAGCATGTGGGCAACTTCCCGGGCGTTACCGTGGACCGCAAAAACGGGCCCATCAAGGGGCATGCGGGCACCGATGTGGTGGACCTGCCGGGTATTTACTCGCTTTCGCCGTATACGAGCGAGGAAATCGTGAGCAGACATTTCCTGCTGGAAGATCGGCCTGATGGCATTATCGACATCGTGGATGCCACCAACATCGAGCGCAACCTGTACCTGACGATGCAGCTGATGGAACTCGACGTGCCCATGGTGCTTGCCCTGAACATGATGGACGAGCTGCAGGGCAACGGCGGGCACATCCGCGTGAATGAGATGGAGGAAGCGCTGGGTATCCCGGTCGTTCCCATCGCGGCCGTGCGCAACGAGGGCGTCGACGAGCTGGTGAACCATGCGCTGCATGTGGCGCGCTACCAGGAGAAACCCCGTCGCCAGGACTTCTGCAACAAGGACGATAACGGCGGCGCGGTGCACCGGTGCCTGCACGCGGTGATGCACCTGGTGGAAGACCATGCGGCTGCCGCGGACATCCCGCTGCGATTCGCCGCCACGAAGGTGGTAGAAGGCGATGAGCGTGTCATCCGCGCGCTGAACCTCCACCAAAACGACCTCGAGGCCATCGAGCATATCGTGGAGCAGATGGAACAGGAACGCGGCCTCGACCGCGCTGCCGCCATCGCCGACATGCGCTTCTCGTTCATCGCGCGCGTCGTGTCGCGGTCGGTGGTGAAGCCGCGCGAGAGCCGTGAGAAGGAGCGCAGCAACTTCATCGACCGCATCCTTACCGGCACATACACGGCCATTCCCGCGTTCATCGGGGTGATGGCGCTCATCTTCTTCCTCACGTTCAACGTCATCGGGCCCTGGCTGCAAGACCTTGTGGCCGCAGGCATCGATTGGCTTGCGGGCGTCACCCAGGAAGCCATGGTGGCTGCCCAGGTGAACGAGGTGTTGCAATCGCTGGTCATCGGCGGCATCTTCAATGGCGTCGGTGCGGTCGTGTCATTCTTGCCCATCATCCTCGTGCTGTTCTTCTTCCTCTGCTTGCTTGAGGACACGGGTTATATGGCGCGCGTTGCCTTCGTGATGGACAAATTGCTGCGCAGGATCGGCCTGTCAGGCCGCAGCATTGTGCCGCTTGTTATGGGCTTCGGGTGCTCGGTGCCGGCCATCATGGCCGCGCGCACGCTGCCGTCTGAGCGCGACCGCAAGCTCACCATCCTGCTCACCCCGTTCATGAGCTGCGCCACGAAGATCACCATCTACGGCTTCTTCACGGCGGCGTTCTTCCCGGGGCAAGGCGGTCTCATCATGACATGCCTGTACCTGCTGGGAATACTCGTGGGCATCGTCACCGCGCTGGTGATGCGGCGCACGGTGTTCAAAGGCGATGCCGCCCCGTTCGTGATGGAGCTGCCGAACTACCGCATGCCCAGCGCGAAGAGCCTCGGTCGCCTGGTATGGGACAAGATGAGCGACTTCCTCTCGCGTGCGTTCACGGTTATCTTCGTGGCCACCATCATCGTGTGGTTCCTCAGCAGCTTCGATCCCGCCCTGACCATGGTTGAAGAAGGGTCCGACAGCAGCATGCTCGCGCTGCTGGCTGGCTGGATGGCGCCGCTGTTCGCCCCGCTGGGCTTCGGCGACTGGCGCATCGTCACCTCGCTCATCGCCGGATTCATGGCCAAGGAAACTGTGGTTTCGACGCTGTCTGTGCTGTTCGGAAGCACCGCGACTCTGCTTGCGGCCATCACGCCGCTGGCGGCGATGTCGTTGCTCGTGTTCTGCCTGCTGTACACGCCCTGCGTAGCGGCCATCGCGTGCATCAACCGCGAGCTCGGTGCCAAGTGGGCGCTCGGCGTCGTTGCATTCCAGTGCGCCGTGGCCTGGGTGTGCGCCTTCCTCGTGCATGCCATCGGCCTGTTGCTGGGGTTCGCCTAAAGCGAGAACGGGTGCCATAGCGGCGTTTTCCGCAGGTCACGCTTCGCAAATTCTTCGCATATTGGGGGTACCATAGGCGCCCGCAACTAAAGGAGGAACTGCGTGGCAAAGGTCGATACATCCACGGCGCGACGGACGCTGCACTATTACTGGCTGGCGACCCGTAAGCACCTGGGCTTTTTCATCGGCCTCATGATCTCCACCATCGGGTTCAATGTGCTGCTGCAGTACGGCAACCCCTTCGTGATGGGCCTCATCGTGGACCGCGTGAGCGAAGGAGGCGTTGGCCCCGAGCAGGTGTTCGAGGTCTTCGGCGTGTACGTGGCCGCGCTTATCTTGGTGAACTTCCTGGGCCAGGCATGCTCCAAGATCCAGGACTACACGCTGTGGAAGCTGGAAATCGCCGTAGCCTATGACCTGGCCACCGAGAGCTTCGACGCGCTTTCCAATCAATCGATGAGCTTCCATTCCAACCGCTTTGGCGGGACGCTCGTGAGCCAGACCACGAAGTTCCTTTCTGCGTACAACCAGATTGTCGAGATCCTTACGTTCCCGTTCATTCCCGTGGTGTGCTCGGTTATCGCCACGTGCATTCTGCTGGTGCCGCGCGTGCCGATGTACGTGTTGGTTCTGATGGTGCTGCTGGCCATTTACGTGGTTGTTTCCTACGTGATGTACAAGCGCATCTTGTCGTTGAACGAGCAGGCGGCCGGCGCCCAGAACCAGCTGCTCGGCGAGCTTTCGGATGCGGTGGCCAACATCCTGGCCGTGAAGACGTATGGCCGCGAAGACTACGAGCGTGGGCTGTTCGACAACGCGAACCGCGAGGTGGTGGCCAAGGACACGAAGCGCATCATGGCATCGCTCGTGCGCGGCATCATCACTGCGTCGCTTGCCGTCATCATCATGGCCGTCGCCAGCATCTTCATCGCAGGCGGCAATGCCTGGTTCGGTATTACGCCTGGTACGCTCGTGATGATGTTCACCTACACTTACACCATCACCAACCAGTTCAACTTCATCAACACGGGTCTGCAGCGCTTTAACCGCGCGTTCGGCGACGCGTCGGGCCTCACGCTCGTGCTTGACGAGCCGCGCTTGGTGGCCGACGCTCCCGACGCAAAGCCACTAGTCGTCACCGAGGGCGCCATCGAGTTCAAGGATCTGGATTTCTGGTACACCGATGGCAATGCGAAGACCCAGGTGTTCGATAAGTTCCAGCTGACGATTCCCGCCGGTCAGCGCGTGGGCCTGGTCGGCATGAGCGGCGCGGGCAAAACAACGCTCACGAAGCTGCTGCTCCGCCTGTCCGATATCCAGGAAGGCCAGATCCTGGTAGATGGGCAGAACGTTGCCGACATCACCCAGCAAAGCTTGCGCCGGCAGATTGCCTATGTGCCGCAGGAGGCGTTGCTGTTCCACCGCACCATTGCCGAGAACATCGGCTATGGCAAGCCCGGTGCCTCGATGGAAGAAATTCGCGAAGCGGCGCGTCAGGCAAACGCGCTCGAGTTCATCGAGCAGCTGCCGCAAGGCTTCGACACCGTGACGGGCGAACGCGGCGTGAAACTATCCGGTGGTCAGCGCCAACGCGTGGCCATTGCCCGTGCGATGCTCGCAGATTGCCCCATCCTGGTGCTTGACGAGGCCACGAGCGCGCTCGATTCCGAAAGCGAGCGTCTGGTGCAAGACGCTCTGGCGAAACTGATGGCGGGGCGCACCTCGATTGTGGTCGCGCACCGCCTGTCCACGGTTGCGAGCCTGGACCGCATCGTCGTACTCGACCACGGCAAGATCGTCGAAGACGGCCCGCATGCACAGCTTATCGAAACCGGTGGAGAATACGCCCACCTCTGGAACCGCCAAACCGGCGCGTATTTAGACACCGAATAAGCTCGGCGATAGTTACAAGGGGTTTTCGACGAGGCTCTTTACCCTAGTGCCCGCCGCCCGCGGTCATCTTCACGGCATGCTCGAGCTGGTCGGCAACAGCCTCCCAGTTCTCCCGCGCAGCCTTCTCACTGCCAGGCAGGTTGATGACCAG
>JAUNCA010000174.1 GCA_030526775.1 Coriobacteriia bacterium | reverse complement strand
CTACCCATTCCACAGATAACCAACGCCGCGGACGGTTTCGAGGTGCTGAGCCAGGTCGGGGCCGAGCTTGGCGCGGACGCGTCGCACGTGCACGTCCACGGTGCGCGTACCGCCGTAATAATCGAAACCCCACACGCGCTTTAACAGCGCATCGCGCGAATACGTGCGGTCGGGATGCGTCACCAAGAACGCGAGCAGCGCATATTCCAGGTAGGTGAAATCAATCGGCGCGCCGTCGACCGTCACTTGGTAGGTGGCCAGGTTCAGGGTCATGTTCCTGAAGGTCACGAGATCTTCGCTCGAACCTTCGTTTCCAGGCCAGAGTATCAGGCGCACGCGCGCCTCGCATTCCTCGGCGCTCGCGTCGCGCACCACGAAATCGGAGTGCGCCCACGCCGGCAGGCGGAAACCCGCCAGGTCATCCGGATCGACCACCAACAAGAGGCCACGCGCGTCTTCGGGACGGTTGCGGCCGACCTCCACGATGGCCTGGAATACATCCTGCGCGTCCACGATAAGCAAATCGTAGTCGGAGTACTCCCCCATCGTGCGGCCCATCTGGGCAATCGAGGTGGGCTTCACCGAAACATCGAGCCCCTCGAGCACCTTGCGGAATTTTTGCGCGGCATCAAGCGAATCCGCCGCGAATATTACGCGTTTCCTCGCCATACGTAACCTCACAGCTCTTCCAGATAGCGGTCCAATTCCCAGCGTGACACGCTACGGCGATAACTCTCCCACTCGCGGCGCTTCTCGCCCACGAGGAAGGAGTGGATATGCTCTCCAAGCACCTCGCGCATCAGCTCAGAGTGCTCGAACAGCTCCACCGCCTCGCCCAGCGTTGCAGGCATCTTGCGAATACCCTTCGCGGCAAGCTCTGCTTGCGAAGCCCCTTCGAGGTCGGCGAGTTCCACGGCGGGCGGGAGCTCAAGCCCGTCCTCGATGCCCTTCATGCCCGCCGCGAGCATCGCAGCGAACAGCAGGTACGGATTAGCCGCCGGATCGGGGCTGCGCAACTCGATGCGGCACGACACCTCGCGTTCGGGCTTGCACACGGGCACGCGAACCAGCGTCGCGCGATTACGGCGCGACCAGGCAATGTAGCAGGGTGCATCCTCTTCGGTGCCCAAGCGCTTATAGGAATTCACGGTCTGGTTAGAAAGCAAGGTGAACTCCGGGGCATACTTCAGCAGGCCCGCCAGGTAGCTCTTCGCCAAGGGCGAAAGGCACGAGCCGGTCGGGTCGTTCGCATCGTAGAACGCGTTGTTGCCGTCCATATCGAACAGGCTCTGGTGAACGTGCATGCCACTGCCAGACACCCCTTCGAGCGGCTTGGGCATGAAGCTCGCATGCACGCCATGCTTCATGGCCACTTCCTTCACCACCAACTTGTAGGTCATCACGTTATCGGCCATGTTCATCGCGTCGGAATAGCGCAGGTCGATCTCGTGCTGGCTCGGAGCCGACTCGTGGTGCGAGTATTCCACGGGAATGCCCATCTTCTCGAGCGTGAGGATGGTGTCGCGGCGCAGGTCGCTCGCATGATCGAGGCTTGTAAGGTCGAAGTATCCGCCATTGTCGAGCGGCGTCGGGTCGTCCTTGCCCGCGAAATAGAAGAACTCCAGCTCGGGGCCAACATTCAACACATAGCCCGCCTCGGCGGCACGCTCGCACACGCGGCGCAGCACCTCACGCGGGTCACCCTCGAAGGGCACGCCGTCGGGGGTGCGGACGTCGCAGAACATGCGGCCCACCGCATTGTCCTTCGGACGCCACGGCAGAATCTGGAAGGTCGAGGCATCGGGGCATGCCAGCATGTCGGATTCTTCCGGGCTGCCGAAACCATCGACGCTGTTGCCGTCGAAGCCCATGCCCTCCTCAAACGCGCTTTCGAGCTCGCTCGGGATAACCGCGAACGACTTCAGGCGGCCCAGCACATCGGTAAACCAGAACCGCACGAAATGGACGTCGCGGTTCTTGATGGTCTTCAGGGTGAAATCCTGATCCGGCGTCGTCATTCTCCGCTCCTTATCTCGTTTCACAGCCAAGCTCCTTTCGACATCCCCGAAAAGAGCCTAGCGTCACTTTGTTTCAGCCACGTTACCGCTTTCCGGCTGCACATATACGCCTTCTTGACTGAAGATGGTCTTGAACGTAAGGAAGAACACCTTCACATCGAAAGCGAAACTCACGTTGTGCACGTATTCCACGTCGAGCTTCAGCCGATCGTGCCATTGGATGGCATTGCGCCCCGACACCGCCGCCCAGCCGGTGATGCCCGGCCGCACGAGCAGCTTGTCGCTCTCGTTCCCCTCGTAAAGCTCGGTTTCGCGCTCGAGGTCCGGACGCGGGCCGATCACGCTCATGTCGCCTTTAAGGACGTTCAGGAACTGGGGGAATTCGTCGATGCTCATACGCCGCATGAAGGCGCCGATGCGCGTCATGCGGGGGTCATCGGCACCGTTGTAGGTGCTGCCATCTTCCATCACGAGGTCGGGCGCGTTTACCTTCATGCTGCGGAACTTGTACATCTTGAAGGGCTTGAACCCCTTGCCCATACGCGGTGCGTTATAGAACACGGGGCCACGGTCTTCCAGCCAGATGGCCAGGCCGAAGCAGGCGATGAACAGCAGCAAGAACGGCATCATCAACAGCGAGATGATGATGTCGAACATGCGCTTGACCACGCGCACGTACAGCGATTCGTAAGCAGGCCTACCCATGCGCGCTCCTAGAACATTCCCGCCATGGCTGCGAACATCGCGTCGAGGTCGTCTTCCCCGCCGAACCCGCGCCCGAGCAGCACGTCTTCGGTTGCCTGCTTGTACACGTCGCAGATGTAGTCGATGTCATCATCGGTAAGGCGGGTGTGCAGCGGCAGCGTTATCTCGTTGGCAAACTGCGCATAGGCGTTCGGGAAGTCCATGATGTTGAAGCCGAGCTCGCGATAGGCCGTGAGCAGCGGCAACGGCTTGTAATGGACGTTCGTGGCCACGCCGGCCTCGGCCATGCGCTCGATTATCGCGTTGCGCAGCACGGGCAGCGCATCCGGCACGCGCGTGAGCATGAGGTGGCACGACGACGTGCGGTCGGGCGTATCGTGCTGCATGACCTCGATGGGCGCATCCGCCAGGTTGCGCTGGTAGCGGGCGACCATCTCGTGACGGCGGGCCAGCATGTCCGGATATCGGTCGAGCTGCACCAGGCCGAGGGCAGCCGCGACATCGGTCATATTCGACTTATAGCCGGGGAACTCGATGTCGTATTCCCAGGCGCCAATCTTCGTTTTCGCCAGCGCATCCTTGCTTTGGCCGTGCAGCGACCACAACATGCATTGGTGGTAGAACTCTGCGGAATCGATGCCCTTGCGCCAAGCGAGGCCGCCGCCTTCCGCCGTCGTGAAATTCTTTACCGCGTGGAACGAGAAACTCGTGAAATCCGCCACGCTGCCAGCAGGTGCACCATGGTAGGTGGCCCCGAGTGCGTGCGCGGCGTCGGCAAGCACGATGACCCGATCGAAGCAGCGCTGCCAATCGTTGGCAGGCCGCCAGAGAGAGCGCTTCGATTCCAGAACCGCGAACAGCCGGTCGTAGTCCACCATGCGGCCGGCAATGTCCACGGGCACGACCACCTTGGTGCGCTCGGTAATCGCGTTCGCGATGGCATCGTAGTCGGGCTCGTAGCTGCCGGGAAGCGTGTCCACCAGCACGAGCTTCGCACCCACATGGCACACCACCGAAGCACTTGCCGTATAGGTGTAGGCCGGCACGATGACCTCGTCACCCGGGCCGATACCCAAGATGCGCAGGCACATCTCGGCTGCGTGCGTCGCGCTCGCAAAGCAGGCGAAACCATCGGCCTGCGTGTAGGCCTTCAGGCGCTTCTCGAGCTCCTTCGTGCGCGGGCCGGTGGTTATCCACCCGCTACGCAGGGCTGCGGCAACTTCCTCGATCTCCGCCTCGGTGATATCCGGCGGCGAGAACGGGATGACGCGCTTGTCGGCGGCTTCGGCCATGGTTTCCTCCTCGCTAACTCTTTAACCCATGAAGTATAACGGGAAGCAACCGTAGCCG
>JAUNCA010000173.1:934-4075 GCA_030526775.1 Coriobacteriia bacterium | reverse complement strand
CACCTTCTGCTGCCCCTCCACCATCGTTACCGCGGACTTGGGCACAGAAACCTTCTCGTACTTGAAGGTCACCGTAAACTTGGGATCGAATTCGTTGTTGGGCACAGTTCCAACCCGCTTTGCGAGACGGCCCTTCTTGTAGGTGTTGGCGTACTTCACGCTGACCTTACCGTTGGTCAGCTCTTTCGTGAGGTTGCCCTTCGCGTCGTACTTGAACTTCATCGTGTATTCGCCTTGGGGCTTGACGACTTCTTTGAGAGCCTTGACGCGGCCCTTGCTGTCGTAGGTATACGTCATCGTGGAATACTCGTTGGCCCTCTTTTTCATCTGGCCTTTCTTGTTGTAGCTGCATTTATACGTGCTAGTTCTCGACTCGCCTTTGAACTTCTCTTGCGTCACCCAGCCTTTGCCGTTGACCTTGTACGTTATCTTGGCGCTCGTCTTTCCATCGTATTTCACAGCCCCGCTCTTGAGATTCAGCCCGCTGTACTTATACGTCCTCACAGCAGTGCTCTTGGCGGCTCCCGCTTTTTGGGTTTGCTTCTCCTGCTTCAGCAACCCCTTTGTGTTGTATGAGTACTGGTAGATTACCGAGTAGTCAGCATGCTTCTCTGTGTAGCCGCTGAGCACCCACACCGTTTCCTTGTCCCCCGCATACGCCTTGTCCGGAACAGTTGCCAAGCCTCCCAGCGCCACTGCAACAAGCGCCAAGATCGCCAAAACCGCCATGGATGTTCGAACTGATAAACCGATTCTTGACTGCATTGCAAAATCCTTCCCGCGAAACATCAGCATACACAACGACGTACCCGTCTTCCTATGTATTCTACTACACACGAATTGACACCATATGAAACGCTGCAACCAGGTTGCTTGTTTCACGGTTCCTCTTTCGCGATGAAGGACTATCCGTGAAACAAGCAACCTGGTTGCAGCGTTTCATCCATTGACATTCTTGCGTGGATAGACGAACATATGTACTCATGGAGAGCATGGGTTCGCATATGGGATTGACTGCGCTCGACGGGCTTAACCCGTCGCAGATCGAGGCCGTCATCACGACGGAGGGGCCCGTACGCGTTATCGCCGGCGCGGGCTCGGGCAAGACGCGCGCGCTGGCCCGGCGCTTCGCGTACCTGGTTAACGACCTGGGCATTATGCCGGGCAACATCCTGTGCGTCACCTTCACCAACAAGGCGGCCAACGAGATGCGCCAGCGCATCCGGCGGCTTACCGGCGACGCGTCCACCGGGTACATCAACACCTTCCACGGCTTTTGCGTGTCGGTGCTGCAGGAGGACGCCGCGGCCGTGCAGTTCCCCAAGAGTTTCCTCGTGCTGGACAACTCCGACATCGACGCGATGCTGCAGATAATCTACGAGGAGCGCGGCATCACGCTGCGCGACTACACCTTCGCCCGCGCGCGCGACATGTTCGAGATGCGCAAGCTGCACGGCGAGCCGCGCTACTTCCTGGACCTGATGGACCTCTCGCCCGAGGCGCTGCGGCTGAAGTACGACCTGGCCGAGAAGGTGGAGGACATCCTGTTTTACGGGTACCTGTACCAGCAGAAGAAGTGCTTCGGGCTGGATTACAACGACCTTATCGTGTTCGTGCTGGAGATTTTCCGGCGGCGCGAGGACCTGCGGCTGAAGTGGCAGCAGCGCCTGGAGTACATCATGATCGACGAGTTCCAGGACATCGACCCGCCGCAGTACGAGCTGATGGAGGTGCTGACCGGGTATCATCGCAACCTGTTCGTGGTGGGCGACCCAGACCAGACCATCTACACGTGGCGCGGCGCGAACGTGCGGTTTTTGCTGGACTTCGACAAGCGGTTCGCGGGGACGCGCACGGTGCTGATGAACGAGAACTACCGGTCGACGCCGCAGATTGTAGCCGTGGCCAACTCGCTGGTGGCCGCGAACCGGCAGCGGATTGCCAAGAGCCTGGTTTCGCAGCGGGGCGACGGGCCGCGCGTGCGGTGCTACCACGCCACGAGCAGCGACGACGAGGGCGAGTGGATTGCCGGGCAGATGGCGGCGCTGCGCGAGGCGGGGGTGCGGTATCGCGACATGTGCGTGCTGTATCGCGCACATTACGCGTCGCGCGCCGTGGAGGAGGCGCTGGTTACCGCGCAGATTCCGTACACGATTTACAGCGGGGTGCAGTTTTTCGACCGCAAGGAGGTTAAGGACGCGCTGGCGTATTTGCGCATGGTGCTGTATCGGGACGACCTGAGTTTCGAGCGGATTTGCAACGTGCCGCGGCGCAACCTGGGGCAGCGGCGCATGAAGTTCTTGCATGCGGTGGCCGAGGGGCAGGGCGTGTCGTTGTATCAGGCGCTGCGCGACAACCTGGACGACCCGATAATGAGGGGCACGCGGGCGCGGGCGTTCGTTGAGCTGGTGGAGCGGTATGCGGGGTCGGCGGCGATGCGGCCGGCGTCCGAGCTGCTGGGCGACTTGCTGGATAAGAGCGGGTACGAGGAGGCGCTGCGGACCGAGGGCAGCCAGGAGCGGCTGGACAACCTGGCCGAGTTGCGGCAGGCCGTGTACGAGTACGAGACTTCGTGCGGCGAGGAGGCCACGGCCGAGAACTTCCTGGCGCATGCGTCGTTTATGACCAACCTGGACACTGGGTTGGATGCGGACAAGGTCAAGCTCATGACGATCCATGCGGCTAAGGGCCTGGAGTTCCCGCACGTGTTTTTGTGCGCGCTTAACGAGGGCGTGCTGCCGTCGCGCAAGACCAAGACGCTCGAGGGCATGGAGGAGGAGCGGCGGCTGGCGTTCGTGGCGTTTACGCGCGCGGCGGATGGGCTGTACCTGACCTGCGCCGATGGGACCTCGCACGAGGGGATTCCGCGGTACCCGAGCAGGTTTATCTTGGATGTGGACCGGTCGCTGATCGACTTTGACAACCCGCTGCCTGACTCGCTGGTGCGCGACCTGCAAACCTACGTGCGGATGGTGGATTCGCAGCTGGATGCTGCGGCGGTTGAGACGCTGCCCGTGGGCGTGCGCGTGACGCACTTCGTGTTTGGCGGCGGCACCGTGGTGGGTTTCGATACCGAGCGCAACGCATACCTGGTGCAGTTCGACAGCATCGACACGCCGCGCAGCATTTCGTTCCGGGCCA
>JAUNCA010000173.1:0-907 GCA_030526775.1 Coriobacteriia bacterium | reverse complement strand
CCCGCCCCGGCCCACCCGGCCCCGGCCCCAGCCCCGCAAGCCGCGCCCGCGGTAATTGCCCAACACGCCCAGCAGCACCGAAATACCCCACCCCCTGCACCCCAACCGGAGCACTCGAGCGACTCTCCCCGTATGGACGCGGAGAAAAGTGCTTGAAATTGCAATCAAACGGACAATTTTGTCGTCCGTCGGTAGGATTCTCAACCAATGCCCAAGTATCACCTTGCTCTAGGCCGGAAACGCACCTGGTCACAGCTCTTTTATTTATAGCCGAGAATAGTCTTTACTGGCAGTGCCACGGCAAATCCTACCGACAGCCAACATTTTTGTCCGTACCGGCCCGATTTCTAATCGATTCTGCAAAAAGAGACGTTTCGGAGCATTGCCGCTAGTCTTTTGCCCACCCAAACGACCAACAAGCCACACTTCGGTGCTATCGGTTTGCCGGCCGATACAAGTCGTAATCCCAAGCATCCAGCTCGTTAATAAGGGCACCTCGCGCAATTTGATATTTCGGGCCAGATCCCATTCGAGAAGGCTTGACCTTAAGCCGTTTTGCAATTTGCCGCCCATATACGTCCAACAATTCTTCGTTTGCGTATTGTCGCTTGTCGATTGAGATGATCTGGATGCCCGTTGTCTCCAGGATATTGCGCTTCAAGCGGTCTCGTTGCTCTGCGCTGAGCCCCGAATGCGCGAAATCGCCCTGGTACTCGATAGCTATGTTGCCATCGGGCCAGTACAAGTCCACAGAATAGTGGGTCTTCCCCGTCGCGGCAGCAATATCCTCTGGCAGCTCGATATCCCAGTTCAGGTTCACGGGCGTCAGGTTAAACCCGCCATATTGCAGCGGCAGGCAATAGCGTGCGTACAAGCGAGACTCCATGGGCGAGCGCGACGGCGCCAC
>JAUNCA010000172.1 GCA_030526775.1 Coriobacteriia bacterium | reverse complement strand
CCAAACGGCGCACGCCGTCGCAGGCGGGTCGCCGTAGCGGCATCCCGTCCACGCGCACGAGCGCCTCGCCGCGGCGGGTCGCTCCCGGTGTGAATTCCGCGCGCATGACCGACGTGCAAGACGGCCGCGCGGCACGCATGCGCTCGCGGTACAACCGCTACGTCCGCCGCATCATAACGGCGGTCGGCGTGGTGCTGGCCGCGATATTGCTGTATGTGGTGCTCTATCTGGCTGGGGCTTTCCCGGTCACGCAGGTTACGGTGAATGGAGCCGAGCACCTCACGAACGAAGAGGTTGCGAACATCGCCGCCGTTCCCGCCGACAGCACGCTGCTGCGCGTCGATACCGCGGCCATCGTGAACCGGCTCGAAGGCGAAGCCTGGGTCGAGAGCGCGAGCGTATCCAAGATTCCAATGGGAACGCTGCAGCTGAATATCCGCGAGCGCACGATTAAGGCCGTCGTCCAGGTTCCCTCGAAGGACGGCTCGAAGCTCGAGGATTGGGCCATCGCGAGCGATGGCGTGTGGCTGATGAAGATTCCCGAGCGTTCCTCGCAGGAGGCCTCGAAGATCAGCGACGCCGTGTACACCGATGCCGAAACCGTGCTCCACATAACGGGCGTGCCCTATGGCGTGGAGGCAAACACGGGCACCACCTGCACCGATGCGAATGTGAACAATGCGCTCGACATCATCTCCGGGCTTTCCGAGAACCTCTCGTCTCAGGTGAAGACCGTCGAGGCGAGCGGCACCGAGACGACGACGCTCACGCTGGAGAACGGCGTGCAGATCGCCTTCGGCGACGCATCGGACATCCGGGAAAAAGAACGCGTTGTGTTGCAGCTGATGCAGGAACACGCGGGCGAAATCGCCTACATCAACGTGCGCACGCCCACGCGCCCGACCTGGAGAGCGCTGTAGTTTTCCCGCGGCAATGCGCTTGCTCTGGCGAAGGTGTGGAATTATTCCTACACCAACATGATTATTGGGGAAAGAAATGCCTGTTCTTTTTGCAAAGAGGGGCATGTGTGTGTAAAATGGGTCAGACGTATTCCCATAGGGGGAATGCCAGTTCACAACGCAGCATACATGGAGGCCACAATGGCAAATATTGACAACATCGCCAAGATTCGCGTCGTCGGCGTCGGCGGCGGCGGCACGAATGCGGTCAACCGCATGGTGGAAGCGGGCGTCAGGGGCGTCGAGTTTATCGCCATCAACACCGACCGCCAGGCCTTGCTCCTCTCCGATGCAGATAAGACCATCCACATCGGAGCGGATCTTACGCGCGGACTCGGCGCAGGCGCCAACCCGGAAATCGGCGCACAGGCAGCCGAGGAAAGCCGCAACGAGATTGCCGCTGCGCTCGCCGAATCCGACATGGTGTTCGTCACCGCCGGTGAAGGCGGCGGCACGGGCACGGGCGCGGCTCCGGTCGTGGCCGAAATCGCGCGCGAGGAAATCGGCGCCCTCACCGTCGGCATCGTGACGAAGCCGTTCAGCTTCGAAGGCCGTCTGCGCCGCAACCAGGCCGAACAAGGCATCGACCTGCTTTCCCAGAAGGTCGACACCCTCATCGTCATCCCGAACGACCGCCTGCTCGAGATCGTCGAGAAGAAGACGAGCATGCTCGACGCGTTCCGCATCTGCGACGACACCCTGCGCCAGGGCATTCAGGGCGTCACCGACCTTATCACCATCCCGGGCCTCATCAACCTCGACTTCGCGGACATCCGCACCGTCATGAAGAGCGCCGGCTCCGCCATGATGGGCATCGGCATCGCTTCCGGCGAGACCCGCGCACTCGACGCCGCCCAGCAGGCCATCAACTCCAAGCTGCTCGAGAGCTCCATCGCCGGTGCCTCGCGCGTGCTGTTCTCCATCGCTGGCGCGTCCGACCTCACCCTCACCGAGGTTGACGAAGCCGCCCGCACCGTCGAGTCGTGCGCGGACGAGAACGCCAACATCATCTACGGCCAGATTATCGACGACAACCTGGGCGACCAGGTGCGCATCACCGTCATCGCGACGGGCTTCAAGCCGCAGAAGGACGAGCCGCGCGACCTCTTCAGCTCGGCCAGCCAGGCCCCGCAGCCGGTTCAGCCGCAGTACAGCGCCCCGCCGACCTACGGCAGCTCGAGCTCTTCCAACCGCTTTGCCGACGAGGATTACATCCCCGATTTCCTGAAGCGCTAGGAGTTCTCACACCTAGAATAAAACGGCGGGATGCGATGCGTCCCGCCGTTTTGCATCGTGGGCGTAACAATCGCATTGCAAAGGAGGACCGATGTTCAAGAGGGCGCCACGTTTGGACCCGCCGTCGCTGGCGCGGCACGAGATTTCCGTTGCCGGGTTGGGCGAGCCGCTTGCCGTTTGGACTGACGAAGCGCTGTTCGACAAGGTGAATGTGCGCGTCGCCTTCTCCGAGCGCTCTGGTGGCACGAGCGTGGGAGCATACGCCAGCTTGAACCTCGCGTCGCACGTCGAGGACGACCTCGACGCGGTGCATGCGAACCGGCGGCGTCTTATGGAGGCGCTCGGCTTGGAAGAGGCCGCGCTCGTGGTTCCCAAGCAGGTGCATGGCGATCGCGTGGTGGCCTTGCGAAAGGCCACCGCCCAGTCGGTCGAGGAATTCCGGACCGAGGTGGGGAAGGGCGCCGACGCCCTGCTGGTGGAGGCGCGTGGCGTTGCCGCGATGCTGTGTTATGCCGATTGCGTGCCGATCGTTATCGTTGCCCCTTCGGGGCGTTTCGCCGTCGTTCACGCCGGTTGGCGCGGCGTGGAGAACGAGATCGTCGTGAAGGCGATGCACAAGCTCATGCTCGGCGAGCCGGGGCTTTCCGTGGACGCATCGCATGTGAACGTGTACCGTGGCGCGTATATCCACGCCGAGTGCTTCGAGACCGGCCCCGATGTGCACGACCTGTTCACCGAGCGTTTCGGTCGCAGCGTCGCCTTCGATGACACGCATATCGACCTGGGGTTGGCGCTCGACAAGCAGCTCGTGAAGGCGGGGGTCGACCCGAAGCGCATCGCCGATGTGGGCCGGTGCACGGTCTGCGACAACGCGCACTGGTTCTCGTACCGCGCACAGGGAGGGGTATGCGGCCGCCACGCCGCGATTTGCGCCGCCCTGTAAGCGGCTGTGGTATAAACGGTGCGGAATAGCACCAGACGAGGGGTTTTGAATGGGTATTGCACAACGGTACGCGCACGTGCGCGGACAGATTGACGAGGTATGTCGTGCGGCAGGCCGCGATCCGAAGACGGTGAAGCTGCTCGCGGTTTCGAAGACGGTGGACGTTCCGACGGTGGCCGAGGCCATCGCGGCGGGCGCGACGGCGTTCGGCGAGAACCGCCCCGACCAGCTCGTCCCCAAGCAGGCGGCGTATCCGCAGGCAGAGTGGCATTTCATCGGCAATATCCAGTCGCGGCGCATCAAGGACATCGTTCCGGCCGCCACGCTCATCCACTCGGTGTTCAAGCAGGAGCATCTGGCGAAGATCGACGCCGCGGCCCAGGCGGCGGGCAAGGTGCAAGACATCCTCGTGGAGGTGAACGTTTCGGGGGAGGAGAGCAAGAGCGGCTTGGAACCCGGCGACGTACGAGCGTTCCTAGAGGCTGCGGATGCCTTCGACCATATCCGCGTGTGCGGGCTCATGACCATGGCGCCGCGCTACGACGAGCAGACCGTCGAAATCACCTTCCGCGGGCTCGCCGAATTGCGCGATAAGCTCGATGGCCTGCACCTACCGCATCATGGCCAGGTCGTTCTTTCTGAACTTTCTATGGGTATGAGCGAAGACTGGCAGTGCGCCATTCGGCATGGCGCTACGATAGTCCGAATAGGTCGCGCTATCTTCAGCGACGAATTCGAACCGGTTGCATGACGCTAGGCCATAGCGTAGCAGCAGGTGGGAAGTAAGAACCAGGAGAAGGCACATGGCGAATTCGACGTTCTCGAACTTGTCCGAACGCGCAAGCGGCGCGTTGTCGGGACTCCGCAACCGTTTCGGCGGCTCGCGGAACCAGGACCAGTACGACGACGACTACGGTTACGATGGGTACGACGACGGCTACGGTGACTAC
>JAUNCA010000171.1 GCA_030526775.1 Coriobacteriia bacterium | reverse complement strand
ACGAGCGGGTTGGCGCTTTCGAGGTGAACATCAGCTGTCCAAACGTCGATGCCGGCGGGCTCACGTTCGGAACCGTGCCCGAGCAGGCGGCAGAAGTCGTGCGCATATGCCGTGCCAAAACGGCCAAGCCGCTCATCGTGAAGCTGACGCCGAACGTTACCGATATCACCGAGATTGCCCGCGCTGTCGAGGCCGAGGGCGCCGATGCCATCAGTCTCATCAACACGCTGCTTGGTATGGCCATCGACGTGCGCACGCGCCGTCCCATTCTCGCGCGTGTGGTAGGCGGGCTGTCGGGCCCGGCGGTGAAGCCGGTGGCGTTGCGCATGGTGTGGCAGGTGCATAAGGCCGTGAAGGTGCCGTTGCTCGGCATGGGCGGCATCTCGTGTGCGGAAGATGCCATCGAGTTCATGCTCGCCGGTGCGACGGCCGTGGCGGTAGGTACCGCGAATTTCGTGAATCCGCATGCCGTCGAGGAGGTAATCGATGGCATACGTGCGTACTGCATCGAGCAGGGCGTGCACGATGTGAACGAGTTGATAGGAGGTTTGCAGGCATGAGCGATGCATTTGCGGCGCTAGCGCCGGAAGAGCGCATCATCACGGCGCTTGACATGGGGCGCGATGAGGCCTTGGCGCTTGCGCAGAAGCTAGAGGGCACGGCGGTTTGGATGAAAGTCGGCATGACCTTGTACTATCGCGAGGGTCCGTCCATCGTGCGGGCGCTGCAGGATCGCGGCTTCAAGGTCTTTCTCGACTTGAAATTCCACGACATCCCGCATCAGGTGCGTGGCGCAGCGCGTTCAGCTGTTCTGAGCGGCGCAGACATGCTCACGATGCACACGGTGGGTTCTGCCGCCATGTGCCAGGCGGCACGCGAAGGAGCCGAGGAAGCCGCACGCGAGGCAGGGAGGCCGACGCCGGTTACGCTCGGCATCACGGTACTCACCAGCATGGATCAAGAAGCGCTCGAGAGCGTTGGCATCATGCGACCGGTGGCCGAACAGGTGAAGGCCATGGCGGCTATCGCAAAGGAAGCGGGTCTTTCCGGCGTCGTGGCATCACCGAAGGAAGCGGCCATGCTGCGCGAACTGCTCGGCCCGAATGCGTATATCGTCACGCCGGGCGTGCGCCCCGCCGGTGCCGCCCTCGGAGATCAGAAACGTGTCGCCACGCCCGCCCAGGCGGTGCTCGATGGCGCAAGCCATCTCGTCGTCGGCCGGCCCATCACCCAGGCGGAAGATCCGGTAGCGGTATTCAATTCCATCGTCGAAGAGCTGAAAGACATACATTTGCAGTAGTGTGGTAAAGCAGAATAGCGCTAAATGCAGGCAATACTTTGAATGCGGCGTGAAAATGGCGGTTTTCGCGCTTAAAGTGTTTGGCTGTGCTATCATGCATTACCGTTGTTTTGAAATGAATTTAAGGAGCTTGTAACAATGGCTATTCCCACTCTTACTCCTGAAGAGCGTCAGGCTGCACTCGAGAAGGCGAAGGTTGCGCGCATCAAGCGTGCCCAGGTTCGCGATGACCTCAAGAGCGGCAAGCTCTCCCTCAAGGACGTGCTCAACATGAAGGACGACGAGATCGTCGGCCGCATGAAGGTTTCCACCCTCATCGAGACCCTCCCGGGTTATGGCAAGGCCAAGGCCTCCAAGGTCATGGGCGAGCTGAAGATCGCTGAGAGCCGTCGTCTCCGCGGCCTGGGCGAGCGTCAGGAAGCTGCGCTTCTGGAGCGCCTCGGCTAGTTTATGCGGAAGGGAAACCTTTTCGTCATTTCTGGCCCTTCAGGAACGGGCAAGGGCACGCTAGTAAAGCGACTTATGGAACGGATACCCGATGGTTGGGTATCCGTTTCCGCTACAACGCGCGACCCGCGTCCGGGTGAGATTGACGGTGTTCACTATTACTTCATGAACGACAAGCGTTTCGACGACCTTGTCGGCGCCCATGGGTTCTTGGAATGGGCGGAAGTGCACGGCGCGCGTTATGGTACCCTGAAGCGCAAGGTTCTCGACAAGGTGACCAGGGGAAAGCAGGTCATCCTCGAGATCGATGTGAAGGGCGCATTCCAGGTACGAAAGCTCGTTCCGGAGGCGGTGCTCATCTTCATCGAGCCGCCGTCACTCGAGGAACTGCGTCGTCGCCTCGAGGGCCGCGGCACCGAGGATGCCGAGACCATCGAGCGGCGGATGAAGACCGCGGAATGGGAGCTCTCTCAGAAGGGCGCATACGATATGCAGCTGGTCAACGACGACCTCGAAGCTGCGACCGACGAGCTGGTGGCATTTGTTAACAAATGCGCCGACGAGTAGGGAGGACAAGCAATGAGCGTTATCGAACCGAATATCAATAAGCTGATGGAGCAGACGGATTACGACCGTTTCCTGCTGTGCACGCTGGCTTCCAAGCGCGCCCACGACATCAACGACATGATGCGTGGTCAGCGCGATCGTGCGTTGCAGCTGTCCACTGCCGTGGAAATTGCGCGTGCGAGCAATCGCAAGCCGCTTTCGATCGCCTTCGACGAAATTGCCGCTGGCGATGTGGGCTACGATCCGGAGTCCATCAACAAATAGCGCCTGCATGTACCCGGAGCCGGATTATCTGTTGGCATGGCGGTTCGGGTAGTTCAAGCGTCATGATGAATGCGAGCGAGGATCTCCCGTCGTAGCGACGGCGAGGTCCTCTGCCGTGTTTTGAGATCCCCGCTGCACGGTTCTTTCCAGGAGGTTCATATGTCTTCCTACCAGCGCATCTGCCTGATGCACTACCACGAGATAGGCCTGAAGGGCCATAACCGCTCGACGTTCGAGAATCGCCTGATGAAGAATGCCGAGGCGATTCTTGCGGGATATCCGGTGGTTACCATGCGGCGCATTTCCGGGCGCATTCTCGTGTTCGTGAAGGAGGGGACTTCCTACGAGGATGCCGTCGAGATGGCGCAGGTGATGGCCAAGATTCCCGGCGTCGCGCGCGTCTCGTGCGGCTACATCTGCCATCAGGATCTCGAGGAGATGTATGACGCCGCGCAGCAGGCTTTGGCCGACGCGGAACCCTTCGAGACGTTCAAGGTGCAAGCGCGTCGCAACCACACCGATTTCCCGATTAACTCGATGGATCTGAACCAGCTGGTGGGCGCCCATCTTTGCCGTCATTTCCCCGAAAAGAAGGTGAAGATGAAGGAGCCCGACGTGGAGGTCCACGTCGAGGTTATCGAAGGCTCGACGTATATCTATGCCTGGACCATCCGTGGCGTGGGCGGCTTGCCCGTCGGATCTTCCGGTCGGGTGATGTGCCTGCTGTCTTCAGGTATCGATTCTCCAGTCGCGGTATGGCGGCTCGCGCGCCGCGGTGCCATTCCCTTTGGCGTGCATTTCTCGGGACGTCCGCAGACGGCATCGACGAGCGAGTACCTGGTAGACGATATCGCGCATGTACTCGAGAAGACGGGATGCATCGCGCGTGTCTACGTTGTGCCGTTCGGCGATTACCAGCGCGCCATTGCTGCGCAGGTGCCGCCCGAGCTGCGGATTATCATGTATCGGCGCCTGATGTTTATGGTCGCTGAGGCTCTTGCCCGCAAGGTTGGCGCAAAAGCCCTGGTAACAGGAGAAAGCCTCGGTCAGGTGGCAAGTCAGACCATCGAGAACATCTCGGTCGTGAATGCGGCGACGCAGTTGCCGGTATTCCGTCCGTTCATCGGAACCGACAAGATCGAGATCATCGACCAGGCGCAGGAACTTGGGACCTTCGACATCTCGAGCCAACCTGCCCCCGATTGCTGCACGCTGTTCATGCCGCGCAACCCCGAGACCCATGCGAAGCTCGACCGCGTTCTCGAAGTGGAAGCGGCGCTGCCGCTGGACGAGTGGATTCCCGAGCTCGTCGCTTCTGCCGAGCCCCACGACTACCGCTGCCCGGCGGTCAACTACAAGAAGCTCGCCCGTCAATAGGGATGTGGCCGTTATCCCTGGGGTAACGGCCGCAGCTGCTTTCTCACGGGAAATTCTTTCAGTTCTCTTCAAGCGTAAACCTCAAGAAGTTGAGGTGGCAAAAATTCATTCTTTGACCTGGGATATTAGGTCTATCTAAGGTTTATCTAAGGTC
>JAUNCA010000043.1:8796-15101 GCA_030526775.1 Coriobacteriia bacterium | reverse complement strand
GCCGCCTGCTCCGACTCTGCAGCCTCTTCCGGATCCGGCTCGGCCTGCCCGTTGCGCGTCAGCCCATCGCTCGGGTCAAACAGCTGAACGATTTCGGTCAATTCCGCCTTCATCGCCGCAATGGGGTTGTCGGTAAGCTTCCAGTTAGGCTGTTCAATCGCGCGGATTACGTGGTGCTTTCCCTCTGAATCCCACATGCACAGCTCGGCGCCTTCGGCGGCGCGCTCGATGGTGTAGTACGCCAAGTGCGAGAAATCGGCGTTGAAAATGAAATGCATGCGGTAGCACAGACCGATATGCTCGGGCTTCGGCAGACGGCAGCTCACCATGTAGTTGCCTTCATCTGTCTTGATCGACTCCAGGCCGAACTCGTCATCGTAGTATTTGGGATGCGCCCGCATTTCCTTCAGGGCCGTGCAGTACACGTTTCCCATTCCATGCGGCTCCAGCAGGGCATCGATGAGCCCCGCGCCGTTCTTGAAGAAGAAATCGCGGAAGAACACATGCTCCACCTGATAGCGCAGCCGGCCAACCTTAGTCTCGGAATACGGCGTGGCAACCTGTGGCTCGGCGGATGCTTGCGCGCCCCTAATTGCAGCTTTTTTGAGGAAATTGAACATGTCGGCCTCCCGTCAATAGACGACCATTGTAAACGATGGGGCACCGGCGCTCCCGGCCTTCTCGTTGCGAAGTATTAAACGGACATAACGCTCGGTATGTCCAATGCTATTCAGTCATTTACTACACATAATATGTTATGTACATGACGCATACCTGGCATACATCGAGCAACCTGACGTTGGGAGGAATCCATGGGAAAGTTTGCGGTTTACGTGAGCGAAAAAGGCGCTCGGTTCAACCTGAAAGCCGGAAACGGGGAGGTCATCGCAACCTCTCAGATGTACAAGTCGCAGAAGAGCTGCCTTGCCGGCGTCGAGAGCGTCCGCAAGAACGCCCCCATCGCAGCGCTCGAAAACCAGACCATCGAGGACTTCGAGCCGTGCAAGCACCCGAAATTCGAGGTGTACACCGATAAGG
Organism: Coriobacteriia bacterium; assembly: GCA_030526775.1. Lineage (GTDB taxonomy): Bacteria > Actinomycetota > Coriobacteriia > Coriobacteriales > Eggerthellaceae > UMGS1519. The sequence continues at coordinate 14,063 of JAUNCA010000043.1, read as the reverse complement.
CCGGCAAGGCGCGCTTCCGCCTGAAGGCGAAGAACGGCAAGATCATCGCCGTGAGCCAGGGCTACAAGACGGTGAAGAGCTGCCTGTCGGGCATCGAGAGCGTCCGCAAGAACGCCGCTGACTCCCCCGTCGTGGAGCAAGCTGAGGAATAATCCCCCCCCCCGAGCACGGGCGTCCCCGCTAACCGCGGGGGCGCCTCTTTGTTTTGCATATCGACCCGATTATCCACCAGATTTGCTGTAGCATATTTTCAGGCCGGTTGCGAACAAGGAGAGTTTGCTTGATTACCTACGATTTCTCGCAGCGTGATGGACTGCCCAAATACGAGTACCTATTCCAATGCATCCGCGAGGATATCCGCACCGGCGCGCTGAAACCCGGCACCCGGCTACCTTCCAAGAAGATGCTCGCCAAACACCTGAGCATCAGCGTTAGCACGGTCGAAGGTGCATACGACCTGCTCGTGAGCGGCGGTTATGCCGAATCGCGGCCGGGTAGCGGATTCTACATCAGCAAGCGTGCCGGCGATTACGCCGCAGGTGGCGCCCTCCAGCGCGAACCCGCGCTCCGCAAGCCGCTTGACAGGCCGCAAGCCGCTCCCATCGAGCAAGTCAGCCCGCCCGCCGGCCTCGGGACCGAGCCCAGCGCCCCCGGCATCGACATGCATGCGAACAGCTGCAGCCTCGAGCTCTTCCCCACCGACGTGTGGGCGCGCATCATGCGGCGCGTGCTGTCCGACAAAAACCCGGAGCTCTTCGAGACCGTCCCCTTCAACGGCCTGCCGAAACTGCGGCGCGCCATCGCGCAGAACCTCTACGAGTTCAAGGGCATGCAGGTGGACCCCGACTGCATCGTCGTGGGCGCGGGCACGGAATACCTCTACACCAAGGTGCTCCAGCTCCTGGGCGCAAGTACGGTCATCGGCATCGGCGATATCGGCTTCAAGAAGCTCACCGACATCTTCATGGCCTCCGGAACGCTGTGGGCGCATGTACCGGTCGACAGCCAGGGCATCGATATCGATGCGTTGGCGGCCAGCGCCGCGAACGTCGCACACGTCTCGCCGGCAAACCACTTCCCCATCGGCGCCGTGATGTCCGCCGAACGCCGAGCGCAACTGCTTTCGTGGCTCGCCGAGCGCGGGTACCGCTACATCGTCGAGGACGACTACGACAGCGAGCTGCGTTTCTCCGGCCGCACACTCCCGCCGCTGTTCACGCAGGATCCCACGGGGCGCGTCATCTACCTGAACACCTTTTCGAAAACGCTCGTCCCATCGCTGCGCATCTCGTACATGGTGCTGCCCGACGCGCTCATGGACATTTACCGCCAGCAGCTGAGCTTCTACTCGTGCACGGTATCGAGCTTCGAGCAAAGCGCGCTCGCGGAATTCATCGAGCGCGGATACCTCGAGCGGCACATCAACCGTCTGCGGCGCTTTTACGATAAGCAGCGCGAACGCATCACCGAGGCCATCCGCACCTCGGGATTGGCCAAAATCGCGCATCTGCGCGAGGTGAACGTGGGCACGCACATGCTGGTGCATATCGACACGCGGCTCCCGGATACACAGGTGAAGGCAGCCGCGCGGCGCGCCGGCATGCATTTGAACGTGCTCGCCGACTACTGCATCCTCCCCACAGCGGACACCGCGCATACGCTCGTCATCAATTTCGCGAGCGTAGCACCCGAGCAAATCGGCACCGCCATGCGCATCCTCGAGGACATCTTCGCAGACGACATAGCCCGGGCATAACTTGCTTGCCGGCTCCCAGAATAGCCAAAATCAACCGCACAATTTGTGTAAACCGGAGTCGTCACACAGCGTGCGATATAATCCCGGTTGCGCTTATGCCGGCGCGATGCATCAAACTAGACCACCAGGAAGGAATGGCCTTTGAACACGCTCCAGGCAAACATATGCCTCATAGCGGTCACACTCCTCTGGTCATTCGAGGTCATGATCCACTCGGTCATCCCGGAAGGCGTCAACCCCTTCGCAACCGTATGCGTCACGTCACTTATCTCCGCGATGCTTCTGGGGTCCTACTTCTTCAAGCGCATCGCCCTGGTAATGAAAAAACAGCGTGGGATCTTTCTGAAACGAATCGCATTCCTGGGCATCCTCAGCGCCACATACAACGCACTCTACCTCATAGGCCTCGAGGAATTCGATGTATCGAGCGGCGCCTTCACCGTATCGATGACCGCGGTCATCCTTCCCGTACTGCTACTGGTGATGCGCCGAGGAATCGAAAAACGCACTCTGGTTTCAGCCCTCATCGTTTTCGTCGGCATCGCAGTGGCATTAGCGCCGGCAATCCACTCAGACGACCTCCGCGGACTCGGCGTGATGATCGCGGGCTCTCTGATTCGTGCGGTATACATCGTGAAGCTGAACGATTACGCGCGCAAACATGACCCCATCACGCTCGCGACGGGAATGTCAACTGTCGGCGCCATCACGGCATTCATCCCGTGGTTCTACACGACTCCCACCACGTTCTTCTCCTTGCCGTGGAGCGCCGAGCTCATCGCGGCATACTTTGTATACGGCTACTTCATCGTCGCCCTCACAACGGTGCTGAACGTCTATGCACAGCGCCGCACATCGGCGGCCCATGCCACCATCATCTACTCGCTGGAAATCGTATTCGCCACCATTTGGGCAACCGTCCTTCCCGTTGACGTGCTGGAATCGGCACCCCTCACGCCCCACGTCATAATCGGATGCGCGCTTGTGCTCATAGGCAACCTGGTGGTCATCATGCGTCGCGGCGCCTTGAACGAGAAAAAGACTGAGGACGAAGTCGATAGGGTGATGATACAGACCTCGCATCCCTTCGCGCTATTCCTCGAGCGGTTGCGTTCCCCGCTTGCCCGCAAGACGCTGCTATTCCTCGCGCTGCTCGTCGTATACCTCGTCATCGCGCTGCCGTTCAAGGTGCTCTCGGTCATTCCCGGATTCACGGACGTCCGCCCCGTCAACATGCTCATACCCGCATACGGCATCTTCTTCGGCATACCCGGTTGCCTGGCGTTCGCTTTCGGAAACCTCATCGGCGACATCGCCTCCGACAGCCTGAGGATTTCATCGATTGCAGGCTTCGTCGCCAATTTCCTGTACCCGTATTTGCTCTACCTTATCTGGACGAAGATTCGCAAAGAGCCGTTCCACCTGCGCACCGTCCCCATGCTTTGCGGGATGACGGCGAGTCTCCTCGCGGGCTCGCTCATGACGACTGCCATCATCACACCCGCGGTCGCATATTTTTACCCGGACGTCAACATTGCGGTCTTCGCGTTGTCGGTGCTGTCGAACACCTTCCTATTCCCATTCGGTTTCGCGATACCATTCATTATTCTCATACAAGAAGAACTTGGCTATGAGCCACTCGGGAGACACAAGGTCGGCAAGCACGAGGCGCAAGGTCACAATTCCCCGAAAAACCCGAGCACCTCCTCGATGCTCACGGGGCAGTAGCCGTTGGCATCCACGCCCACGTTGTAGCGTAGGATGCCCGCACGGGCGTTCGCGGCGTTTTCCCGGCCACGCGAATGAATGTGCCCGTGTAGCATGAACGCCTCCGCCCCGGGGTCGTGCGTCGCGTAATAAGCATCGCTCTTGTTCCAGTCGAGCATCGGGTAATGCGAGAGGCAAAAGCTGCGCCCACCTGCGGATATTTCGAGGTAATCGACAGCACCGACAAAGGCGTCGGGGGCACAGAGCGCAGCCGCGTCATCGTGGTTGCCCCGGATGAGCCAGCGGTTCTTGCACACGATTGCATCAAGCCACGCGCGTATGCGGGTATCGTCGGCGAGTCCCGAAAAGTCGCCCAAGATGTACAGCGTGTCGTCTGCCCCAACGCGAGCATTGATATTCGCAACCAGCGCGGCATCGTGCTCCTCGATGCTCGCCCAAGGACGCTCCCACCGAAGCCGAACCTTCTCTTCCCCCAAATGCAAATCCGCCGTGAGATAGACACCCATCGCCCGTTCTCCTAACCCACCAAATGATGAAAAACACCCGCGGTGGATCATCAAATGATAATTTACCGCGGGGATAAATCATCATGCATAGCAAATGATAATTTACCGCGGGGATAAATCATCATGGTTAGTCGAGCTGCACCGCTTTTTCCATCTGCAGGCTTATGTCCTCGTCGTCGTTGTACGTGAACTGGAAATACAGGGTGTTGTCGGGTTTCGGGTTCTTGGGCAGGTACACCACGCAGCGATACCCATCGTCCGTTTCCTCCACGATACGCGACTTGAACACCGTCGACGTCCATGAGCCCGAGTCCTTCGACATCGCCATGCCGATTACGCGGAGCTCGACCCGGTGAATCTTGTCCTTGAAATGCGTGTGGAAGCGGACGTACACCTTTCCGTTCTCGGTCTTCTCCATATCGATCCACGGGGCGATATCCTGCGGAACGCCCAAGTAATACGTACCGCCATGGACAAGCTTGCGGTTGCCGATATGCTGATGCGGGTCGCAAACCACGAAGAAGTCGTCTAGCCCCTCGATTTGGGTGATGCCGATATCGCTATCGTTGTGGATGCAGTATTCCATGCCTTCGTCACTCGCCGTCACGGCGCTGGAAATCACACAGCGGTAGAACCCCTCTTCAGCTGGGACGAACGTCACGTCACCTGCCGTGAGGGTGACTCCCGGGGTGCCGCTGCTGATGGTCATGCCGTCGAGCAGCTTCACGAACACGGGCTTGAAATGCACCGCCTCGATGTTGCTTGCAGACGCTCCCTTAAGTGACACCGTGTAATGCACGGCATCATCATTGAGGGAGCTCTCGCCCTGCTTGAAGGTCTGGGGATCGACGGCCGCCAAGCGCACCTTGCGCATGTCGAAGTACGCGGAAAGCGCGAGCAGCTTATCTTCCACCTCCTGCGCCACCGCGTAGTCGCAGGCCAGCTCGTACGAGAAGCGCCCGTCACCCCACTGCTCGCCACTGGCGTGGGTCTCCAGGACAAGCGGTGGCAGCTCCGCCTTCAGGAACGCCTCGATATCGCCATCGAAGCGGGCATTCCAGCACATCCCGTGCCCTTCATACGTTTGATAGTACCGGTCGTTTCCCACCCACTGGAGCGTGGGGGCGACCACCAAACCGGGCAAAGCTGCCAGCTTCTCCTCCGTGAAGGGCTTGTAGGCGGCTTCGATTTCCGAGGTCTGACGGTTGTCGTAGAACATGCTTTCGTCATCGATATAGATAACCGATACCCCGTCGTCCATGACGTATTCCATGCCC
>JAUNCA010000043.1:0-8786 GCA_030526775.1 Coriobacteriia bacterium | reverse complement strand
CACATACGAATAGCCGAACAGCGCGTAGTTTCCCAGGCCGTGGGCATCCTCGACCCCGACCTTCTCACCGTATTTCCCCTGGTAGTAGGCCACCGCTTCCGCTTCGGTCGATTGAGGCTCATAGCTCTCGCAGCCCACGACCGCAAGCATCGCGCACAGTGCGCATAGCGCCAGCGCGAGTGTTGCCATGCGACGTTTCATAGCCGGACCTGCTTCCCTACGATAAGTTGCCGCTTAGTATCTTTGTACCATGTTGTGCAAATGGAATACAATCGAAGAGGCAACGAGGGGAAGAAGCATGGTAGGCAAGTATTTCGACATAAACGAAGGCGGATGCAGCATTCGTTGCAAGCTGTATTGCGTCGACCCGCACACGGTGAAACGCGTCATCGTGTTCTGCCACGGATTCGCCGGGCATAAGGACACCAAATCGGCCGAGACCTTCGCCGCGCGTGCGGTTACGAAGCGCAAGGGGACGGCCGTCGTCGTGTTCGACTGGCCCGCCCACGGCGAAGACGCGCGCAAGAACCTGCTACTCGAGGATTGCAACACGTACCTGGGCATCGTCATCGATTACGTGAAGCGGCGCTTCGAGACCGACGAGCTGTACGCCAACGCCACGAGCTTCGGCGGCTACCTCATGCTGAAATACCTGTCGGAGCACGGCAATCCCTTCCGCAAGGTCGCGCTGCGCTGCCCGGCCATCGACATGCTCTCGACGCTGCAGAAGGCCATCATCTCGCAGGGCGATTGGGAAAAGCTCGCAGCCGGAAAACCGATATTGGTAGGATTCGATCGGCTCGTGAAAATCGGGCCGCAGTTCATCGAAGAGGTGCGCGAGAACGACATCCGGCAGCGGCCGTTCTTCGACTACGCCGACGACATCCTCATCGTGCATGGCACCGCCGATGAGGTCGTGCCCTTCGAGGATTCCGTCGCGTTCGCCGACGCCAACGTCATCGAGCTCGTCCCCGTCGAAGGCGCCGACCATCGCTTCCACGACCCCAAGAAGATGGACGTCGCCATCGCGAACATCATCCGCTTCTTCGAGCTGTAAACGAGGATGAGACAAACAGACCCGGTCTCGTTGTCTCATCACACACGATATACCGAAGGGGACAATCCCAATTGTGACCCGCCCAAACTGAAAATAGTAAAGTTGTACATAAGCTAGATTATTAGGCTTTTGCCAACCGTCATTCGGCAAATGATTGCCTAGTACGCCACGTGCAGCGTTTTTCAACTTTTCCGAGTTTTGAAGAGAATCGACCATTGAATCGAGCGAATTTGCACCCATTTTGCAGCGTTTTTCAACTTTTCCGACCCTTCTGACGACAACACCCTCGGAAAAGTTGAAATTCCATGCATTTCAGCCCCTCTAGCATCGTAATCCGGGCTTTTCCAACGCGCAAACTCGGAAATGTTGAAATTTCGTGCATGCGCTCGTGTACGGCCAATAGCACCAGACTGGTTTTGGCGGGGTATTGGCGCTAGCCGATGCCTCGTTGTACATAAGCTAGATTATCAGGCTTGTGTCAGCTTCACGTTCATGATGAATGGTTATTCGTGAAACGCTCAACCTGGTTCGCCGTTTCACCGGGGAGCGGGCACATGCGACAAAGGGGGTCAGACGCGTTTGTCGTATTCGGGGTGCAGCTATACACCATATAATGGGGCAAACGCGAAACACAGGGAGGAGCACGGTGACCTTCTTGCCGATGAATAGGCACGAGATGGAAGAACGCGGCTGGGATGCCGTGGACTTCGCCTATGTGTGCGGCGATGCCTACGTCGACCACCCCTCGTTTGGCATGGCGATTATCTCGCGGCTGCTGGAAGCGCACGGCTACCGGGTGGGCATCATCGCGCAACCCGATTGGCGCGACCCGGAAAGCGTCGCGGTGTTCGGGCGGCCGCGCCTGGGATTCCTGCTGTCGTCGGGCAACATGGATTCCATGGTGAACCACTACACCGTGGCGAAGAAGCGCCGCGGCTCCGATGCGTATTCGCCCGGCGGCAAGATGGGCTTGCGGCCTGACCACGCATGCGTGGTGTACGGCAACCTCATCCGGCGCGCGTTCAAGGACTCTCCCATCATCATGGGCGGCATCGAGGCGAGCCTGCGCCGCCTGGCCCACTACGACTACTGGCAGGACAAGCTGAAGCGCAGCGTGCTGCTCGACGCAAGCGCCGACCTGCTGCTCTACGGTATGGGCGAGCATCAGATTGTCGAGATGGCCGACGCGCTGAACGCGGGACTTTCCGTGCACGACCTCACGTTCATCGCGGGCACGGTGTTCCGCACGCGCGACATCGCGCAGGTGCCCGACCCGGTTATCCTACCCACCTGGGAGGACATGCAAGCCGACAAGCTAGCTTACGCGCGCAGCTTCGGCGAGCAGAACCGTCAGCTGAACCCCTACCTCTCGCACCCGCTGGTCGAGGAATACCCGCACGGCGTGTACGTGGTGCAGAACCCGCCTGCGCTGCCGCTTACCACCGAGGAGCTCGACGCGGTGTACCGCCTGCCATACGAGGGCACGTACCACCCCCGGTATGAAGCGACCGGCGGCATCCCCGCCATCAAGGAAGTGAAGTTCAGCCTGGCAAGCAACCGCGGCTGCCTGGGCGAATGCGCGTTCTGCGCGCTGAACTTCCACCAGGGGCGCATCATCCAGAGCCGCAGCCACGAATCCATCCTGGAAGAGGCGCGCCAGATGACGCGCGACCCCGAGTTCAAGGGCTACATCCACGACGTGGGCGGCCCCACCGCGAATTTCCGCGTGCCCGCATGCCAAAAGCAAACCACGGCCGGCGCGTGCACAAACCGCCGCTGCCTTTCGCCAGAACCCTGCAAGAAACTACGCGTGACGCATAAGGATTACCTCGCGCTGCTGCGCAAGCTGCGCGCGCTGCCCGGCGTGAAGAAGGTGTTCATCCGCAGCGGCATCCGCTTCGACTACGCGCTGCTCGATTCCGATCGCAGTTTCATCCGCGAGCTGGCGGCACACCACACGAGCGGGCAGCTGCGCCTGGCACCCGAGCACGTGTCCGATGCCGTGCTGAGCGTGATGGGCAAGCCCCCGAACGACGTGTACCAGCAGTTCGTGCACGAGTTCGACGCCGCAAGCCGCGCCGCCGGCAAGGAGCAGTACGTACTGCCCTACCTGATGTCGAGCCACCCCGGCTCCACGATGAAAGAAGCCGTCGAGCTCGCGGAATTCTGCCGCGACCTGGGCTTCAACCCGGAGCAGGTGTCGGATTTCTATCCTACGCCGTCCACGATTTCCACCTGCATCTACTACACCGGGGTCGACCCGCGCACGATGGAGCCCGTCTACTGCGCGCGCAGCCCGCACGAGAAGGCGCTGCAACGCGCGCTCATCCAGTACCGCGACCCGAAGAACCACGCGCTCGTGCGCGAGGCGCTGCACCGCGCCGGCCGGGAGGACCTCATCGGTTATGGCCCCAAATGCCTGGTACGACCCGCAAAGCAGAAAGACGGGAAGGGCAAGCCGAAACGCCGCAAGTAGTTTCATGGAAAGGGACAGTCCCCTCTTATGAAATTTGTGGGGCGCCTGATCGGGGCGCCCCGTGTCACTCGAGCCAGAAGAAAACATGAAGGCGCGGGGCGTTTCCAAAAGTAACTGGCTCATACGACCGCAAACCCCATCTCCGCAGCCGGAACAACACTAAAAGATATTGGCTTTCGTCGAAAAGTAACCGGCTGCAACGACGGTAGCCCGAGTATAGCTCATACCAGACCCATCACACCAGCCCTCCGCGCCTGTTCACCGCAAGAGTCTGCGGCGACGCGGGCATACATCGCTGGCACGCTGGCAACCGTGCTCTATACTGGTAACCACATGCACCTGTATGCCCACCGCAACGCAAGGAGCGCCATGTCCATCACGCCGGAACTCAAAGATGCCTTCGAGGCTTTCAACATCCTGTACTACCCGATTGCGGCCACCGACGAAGAATTGGCAGCCGCCATCGCGCAGGCGGACGATGTCGACATGGCGTTTGCCGTCACCAGCGCCGGGAACATGAAGGGCACCGGCTACACCCTGCCGCCCTCGGACGTGTTCCTGCTCGCCGGTGTGCACCATAGCCTTGCCGAACAATCCGGCCGCGCAGTCGCCGATGCGCAGACGCCGAACCCGGCGGCTGACATCCGCGAGCTCGTGCCCGCTATCACGGTCGTGCCCATGTATCCGGGCTTCCCCCAGGAAGTCCTCGAAATCGACGAGGCGCTCTTCCGTTTTCACCAGATGATCCACTACGCGTCGACCTATGGCATCGAATACATCTCGGAGCTCGTGGGCACGCCGGTTACCGTATCTCGCGGATGGCGCCCCCACGACGGCGACGCCCCGCAGGCCGGTAATGCCGCAACCGACACCTCGGACGACTACGAGATCTTTGTTGATGCCAAGGTCGTGAAGCTCGTGCTATCGACCGAGCGCATGCGCGGCATCGTGCTTGACCGCCTGGCCCAGCCCACGCGCATGCACGAAGCCGAAGTGCGCTGCGCCGCGCACCTGCTCGCCGCACCGGGGCAAGAAGGGTTCGTGGACATCGCCTTCCACGAGAACATGCTCGGGTTGGTGCAGGTGGCCGCCGAGGAAACCGCCGACGAGCTCATCCGCGTGCTCAAGCGCACCGCGCAGCATCCCGGCGACGTGCTGAAGGCCATCACCTTCGTGCGGACACACCGGCCGGATGAGAAAAAACACCTGGCCAACCGCCAGAAGCGGGCGTTTTGCGAGGCGCTCGAGGGCTTCACCTACAATCAGCTGACGGCAAACATCGCGCAGGCGAAACCGGCGGATCGCCTTTCGCTGAACTACCTCTCAATCGCACGTTTCGGTGGCGAAACGCTGAAGAAGGCCGTCGCCGATGTCGAAAGCGGCCAGGTGAAAAGCTGGAACTCCAAGGTCGAGCAGCAGTGGAAACGGCTGGCTCTCGACGGCCCCGAGCCGCTGTTGGCCCTCTATGGCGAGAAACCGGGCATGCTGCTGCGCTCGCTCACGCGCCTCGTGAAACGCGGCGTTCCCCTCGAGCAGATCGAGCAGGCCGTGTCGAGTTCCACCGAGTATTCGCTCGCCACGCTCGTGCGCACGCTCACCATCATGTCGGGCGAAGAACCGGTGGGCATCAACATCCACCAGCATCCCCACGAAAACGAGTCGCACTTTAATTGGCGCAAACAGCAACAGCATATTGCATTCCAGAAAACCGCCCGAATCATCCGCGGCATGCTCGTGCTGAAGCTCTCAACGCTCGAGACGCCCCTGCGCGGCAAGCGCGTGTTCGTGGATGAAGGCGATTTCTCGCTGACGGGCTCGGTCCTGCTGCCCAACGACGCCGGCAATACCGGCACGGCCTACCCGCCGACCGGCATGGCCTACCGCATCCCCGAAGATGCGACGGTGCGCTTCTTCACCTTCTGGGACGACCAGGAGAAACGCGTGGACGTCGACCTGCATTTCAATGCAGCGCTCGTAGATGGCAGGGAATGGCACATCGGATGGAACGGCGACTTCCGCGGCGCGGGCATGGTGACGAGCGGTGACGTAACAGACAGCGACAATGCGGTGGAGTACCTGGACGTCAACCTCGCCGAGGCACAGGCTGCGGCCGTGAAGAGCATATGGCAGAACTGCCATATTTATGACGGCGCCAAGAACTGGGGCGATATCTGCACTTGCTTCTCGGGCGCGACCATCGTCGAATCGGCGACAAAGCACGAGGGCTTCGGCGGCTTCATGAATTTTAGGGACCATAGCGAGCTGAAAATCTACCAGCCCGAAAACGTGATCTTCCGCGACGACATGACCGGCGAGGGCCGCCACGTGAGTTACGCCTACATCGACTGCGAACTCTGTTACGTCCGTATCGTCCGCGGCTCCAAGATGCCAGTCGAGCGCACCGCGTTCACGCTGGAAACATACCTGGACCTGCTGCTGACCACACAGGACGCGACGCTCGTGGACACGCGCGAGGAAGCTGAGGTCGTCCTCTCCATCGGCCGCACCGAAGACGAAGGCGCCATCTGCCTCATCGACGAAGGCTTCTTCCTGGGCTAGCATCGAGGCCATACGAAGACAGCAAAGCGACTTGTGAACGGCATCCGGGGTTCACAAGCTTCGTTGCTGTCCCGACCACCCTATCGGATGAGTCAATTACCCCTGGGGTAATTGACTCATTTGTAAGCCTCAAAAGCCCCCGAAGTCCGCGCAAAAAAATGCCGCGCCCGCCGACAATCCCAGGCAGCCGTTCGTGTTGTATGGTGAAAGGCGGAAAAGGAGGAACGCTCGCCATGGTTACCGATATCGAGGCGATCTTCACCCGGCACGTGAAGACCGTGTACCGATTGTGTTACTCGTACCTGGGACAAGCCCAGGAAGCCGAAGATGCAACGCAATCGGTGTTCATGAAACTCGTGGACGCGCCGCGTGAATTCAAGGACGTGGAACACGAGAAAGCCTGGTTGATCCGTGTGGCAACCAATTACTGCAAGGACGTGCTGAAAAGCGCGCGGGTGAAGCGCGCGGCCGAAATGCCGCCCGATGTGCCCGATACGACCGCACCTCCCGAACAAAGCGACTTGCTACAGGCCGTGCTCGCATTGCCCGAGGTGTACAAAGACTGCGTATACCTGCACTACTACGAAGGCTACAAGACCGACGAGATTGCCGAGATGACCTCCACCCCGCCTTCTACCGTACGCAACCGATTGCGCGATGCCCGCGCATTGCTGAAAGCCGCATTGGAAGGTGATGACGATGCCTGCTAACGAAATGCACGACCGAGAGCTGCATGATGCGCAGTTCGACCAGGATATCCGCGCCGCATACGACGCAATGGACCCAACCCCCGAAGCTGAAGCCCGCATGCTTTCCGCCCTGAAAGCGGCCCAGGCTCAAAAGGCCGCGACGGCGGTTCCCCCGAACGTGAAGCCCCTCGACACGACCGGCAAGCAGCAGCGCCGGAAGATCGCCCCATGGAAGGTGGCGCTCCCCGCAGCCGCATGCCTGGCACTCGCCGCCATCGGTGTGGGCGTGTTCATGAATGCCCCCGCGGCCGACACGATGCCGACCCCCTCGATCTCGACGGAATTAGACACCGAAGGCGCGGTGAACGCGGCACCGGCCATGTCCGCCGAGAAGGCCGCCGAATCGAGTGAGGCAGCAGCGGACTCCTACACCGCCGTTGAATCCGGGATGTACGACATGGACGAGGATTGGAGCACCGAGGAATACAATGCCATCGAAGAGACCGGCTTCGCCTCGACCGCGACTTCCCCGCTCTCGACCGTGTCTGCCGACGTGGACACCGCCTCGTACTCCAACCTCCGCCGCATGCTGGCCGATGGATATACGCTCGCCGACATTCCCACAGGTGCCGTGCGCATCGAGGAGATGCTGAACTACTTCCACTACAGCTACGCCACTCCCACGGGCGACGAGCGGTTCGCGATCTCCGCGAAATGCGGCCCCTGTCCCTGGAACCCGAACACGCAGCTGCTGATGCTGGGGTTCGCCACCCCGCAAGAGATGCAGGACAAGCCCGCTAACCTGGTGTTCCTCATCGATGTATCCGGCTCGATGGACACCCCCGACAAGCTGGAGCTGCTGCAGGATTCCTTCGCCACGCTGCTCGAGCATCTGGATGGCGACGACCGCGTGAGCATCGTGACCTACTCCGGGCACGAGGAAGTGGTCCTGGAAGGTGCCAAGGGCGACGATGACAAGGCCATCATGCGCGCCATCTACCGGCTGCGCGCCGACGGATCAACCAACGGCGAAGCCGGCCTGAAGATGGCCTATGAAGTGGCCGAGCGCAACAAGATCGAGGGTGGCGTGAACCGTATCGTCATGGCATCGGACGGCGACCTGAATGTGGGCATGACAAGCGAATCCGACCTGCACGATTTCGTGGACAAGAAGCGCGAGAGTGGCATCTACCTGAGCGTGCTGGGCTTCGGCAGCGGCAACTACAAGGACAACAAGATGGAGACGCTCGCCGACCACGGCAACGGGCAGTACCACTACATCGACAGCATCGACGAGGCCGAGAAGGTGCTCTCGCAGGACCTGATGAGCAACATCGTACCGTTCGCCGATGACGTGAAGCTGCAGGTGGAGTTCAACCCGGCGCAGGTGAAGGGATACCGGCTGATTGGTTATGAGAACCGCGCGATGGCCGACGAGGACTTCCGCGACGATACGAAGGACGCCGGAGACATCGGCCCGAACGCCCAGTTCACCGTGGCATACGAGGTAGCGCTCGTCGGGTCGGCCCAGGAAGTGGCAGAATCCGAGCTGAAGTACCAGCAAGCCCCCACGGGCACCGGCGATGAATGGGCCACTGCGACGCTGCGCTACCGGGCCTTCGACGATGGCCAGGTGCACGAGCAGGACCAGGCCGTGACGGGCAGCGAGGCCGCCGATGACGACTGGAAGTTCGCCGCGGCCGTGGTGGAGCTCGGCATGATCGCCCGCGACTCGAGCTACGTGGGCAGCGCAACCTTGGAGAGCGTGCAGCAGCTGCTCGACGGCATGGAGCTCAATGATGAGCGCGCCGGATTCCGCGACCTCGTAGAGCTCGCGAAGAACGGCGCTCCCGTCGAGGTGGACGGCACCCACGACGACGCGTAACCCGCCAGCGCAGGCATAAGCCGTTTACGAGAACGCGGGGAGAGGAGGCATCCCGCCCCGCGCCCCGTCCTTTGATCGGGTTGGCCGAAGGCCTTGAAGCCGTTATGGGCGCTACTTCTC
>JAUNCA010000042.1:9049-15189 GCA_030526775.1 Coriobacteriia bacterium | reverse complement strand
TTTCCCTGTTGTATTCCCTTTGCCGCATTTACCGAAACTTAGGGGGTATTCCCCTGTGCTAGAATGCGCGGCTCCAGAAGCTTGGGTGTATCATCTCGTTGACAGTCGAACGAAAGGAACGCTATGTACGGAGATATCAAGATCGCGCCATCGATTCTTTCTGCGAGCTTCATGCGCATGGGCGAGGATATCGCCATGATCGAGCAGAAGGGCGCCGACATCATCCACGTCGACGTGATGGACGGGCATTTCGTGCCGAACCTCTCGATAGGCGTACCGTTCGTGAAAGACCTGAACAAGATCGCAAAGCTACCCGTGGATGTTCATCTGATGATCTCCAACCCCCTCGAGGAGCTTCCCTGGTTCATAAATGCAGGTGCTTGGAGCATTACCGTGCATTACGAGGCATTCGAGGAGCCGGAGAGTGGAATCCCGCAAGCGATTCAGATGCTTCATGATGCGGGCATTCGCGCTTGCGTCTCGCTAAAGCCCGACACGCCGGTGGAGGTGCTCCGTCCTTTCGTGAAAGACCTCGAAATGGTCCTCATGATGAGCGTGTATCCGGGATTCTCCGGACAATCGTATATCGAAGGCACCGAGGATCGCATCGCGGAACTCGTAGGTATGTGCGATGAGCTTGGTTGCGAGGTGGATATCCAAGTAGATGGCGGCATCAGCGAGAAGACCGTCGAACGCGTTGCAGCGGCCGGTGCCGATATCTTCGTAATGGGTAGCGCCTGCTTTACCGCAGCTGATCCTCAAGTTGCGATGGCTCGTGTCCGGGAACTTGGAGCTGCAGCAGGGGCGCAGGCTGCTGAAGGGCGGTAGCGTATGCAAGTTCCTCCCGACTACGTTTATCTCGATTGGGCTGCCACAACACCCTTAGGAGAACCCGCGTGGAAGGCGATGGAACCATATCTTCGCCCGAATTCACGCACGATGGAGTATGACGCGAATGCGAACAGCCTGCATACGCCAGGACGAAACGCGTTTGCCGCATTTGAAGACGCACGCGCCCGCATCGCACGTGCTGTTGGCGCTGCCCGACCTTCAGAAATCATATTCACATCTGGGGCGACGGAAGCCGATAACACGGCAGTGCTCGGCATCGTGGCCGCACGGGCGCGCCGTGAGGTGCAACGGGGTAATGCCAGCTACACGCCACACGTCGTAGTTTCTGCGATCGAACACGATGCCGTGCTCTCGCTCGTTGGGCCGATGAAAAGCCGTGGGTGGAACGTGGATGTGCTGAAACCTGACCGGCAAGGACAGATTGCAGTCGAGGCTCTGAAAGGCGCTCTAAAGCCTGAAACAGCTCTCGTATCCATCATGTGGGCGAACAACGAAGTCGGCACGGTGCAAAGCATCTCCGACCTCGCTCGCACCGCACATGAAGCGGGTGCCGCATTCCATACTGACGCAACGCAGGCTGTCGGAAAGATTCCACTCGATTTCGCCCGTTCTGGCGTGGATGCAGCGAGCTTCTCCTCGCACAAGCTATGCGGGCCGAAAGGAATCGGAGCGCTGTACCTGCGTACGGGAACCGCATGCGAGCCGCTGCTATATGGCGGGGGCCAAGAAGGCGGCAAACGGAGCGGGACGCAAAACGTCGCAGGGGCCATCGGATTCGCCGCTGCTTGCGAGTACTCCTGCCAGATGGTGCCCGACGAGCGTGCACGGCAAAGCCGCTTGCGGGATTACCTCTACCGCGAGCTTTGCGCAATCGGCAAGGTCCGTGCATCCTGTTCCGACGCTCCGGAATCGGAGGCTTTCCTGCCGAACATCGTGAACGTCCTCGTTCCAGGCATGGAAAGCGAAACGCTTATCTTACAGCTCGACCTCGCCGGATTCGCCGTATCGGGGGGGAGCGCATGCTCCAGCGGATCGCTCGAGCCGAGTCATGTGCTAACCGCGCTCGGCGTGCCCCGTGACGACGCCCTCTGTTCCCTTCGCGTTTCCATCGGAATGTACACCGATGAGGATGACGTGCGTCGTTTCGTTGACGCGTTTCGGAAAATCGCTTCACATTGATTGTGCGGAGAGGGGTTTGATATGCGGGTAGGAGAACTCGAGGAGAAGCTGCTCGACATGTTTCCGGCATCTGCTGCGGAGAGCTGGGATCGTACCGGCATGCTTGTCGGCGACCCCGAGGATGAGATTACAGCCGTTGCGGTTGCGCTCGACCCGGGCATCGATGCCATCGATTTCGCTAGCGAACATGGGGCGAACGTGCTCGTGACGCACCATCCTTTATTCCTGCAGCCCCCGGAAATGGTAAAACCGACTGGCAATGGACACGACGCCGTGGGCGCGCGCATCTGGCATGCCGTGAAATCTGGCGTATCCATCATTTCGTTTCACACGGCGCTTGATGCCAACCCGCGCGCTTCACGTGTGCTCGCGGACCCGCTTGGTTTGAAGCCTACAGGAGAGATGCTTGAATGCACGCCGGGGCATGACGGATTCGGATATGGGCAAATCTGCGAGGCGCCCGAGCTTACGGGAGCTCAGTTGCGTGATGCTTGCGTGAAAGCGTTTGGCGGTACGCCGCGGGTTTGGGGAAACGCACAACGAACCGCGAAACGCGTGTGCCTATGGACGGGTGCTGCAGGAGAGGCGGCACTCGCGTGTGTCCAGCATGGAATCGATGTTCTTGTATGCGGTGAGGTGCGATATCACACCGCGCTGGATGCGTGTGAGTCTGGGCTGTGCATAGTTGAGCTCGGACATGACGTGAGCGAGCAACCGCATTGCGCTGTTCTGGTAAAATCCCTGCAAGAAGTGGGAATACCCGAATGTGGCATCCATCTGATGCCGCTGCCGGAAAATTGGCGTTAGAACAGCGCTTTCTAGCATGATGGGACGAGCATAGAATCGAGGAGCAAGGAATGCAGGCGAGCGAGAACGAGATCCAAGCGCTACTCCAGATACAGGAGGCGGACATCATTGCGATCAACGCCGAGAAGAAGCTTGCCGAATTGCCTCAACGTGCGCAGCTGCAGGCACTAGCCGAAAAGAAGAAATCTGTCTTGGAAAAGCTCGCACAGGTTACCAAGATGCATGATGCCGCACGACGCAAATTCACTTCGATCGAGGATGAGCGTGCCATCCTGTTGCGCAAGCAGGAAGACACGCAAGCCAAGATCGATGCTTCAAGCGGTGACTTTCGGGCGGTGCAATCGCTTACGCGCGACATGGGCGGTATCGCGAAACGCCTTTCCACGCTCGAAGGGGAATTCACGGCCTCGAAAGAGAAGCTCGACCAAGTGAAAGCTGTGAAAGGCCAGGTTGAAGGCGCGATTCAAGCGCTCGACGAGCAGGCATTGCGCATTCGCGATTCCTTCCAGCGGGACGCCGCCGAACTGAAAGCTCAGGCTGAGGAAGCGCGTGGCAAGAGCGAGCGTTTTGCCGTCGATGTGAGCCCAGCGGTGATGAAGCAGTATGCTAACGCAGCACGGCGTGGCGGCGGCATGGGCATAGCCCGTCTCATCGACGACCGATGCAGCACCTGTCGTAACACCATCGATGCCAATCGCATGCTCATGGTCAAGCGCGAAGCTCCGCTCTCCAGTTGTCCGAGCTGCGGCCGCCTGCTCATCGTTTCGTGAGACAAGCAGACCTGGACTATTTGTCTCTTCGTCTATAATGCTGCCCTATGCTTACACGAGCTGAAATAAAGGATGCTCTGGTTACGGCGTTTCCCATCATGGCGGGATACGTTGGAATCGGCTTGCCTTGCGGCATCATGGAGCAGCAGATCGGCATGGATCCGCTTCAGGCATTCTTCCTGTGCTATATCTTCTATTCCGGCGCAGGACAGTTCATGATTCCCGGGATGTGGCTTGCTGGCGCGCCCATGGCAACCATCATCGCAAGCGTATCCGCGGTGAATACCCGGCAGATCCTCTATAGCGCATCGTTATCAAAGTATTGTCAGAAGGAAGGCAAGCTGCTTTCGTTCTTCTTCGCCGCTGGCGTGACCGATGAGTCGTTCGGCGTAAACATCGCACGATTCGAAGCGGGGGAGTGGAAGGTCGCACAAGCGTTGCTTGTTAACTTCTTCTCGTGCACGAGCTGGGCTGTTGCGAACTTCGTCGGGGCTCTGCTCGGAGAAATGGTTGCCATTCCGGTAGCTGTGGGATCGTTTGCGATGACGTCTATCTTTATCTGCCTTCTGTGCTCGCAGCGATTCGATAAGACGAACACCATCGTCGTGGTCGCAACCATCATAGGGGTTATCGTCTGCAAGCTCATCGGCCTCAGCGGTCCGGCCATCATCCTCGGCGCGCTCTGCGGTATTGTTGTGGGCTTGCTATACCTGCGTAGGGGAGGTGACGAGGATGACGCTCGATGAATTCGCGATCATCGTCGGCACCTGCGCGGGCACGATTCTCATATGCCGTGTCGTTCCGCTATTCATTTTGAAGGGGCGCGAGCTTTCCCCCTCGACGCAACGCGCTCTCGAGCTCATCCCACCCGCAGCCTTCGCAGCATTGGTCGCAAACGACCTGTTCAAACCCGAATTGTTTGAGCAGGGCATCGGATCGGGGATACTCCCGCTTCTGGCTGCGGCGATTGTCGTCGTGGTGGCGTTGAAGACAAAGAACCTGCTGGCGTGCGCCATCGTGGGCGTCATCGCATATGTTCTTCTGATGATGCTCGGCCTATAAGCGCATCTTCGTCGCATGATATAGCGCACGACGCCGTGCAAAAGCGCTAGATATGCCGAAATGTGCAGCATACGTGGTGGTTTAGATTTATCTTGCAACCCGGCACGCACGTAGGTATACTTCTTGTTCGCGTCCAAACAGGATTTAAATGAAACTGAAATAGAAGGAAACGACAATGGATTACATCCGCGCCATTGAACAGCAGCAGATTAAAAACGATATCCCCGATTTCAACATCGGTGACACCGTGCGCGTGCACTACCGCATCACCGAGGGCAACCGCGAGCGCATCCAGGTGTTCCAGGGCGTCGTGATTCGCCGTCAGGGCGCTTCCGCACGCGAGACCTTCACGGTTCGCAAGATCAGCTTCAACGTCGGTGTTGAGCGCACCTTCCCGGTGCATTCGCCGAAGATCGACCACATCGAGGTTACCCGCCGTGGTAAGGTCCGTCGCGCCAAGCTGTACTACCTCCGCGACAAGGTCGGCAAGGCTGCCAAGATCAAGGAAGCCGCGCGCAACTAACACGCACAGGACAGAGGCCCTTCGGGGCCTCTCTTATTACCCGCAGAACGCCATGCTTCTTTATGTGTAGCATGGCGTTCTGCATGATGGAAGCGGGATTCTGGTATTCTTCGTTTCATGCAGACCGTTGTTGAAATACGAGAGCTCTTGCAAGCGGCAGATGCCGAAGAGTACGCCGTGCTTGCGCGAGCATTCAAATCTGACACGCGTAAAGGCGTGCAGAATGCTCTTCATGCTGCCAAGAAACGGCTCGAAGCGGTAGAAGCGGAACGTGCGCGCGTTGCCGAACTGTATCGTTTCCAGGCAAGCCTCGGTTCTGGGGGAGCCATCCTCGGTATGGATGAGGTGGGGAGAGGCCCGCTTGCAGGGCCTTTGACCATCGGAGGCGTGGTTTTGCCGGAGGAACCGTTTATACTCGGCCTGAACGATTCCAAGCAGATACCCGAAACCAAACGACCCGATATCGCCGCCGAGATCCGCAAGCACGCCCGTGCCTTCACCATCCAGCACATCGAACCGGCCGAGATAGATGAACATGGCATGGCCATCTGCTTGCGCATCGCCTTTACGCGGGCTATTGCGGATATCGACTCCCAGGGAATCGAACTCGAAACGGTTTTGCTTGACGGAAACCCGTTGCGCCTCGACCCGCGTGAGATAAACGTGGTGAAGGGTGACGCAAAGTGCGCGAGTATAGCCGCGGCTTCGATCCTGGCAAAGGTCGAGCGCGATTCCATCATGGAGAAGTACGCCGAAATGTATCCATCTTATGAATTCGAGAAGAACAAGGGATACGGTAGCAGCGCTCATATCGATGCAATATCACGATTTGGATTATGTCCGATTCACCGCAGGTCATATTGCCATTTCGATGAGCAACCAACACTTTTCTAAGCTGCACATAAGGTATTTCTAAGGTCTATCTAAGCCTTATCTAAGGTCTATCT
>JAUNCA010000042.1:8800-9039 GCA_030526775.1 Coriobacteriia bacterium | reverse complement strand
GTTTGCGCGAGATTTATGTGAGGTCGCATCTCTAGCCTGTTTTAGCAACGGAAAGGAGATGCCATGGAAGAGATCATCGAGAAATGCGGTACCGATACTGAAACGCGTAAGGCTGAGCCAAAAGTTACGGAATACGCAACTGATACCCCTGAAGGAGAAACCCAGGAGAGTACAGACGGTGGCGTAAACGGGGAAGAGCCCGAAAATGCATGCTCTACGCCTCCGAGTACAGATCAACG
>JAUNCA010000042.1:4909-8786 GCA_030526775.1 Coriobacteriia bacterium | reverse complement strand
AGGTGGTTTCAGACCACATCGAGCTTGGAAAACGGGGAGAGCGGGCAGCACGCGCGTTTCTCGAGCGCCATGGGTTGGATATTCTCGATACGAACTGGGCGTGTCCAGCGGGTGAAGTGGACATCGTGGCGTGGGATGGCTATGCGCTGCGATTCGTCGAAGTGAAGACGCGACGGGGAACGGGGAAGGGATTTCCAGAAGAGGCGGTAAACGCCGATAAGCGCACCAGATATGAGCGCATCGCCGAATTCTACCTGCGAAGCTTCGATAAGGTCGACATCCCCATTTTCTTCGACATTATCGGCATCGTGGCCACTGGCGAAGGTCGCGCCTTCCTCCGGTACCATCGCGATGCATTCGGACGGGATTACGAGCAATGAAAGGCAACTGCACGCTGAATGGAGCTACGTTGCGCGGTGTCGATGCGCAGCTCGTTCGCGTCGAGGTTTCCATCGGTCCCGGTATGCCTGGCTTCGCAATCGTCGGCATGCCCGATACCGCAGTGCAAGAAGCGCGGGAGCGCGTCCGCTCGGCTGTGAAAGCCAGCGGGTACCAAATGCCGGGGGATAAGATTGTGGTGAGCTTGGCACCGGGGAGCCTGAAGAAAACCGGCTCGGGTTTCGACCTGCCCATTGCGCTCGGAATACTCGCGGCAAGCAAGCAGGTGCCGGTGGATGCCCTCAAAAACAAGCTGGTAGTAGGCGAGCTTTCGCTCGATGGAAGGATTCGCGATGTGCCAGGCATGTTGTCGTTCGAGGTTTGCGCGCGCGAATGCGGGTTTGACATGATTTGCTCTTCTGAATGCACGAGCGTCATGGAGATACCCGGACTCTCGCTCTATGGAGTCGAGCGGCTCTCGGACTTCAGGACCGGACTCTTTGATGTGCCGCGCGGAGTGCAACGTGTTCCACGTATAGCAAAAGACTATAGTGAGGTGGGAGGCCATGAAATTGCAAAGCGGGCATTCCAGATAGCGGCGGCAGGGGAGCATGGCCTGATGATGATGGGTCCGCCGGGCTCGGGTAAGACCATGCTCGCTGAGCGTCTACCGAGCATATTGTCGGCCCTTGATGAGCAAGAACGGCTCGAAACCGCCCGGGTGTATTCCGCTGCTGGTGAGGATATAGCTCCGACAGTCGCCGGCATCCGACCGTTTCGGCATCCGCATCATTCCGTGAGCACCGCAGGCTTGCTCGGAGGAGGCTCTCCCGTACGCCCTGGGGAAGTATCCCTAGCACACAACGGCGTGCTGTTCCTCGACGAGATATCGCAGTTTCCCCGGGCAACGCTCCAAGGACTGCGTCAACCGATGGAGGATGGTAAGATCACGATCGTCCGGGCTGAAGGCGCATTCACGATGCCCGCAGATTTCATGCTCATCGCCGCCTCGAATCCGTGTCCCTGCGGGTATCTCGGAGACCCAGAAATCGCCTGCCGGTGTTCGCAAGCGGATATCCTAACCTACCAAGGGCGAATTGGAGGCCCCCTGCTCGACCGCATCGATTTGCAGATAGATGTTTGGCGCACTTCGTTCGACAATGTGGTGCATGCAGGGTCGGATATCTCGTCAGCAGAGCTTCATGAAGGCGTGCTTCGGGCGCGCGAATTCCGCGATTGGCGTCTATCGCGTTTGAGTGTCAAAGAGCCTGTTTCTTCATCAATAGAAGCCGCCGACCTGATAGAGCGTAACGCTGTAGCGCATGATGCAGAACGCTTTCTACGGGAGAGTGCGAAAGTGCATTCGCTAAGCGGACGGAGCATCGTGAGAACCGTTGGGGTCGCACGAACCATTGCCGACATGGCCGAATCGCAAGAGGTCCTCGAAGACCATATGGCCGAGGCATTCGGCTTCAGATTGAGGGAGGCGACACAATGAACGCAACAGAGCAAAGCGAAAAATCGCACAGCATGGCTTCTCATGAGCCCGTGCCGCCGGCGCTCGCAGGCAACCGCTTAGAGTTGACCTCGAGGGATCCGCGTTTTCCCGAAGCGCTCCGGACGATTCCACATCCGCCGAAAACCCTGCGGATAGTCGGCACCGAGAAGGCATTGCAAGAGGGAATATCAATCGTCGGCGCGAGAAAGGCTACGCCATATGGTCGCGGATGCGCGCGGCATTTTGCAGAGATCGCCGCTTCAGTTGGCGTGACCGTGATATCGGGCGGTGCCCTCGGGTGCGATTCTGAAGCCCATTGGGGTGCGCTTGACGCAGGGGGATGCACCGTCGCATTCCTCGGCGGTGGCTGCGACCAGCTATATCCCGCACGCAACGCAAAGCTGTTCCAACGAATCGTCGATAGCGGAGGAGCGGTGGTCTCTGAACGTGATTGGGGAGAACCACCCATGCCATGGATGTTTCGGGAGCGGAATCGCCTTATCGCAGGCCTATCAAAAGCGACTCTGGTTGTCGAAGCCGGATTGCCTTCAGGAACGTTCAGCACGGCAGACGAAGCCTTGGCGGCTGGCAGGGACGTACTCGCCATACCTGGATCCATCGTTTCGCCGACATCGGCGGGTTCGAATCGCCTGATATCGCAAGGTGCAATTCCTATTATCGATGACGAATCCTTCGAAAGCGCGTTGAGCATGCTGTTCGGGTCGTTGCGGCACGAAGATGCCGCAAACGTGCACGCACTGCCCGATGACCCGCTCATTGCCGCGCTGATGGCTAATCCGATGCGGCCGGATGAGATAATCGCAGAAGGACTGCATGATTCAGCGGTGGGGCTTATGCGGGAGCTCTCGGTGCATGAGCGCAATGGCGTGTTGTCACGTTTTCCCGATGGACGTTATGGGCCTTCACAGGCCTGGTTAACGCGTAGATAGAAAAGTATGCTAGCCTGTGCGCATGGAAAAGACTGTGAACATAATCGGCGGTGGACTTGCAGGAAGCGAAGCCGCCCTGCAACTGGCATCGCGCGGAGTCGGTGTGCGCTTGCTCGAGATGCGTCCGGCAAAGCCGACGCCCGTGCATAAAACGGCGGGCTTGGCTGAGCTCGTTTGCTCGAATTCGCTCAAGAGCATGAAGGCGGACAAGCCGGCAGGCATGCTCAAGCACGAACTTGCAAGCCTCGGATCGTTCCTTCTCGGCTGCGCCCTCGATGCGCGCGTTGCCGCAGGCGGAGCTCTGGCGGTTGATCGCGTGCAATTCAGCGAAGCCGTGGACCGCCTTGTGGACGCACAGCAGAACATCACGCGGGTCGTGGGGGAGGCCACTGGATTCGACGATGGAGTCCTGCTGTTCTGTGATGCGACTGGCGAGGAGCAAAGGCTCCCAGCCGCCGATGCGACGATTATCGCAACCGGGCCTCTCACCTCAGATGCGCTCGCGCAGACGATACAGGACCTTACCGGTTCCGACCATATGGCGTTCTACGATGCCGCTGCGCCGATCGTCATGGCGGATTCCCTTGACCGGGACATCCTGTTTCGCCAAAGCCGCTATGGGGCCTCAGATGAGGGCGATTACCTGAACGCACCGCTAAACAAAGAAGAATACGAGGCGTTTATCGAAGCTCTGCTCCAAGCAGATCGCGTGATAGCGCGCGATTTCGAGACGAAGGATTTGTTCTGCGCATGCCAGCCGGTGGAGGAAATCGCGCGTAGCGGATTCGACGCACCGCGTCACGGCATGATGAAACCCGTTGGCCTTACCGACCCGAGGACAGGTCGGCGCCCCTATGCGGCCGTTCAGCTTCGCGCCGAAGATTCGCATGCCTCAAGTTATAACCTCGTGGGCTTCCAGACAAACCTCACGTTCCCCGAGCAGCGTCGGGTGTTCCGGATGATTCCCGGGCTCCAGGAGGCGGTATTCGCCCGATTCGGCGTGATGCATCGCAACACATATATAAAGTCACCGGGGCTTTTGAATCCCGAT
>JAUNCA010000042.1:0-4899 GCA_030526775.1 Coriobacteriia bacterium | reverse complement strand
GCGCCGCATCTGCTCGACGACAGCTTCAGATTACGCGACTGCCCGATGCCCTTATATTTTGCCGGCCAAGTCGCCGGCACCGAGGGGTATTGCGAAGCCATCATGGCGGGGCTCTACGTCTCGCTTCGTGTGTTCGCGAAGCTCTCCGGGGTTTCTATGAGTCCGATGCCGTGTACAACCTCATTTGGCTCGCTCGTTGCCTATGCCACAAATCCGTCAACTGCCGATTACCAGCCCATGCATGTGAACTTCGGGGTGTTTCCCCCTCTTGAACAGCCAATACGAAATAAGGGTGCTCGGTATGCCGCTTTCCTCGAACGACAGCGCACCGATTTGGCCTCGTACTGCGAGGAATTGTCGCAAAACGGATTGCTGCTGGACGGCGCCGAAAACCTTGTTGAGCGCTGGTTTGCAGCGGTGCAAGAGGCCGGGCTTTGATGGAATCTGAAGACAACCAAATACTCGATGCCTCCGAGGGCGCCAAAGCGGTATCGCTGTACTTGCATTCTCTCGAGGTCGAGCGAAATGCCTCGGCGCATACGATCCGTTCGTATGCGACCGACCTTGACGCGTATTTGAGATGGTGCAGCTCAAAGGGTGTCACACCCCTGAAACCGAATCGGCGTGCCTTGCGCGCATACCTCGGCTACCTGAGCGCAGCCGGGTACGAACGGACCACGATCAACCGGCATCTAAGCGCTATTCGCGGCCTGTTTGGATGGCTTGTGGTGGCCGGTCTTGCGCAAGACGACCCGACAACCACCTTAAATGGGCTTAAGAAGCACAAACGGCTTCCGCATAAGATTCCACCCTCGGAAATGGCCCGGATACTCGCTGTCCATGGCGATCGGGTAATCGGCGGCGAAACGCGCGAGCAAAGCATTTCCGATATGCGAGACCAGGCCGTGCTCGAGTTGCTCTACGCATCGGGATGTCGTGTCTCGGAGGCATCGGGCATGCTCATGCGCGACCTGGACCTCGCGCAACGCCAAGCTCGCGTCCTCGGAAAGGGGTCGAAGGAACGCATCGTGCCCTTGCACGACATATCGGTGGCATCGATACGCCGGTATCTGGCACAAGCGCGTCCCCAGCTAGCAGCAGGCGTTAGCTCAGGCGAGTGGCTGTTCCTGAGTACACGCGGAAACCGTTTCTCCGAAGACGCCATACGGAGAATGCTTCGTGAGACGCTCAAAGAAGCCGGCATAGCCTCGGTTTACACGCCGCACGACATCAGGCACACGTTTGCAAGCGACCTGCTTGAGGGTGGTGCGGACTTGCGCAGCGTGCAGGAACTTCTCGGCCATGCGAGTCCATCAACCACGCAAATATACACGCATCTTTCCCCAAGCTACCTCAAGCAGGCGCATGCTACCGCCCACCCGCGGGCATGACAGATTAGATTCTTGTTCAACTAGTTATTGCATGGAGAATGCGTATTCGCTTTACGAACATGTGTATGTTCGTTACACTGGTGGTCGCTTAGCGTTACGAGAGGAACATGATGGCTCAAGACACGATACTCATCCGCGGTGCACGCGAACACAATTTGAAGAACGTGGACGTGGACATTCCGCGCGATAAACTCGTCGTGATCACCGGCCTTTCGGGGTCGGGAAAGAGCTCGCTTGCGTTCGATACGATTTTCGCCGAAGGTCAGCGCCGCTATGTCGAGAGCCTCTCGAGCTATGCCCGGCAATTCCTCGGTCAAATGGATAAACCCGATCTCGACAGCATCGATGGCCTTTCACCTGCGGTTTCTATCGACCAGAAGACCACGAGCCGCAACCCGCGTTCTACCGTGGGAACGACGACCGAGATTTACGACTACCTGCGACTATTGTACGCACGTGTGGGCACACCGCATTGCCCTGAATGCGGCCGCGTCATCAAGGCACAGACAACCGACCAGGTCACGGATGAAATCATCGAAAAGCATGAAGGTATGCGCGCGATGCTCATGGCTCCTGTGGTCGCCGACCGCAAGGGCGAATTCGCGAAACTGCTGGCCGACCTGCGTCGAGAAGGCTTCGCTCGCGCGCGAATCGACGGCGAGGTCATGCGGCTCGACGACGAGGGCATATCCCTCGATAAGAAATACCGGCATACGATCGAAGTCATCGTCGACCGCGTGGTTTTGAAACCCGAGTCGACTCGCCGAATCGCCGAAGCCGTGGAGCTTGCGACCAAGATCGCCGATGGACGCCTGCTCGTGCAGTTCATCGATGCCGATAAATCGACCCATGAGGATTTCTATTCCCTCGCGCTCGCATGCCCGGAACACGGTCATTCCATGAATGAGCTCCAACCGCGCGACTTCTCGTTCAATGCCCCCTATGGGGCTTGTCCCGATTGCTTGGGAATCGGCAGCAGGGAAGAGGTCGACGCGAGCTTGACTGTGCCTGACCCGAGCCTCTCGCTGTCCGAAGGCGCAGTTGCGCCATTCAAAAGCGGGAACTACTACCCGCAGGTCCTCGTTGCCGTTGCAAAGCACCTCGGTTACGACGAGTACACGCCTTGGGAGGATTTCTCGAAACAGGCTCGACAGAAGATGCTCTACGGCACGGGTGATGAGAAGATCCGCGTCGATTACCATACGCTCGATGGGCGCGAAACATACTGGTACATTAAATGGGATGGCATCGTCGATGCCGTGAAGAACCGCTATTCGGAGGCTTCGAGCGACCAGGCACGCGAACGACTGCAGCAGTATTTCAGCATTATCCCGTGCGACACCTGCGGGGGGAAGCGCTTGAAACCCGAAATGCTTGCAGTCACCGTCGGCGATATGTCCATCTACGACGTCTGCACGCTTTCTGCGCGTGAATCGAGCACGTTCTTTGCGAATTTGCGGTTCGAGGGTGCGGCGAAGACAATTTCCGACCCAATCATCAAGGAAATATGCGCGAGATTGAATTTTCTCGTAGACGTGGGCCTTGATTACCTCACGCTCGAGCGCGCAACAGCAACGCTTTCCGGCGGGGAAAGCCAACGCATCCGATTGGCCACGCAGATTGGCGCTGGCCTCATGGGCGTGCTGTACATCCTTGACGAGCCCTCTATCGGCCTGCATCAACGAGACAATGAACGCCTGATAGCGACACTTGAGCGCCTGCGTGACAAGGGCAACACCGTCCTTGTCGTCGAGCACGATGAAGAAACGATACGCAGATCTGACTATGTCATAGACGTTGGGCCGGGAGCGGGTGAAAACGGCGGCCATATTGTCGCTTGCGGCACCCCGCAGGAGATTGAACGCTCGGAGGGCTCTATTACCGGTGATTACCTTGCCGGTCGCAAGAGCATCCCCGTGCCCGAAAAACGGCGCAATCCCCGGAAAGGCACGCTGAAGATCACCGGTGCAGCAGCAAATAACCTGAAAGACATTTCGGTTTCGATTCCGCTCGGAACGCTCACGTGCATTACGGGCGTTTCAGGTTCGGGCAAATCATCGCTTGTAACAGACACCTTAGCCCCGGCGTTAACGAATCGCCTAAACCATGGGCGTCAACGGGTTGGCGAATACGGCAAGCTCATCGGAGTGGAGCGGCTCGATAAGGTTATCGACATAGACCAGAGCCCCATCGGACGCACTCCGCGCTCGAATCCGGCAACGTACGTGGGGCTTTGGGATAACATCCGGCAGCTCTTCGCAAGCACCCAAGAGTCGAAGGCTCGAGGATATAGCGCTGGACGGTTCAGCTTTAACGTGAAGGGCGGCCGCTGCGAGGCGTGCAAGGGTGATGGGCAACGTAAGATCGAGATGCACTTCCTGCCCGACGTGTATGTTCCATGCGAAGTCTGCGGCGGAAAACGCTACAACCGCGAGACCCTCCAGGTAACGTATCGCGGTAAGAACGTCTATGACATCCTTGACATGACGATCGACACCGCCCTCGAGTTCTTCCACGCCATCCCAGCGGTTGCGACGAAACTGCAGACGCTTCACGATGTGGGATTGGGGTATATGCGGCTTGGACAGCCGGCAACGACACTCTCTGGTGGCGAGGCACAGCGTGTGAAGCTCGCAAGTGAGCTCCAGAAACGCCAGACAGGGAAGACGTTCTATATCTTGGACGAACCGACGACCGGCCTGCATATCGATGACGTACGGCAGCTTCTCGAGGTTTTGCAGCGGTTGGTTGATGCGGGGAATACCGTGCTCGTCATCGAGCACAATCTCGACATCATCAAAAGCGCGGATTACATCATCGACCTCGGTCCCGAAGGGGGCGACCGTGGTGGCGAGGTTGTCGCTACGGGCACACCCGAAGAAGTCGCTCAGGTAGCTCAGAGCTACACTGGCCAATTCCTTGCTCCGCTGCTTTAGGATCGTCATACATAACAGGTATCTTGGTTTTTCAAAGCGGTAAACGACGCTTTGTGATTTTGTTGTGCGAGGTCACCGGTCGTTGCATACGGGTAAAAGGCTTAAGGCAGAAGAATCCTGCTATTTGGATTGCATTCCCATTCGTTAATGTTTCAGGGTTGTAAATACGGCTTTTCCTTATAAATGAGGTGGAAAAACGAATCTAAAATCCCGTGTTTAAGCAACCATTGTGGATTGCAGCAAGATTGAGCAAAGGAGTTGTTACATGAGCTACGTGCAGCGCATCATCGACCAGGTCAAGCAGCGTGATGCTGATCAGGCAGAGTTCATCCAGGCGGTTACCGAGGTTCTCACCTCCCTCGAGCCCGTTATCGAAAAGCATCCTGAGTATGAGGAAGCAGCTCTCCTCGAGCGTCTTGTCGAGCCCGAGCGCATCATCACGTTCCGCGTTCCTTGGGTTGACGATAACGGTAAGGTCCAGGTCAACCGTGGTTTCCGCGTGCAGTTCAATAGCGCACTCGGCCCCTACAAGGGTGGTATCCGCCTGCATCCTTCCGTTAACCTCTCCATCC
>JAUNCA010000170.1 GCA_030526775.1 Coriobacteriia bacterium | reverse complement strand
GCCGCGCGCCCCGCCCCCCCCCCCCCTCCGGGTGCCCGCGTCGCGGGGGGGTGCCCCCCCTCCCGGCGGGGCACCTTCAGATGGCCAGATCGCTCGCAAGCACAACGCAAGGAAGTTCTTTACTACGCTGTAGCAGCAAATTGGGTTATCGCCAAAACAGAATGCACCCGGCCGAAAAAGCGTATTGCTCAAGCTATTGCCCCGTTATCGGTGAATCCGTAAACTAAATGGCCGTGTCATGAAAACAATGGAAGGGAGACCCATTATGGAACTCACCAAGAAGAAGAGCGGTCTGGCTCTGGTCGTAGTGGCTCTGGCCGCCGTGCTGGCATTCGGACTCGTCGGTTGCGGCGGAGGCAATTCGTCCTCTTCGAGCGCGGCCGATAGCGGTGCTGCTGAAGATAAGGTCATCACCGTCGCGGCAAGCCCGACCCCGCACGCGGAGATTCTGAACGAGGCCGTGAAGCCCGTGCTCGAGGCCGAAGGCTGGACGCTCGAGGTGAAGGAGTTCACCGACTACGTGCTTCCCAACACCGCTACTGAAGACGGCGAGGTCGACGCGAACTACTTCCAGCATGTTCCGTATCTGAATGACTTCAACGAGCAGAACGGCACCCACCTGGTTGCCGTTGCCGACGTGCATGTCGAGCCGATGAAGGTTTTCGCCGGCAAGACCGCTTCCCTTGATGCGCTGGCTGATGGCGCCAAGGTTGCCGTCCCCAACGACACCACGAACGAGGCACGCGCCCTGCTGCTGCTCGCCGCCGAGGGCTTGATCGAGCTTGATGACCCCACCAACCCGGTTGCCACCACCAAGAACATCACCGCTAACAAGCTGAACCTCGAGTTCGTCGAAGTTGAGGCTGCCACCGTCCCGACCGTCCTGCAGGACGTCGACATCGCCGTCATCAACGGCAACTATGCGATGGGCGCCGAGCTGAGCGAGGATCTCGTGCTCGCCACCGAGTCGGCCACCAATAACCCGTACGTGAACGTTGTCGTCGTGAAGGAGGGCAACGAGGATACCGAGAAGACCAAGGCTCTTGTCGCCGCCTTCGCTTCTCAGGAATGCAAGGACTATGTCGCGAAGAACTTTGGTGACGTGGTCGTTCTCGCCGAGTAATCTGATAATCTGAACACTCGAAATCGGTGACAGGTGCACGCGGGGCCGTCAATTGGCTCCGCGTGTCGCGCGTTGTATACAGGTAGAGTAATGGGGAAGGGGTGAGACGATGATCGAGTTGAAGGACGTGGGCAAGGTCTACCAAGCCCGCGAAGGGGAGCACCGTGCGCTTCATCACGTCAATCTCACCATTGAGGACGGGGACATCTTCGGCATAATCGGCGCATCGGGCGCCGGTAAGTCGACCCTGGTGCGCCATATCAATTTGCTTGAGCGTCCCACCGAGGGCCGCATCATCATCGACGGCAAGGATGTAACCGACTATCAGGGCAAGGACTTGCGCGAGCTGCGCAAGAACATCGGCATGATCTTCCAGCATTTCAGCCTGTTCCAACAGCGCACCGTGCTGCAGAACGTCACGTTCCCGCTCGAGGTTCGCGGCCATGGCTTCAAGGAAAACGAGCAGCGCGCCCACGAGCTGCTGAACCTGGTTGGGCTCGACGACAAGTACAACCGGTACCCGAGCGAGCTTTCCGGTGGCCAGCAGCAGCGCGTGGCCATTGCCCGCGCGCTGGCGAACCGCCCGCACTATATGCTGTGCGACGAGGCGACGTCCGCCCTGGACTCCCGCACCACCATTCAGGTACTCGACCTGCTAAAGCGCGTGAATGTCGAACTCGGCGTGACGATGGTCGTCATCACGCATGCGCTCGATGTCGCGCAGCGCATCTGCAACCGCATCGCCGTCATCGACGAGGGCGTCATCGTGGAAGAGGGGCCGACGGCGGACGTGTTCGCGAACCCGCAGAGCGCCGTGACCCGGGAGCTGCTCTCGCGCGGCGGTACCGGTGTCGTGCGCAAGCATGACCGAGACCCCGAGGAGGTGTAGGCCATGGAGACGTTTTTCGCCGAATACGGCCAGTTGCTGGCACAGGGCACGATCGATACGGTCATCATGACCATCGCCTCGACGTTCTTCGCCTATGTTATCGGCCTGCCCCTCGGCATTTGGTTCGCGGTGACCACCCCGACGGGACTCGCGCCGAACAAACCCGTGAATACCGTGCTTGGCTGGATTATCAACATCGGCCGTTCCATCCCGTTCATCATCTTGCTCGTGGCGATTATCCCGTTCACGCGCTTGGTGGTGGGAACGTCGCTCGGCGTGCCGGGTGCCGTGGTGCCGCTAACCGTGGCGGCTGCCCCCTTCGTCGCGCGTATCGTCGAGCAGAGCCTCGCTGAAGTCGATGCGAGCCTCATCGAGGCCGCGCACAGCTTTGGCGCGAACAATTACCAGATCATCACGAAGGTCATGTTGAAGGAGAGCCTGCCCTCGCTCGTACGTGGCGTGGCCATCACCTTCGTGAACTTGTTCGGCTACACCGCCATGGCCGGCACGGTCGGCGCCGGCGGCTTGGGCGACATCGCCATCCGTTACGGCTATCAGCGCTACATGGCCGACGTGATGCTTGCCTGCATCGTCATCTGCGTCGTGCTCGTGCAGCTGTTCCAGTCCTTCGGCGACTGGCTTGCCCGCTCTATCGACAAACGCAAACACTAGACGCTTTGGAGGCCCATATGGAGCGTATCGGTTACTACAACGGCGAAATCGCGCCGATTGAAGAGCTCAAGGTGCCCTTCCTCGACCGTGTGACGTTTTACGGCGATGGCGTTTACGATGCCACGATGTCGCGCGATGGCGTGATGCTCTACATCGACGACCATCTGGATCGCTTCTTCAACAGCATGCGCATCATGCGCTTCGAACCGAACTTCACGCGCGAGGAGCTGCAAGCGGAGCTCCAGAAGGTCGTGGATATGGCTGACGCACGTGACAACTTCGTGTATTGGCAGGTCACGCGCGGCACTGCTCCGCGGCGCCACGAGTTCCCGGACTGCCCGCCCAACCTGTGGATCATGGTGTTCCCGATGCCGTACGCCGACCTCTCCAAGACCGTCGACGCGGTGAGCTTCGAGGACAAACGTTTCAGCTACTGCAACGTGAAGACGTTGAACCTGCTCCCGAATGTGCTCGCCGCCCAAAACGCCGCCGATCATGGCGGTCAGGAAGCCGTCTTCGTGCGCGATGGATACGTGACGGAGAGCGCCCACAGCAACATCCACATCCTGAAGGACGGCGTGCTCATCACGCATCCGGCTGACGAGCATATCCTGCCGGGCATCGCCCGCAAGCACATGATTGCGATGTGCGGCGAGCTGGGTATTCCCGTCGAGGAGCGGCTCTACACGCTCGAGGAGCTCATGGACGCCGACGAGATCATCATCTCGGCATCGAGTACCTTCGGCATTCGCGTCGCGCATGTGGATGGCCAGCCGGTTGGCGGGAAGGATCCGGTAACCTATAACCGCCTTCGCGCCGCGCTCGAGACCGAGTTCGAGGAATACATCGCCTCGCACGCCCGGTAGAAGCTACAGCTGGGAAAAGGGAATAATGGGTGTCGGCGCGCCATCGTGCGCGCCGATTGTTTTTTCCATCCACAGCATGTCGTACCATCGGCCGAGCTTGAAGCCGCAGCTGTGGAATGTTCCCACGAGGGTGTAGCCGAGCTTTTCATGGAATAGGACGCTTTCGTTCGAGAGGAACGGGTCGTCAGCGCGATCGGTGCACGCGATGCAGGCGTTGAGATTGCGGATGCCCATGGATTGCAGGATACGTTCAAGCTCTTGGTATAAACGCCGGCCCAACCCGCGTCCGCGGATGTCACGACGCAGGTAGATGGAGGTTTCCACCGACCAGTCGTAGGCGGCGCGGCGCTTGAAGGGCCCCGCGTATGCATATCCGACAACGCCTTCTTGCACGCCTTCAGCGACAATCCACGGATACTGCACGATGGTTTCCGCCACGCGGCTGCGGAATTCGGCGAGTGAGGGCACGACGGTTTCAAAGGTGATAGCCGTTTCCACCACATAGGGCTCGTAGATGGCAAGCATCGCCTCGGCATCGTCGATGGTGGCAGTGCGAATGATGTAGTCCATGAAATGCTCCTCGTCTCTTATCCTCACACTA
>JAUNCA010000169.1 GCA_030526775.1 Coriobacteriia bacterium | reverse complement strand
CGCGGTAATTCATCCACCCAATGACGAAAAACACCCGCGGTAATTCATCATTGTGACTCATCATTGTGCCCGCTCGCAGGGTTTTACTTCCATGAAACAGCGAAACATATATAATGTTCGGCCTATCGCAAATATCGACAAGGAGCATTATGGAAACCGCAGATACTTTTGTGTTATTGGCCATTCTGGTCTATTTCATGGTCGTATTGACGATCGGCTTCATCTACGCGAAGCGTTCGAATTCGTCCACGTCCGAGTACTTCCTGGGCGGCCGTAAGGTCGGCCCGTGGTTCACGGCGCTTTCTGCAGAAGCGTCCGACATGTCGGGCTACCTGCTGATGGGCCTGCCGGGCCTCGCCTACTTCACCGGCGCATCCGACGTGGGTTGGACCGCCATCGGCCTGGCAGCCGGCACCTACCTCAACTGGCGCTTCGTCGCACGTCGTCTGCGCCGCTATTCCGTGGCAGCCAACGACTCCATCACGCTGCCCGGCTTCTACAGCAACCGCTTCAACGATAAGAAGAACACGGTGGGCACCATCGCCGCCATCATCATCCTCATCTTCTTCTGCGTATACTGCGGCAGCTGCTTCGTCACCGCCGGCAAGCTGTTCAACACGCTGTTCGGCTGGGATTACTCCACCATGATGGTCCTCGGCGCCATGATCGTGTTCCTGTACACGATGATCGGCGGCTACCTCTCCGTTGTCGCCACCGACTTCGTGCAGGGCTGCCTGATGTTCTTCGCGCTGGCCGTCGTCGTCATCGGATCGATCACCATGGCTGGCGGCGTCGCCAACACCGCGGCGTTCCTGTCCGACATCCCGGGCTACCTCTCCTTCACCTCGATGGCACAGCCGATGCTCGACGCGAACGGTGTGCAAATCGTTCAGAACGGTGCTCCGGTCTTCGATGTTCCCGCCGAGTACGGCATCATCACCGTCATCTCCACGCTCTCGTGGGGCCTTGGTTACTTCGGCATGCCTCAGGTGCTCGTACGCTTCATGGGCATCCGCTCCGATGAGCAGGTCAAGCAGTCCCGTATCATCGCCATCATCTGGGTTGTCATCTCCATGTTCTGCGCGGTTTGCATCGGCCTCATCGGCCGCTACCTCGCGCCTACCACGCTGCTCACCCAGTCGGCCGCCGAGAGCATCTTCATCGTTCTCTCGCAGATGATGCTCCCCTCCTTCCTCTGCGGCATCGTCGTTTCCGGCATCCTGGCCGCCTCGATGTCTTCGGCTTCCTCCTACCTGCTCATCACGGGCTCGTCGGTGGCCGAGAACATCTTCCGCTCGCTCTTCAAGAAGGATGCGACCGATAATCAGGTCCTCATCGTTTCGCGTATCACGCTTCTCGCGGTGCTGCTGTTCGGCATTTGGATCGCATGGGACGAAAACTCTGTCATCTTCATGGTCGTTTCCTACGCCTGGGCTGGCTTGGGCGCCTCCTTCGGCCCGCTCACGCTGTTCGCACTGTACTGGCGCCGCACCACGAAGCAGGGCGCTATCGCCGGTATGGTCACGGGCGCTGCCACGGTGCTCATCTGGCATAACTTCATCAAGCCCATGGGCGCAGTCGTCGGTGGCCTCGGCGGCAGCATCCTCGGCATGTACGAGCTCCTGCCGGCGTTCCTGCTCGGCTGCCTCGCCATCTTCGTGGTTTCCAAGCTCACACCGGAACCCGAGCAGGCCGTGCTCGAGACCTTCGACACCTACATGGTTTCCACCGGCGCCCGCCGCAACCTGGAAGAGGTCCTCGAGGAGAACCTGGCTTCCGACCTACCCGAGTACGCCGCTACCACCTACCCGCACGGCAAAAAGGAATAGCGCAAAGCTAACCATATAACCGGGTAATGGGCCTTGCGGGTACTCCGCAAGGCCCATTTTCGTGCCGTCAAGGTTTCCGTTTGGTGTCGTTTACCCAAAGCTCACGCGTAAAAAAACGGCTCGTATATAATGGGTGCTCCCCGGATGAAAGGATGAGTTAATGTCCAAATATTCCTCGATGAGCACCTATATGCTGAAATCCGAGCTCGAGCGCCTGAACATGGAGTTCGAGACCGTGAAGTCCCAGTCCTACGCGCTGAACATGGCCCGCGGCAAACCGTCCGGTCAGCAGCTCGACCTCAGCATGCCGATGCTCGACATTGTCAACTCGAAGTCCGACTTCTATTCCGAGGGCGGCATCGACTGCCGCAACTACGGCGAGCTCTCCGGCATTCCCGAGGCGAAGACCCTCATGGCCGATCTGGTTGACGACGATCCCGACAACGTCATCGTCTACGGCAGCTCGTCGCTCGCCATCATGTACGACACCGTCGCCCGCCTGTGGATCTTCGGCGCCCGCGGTTACACCCCGTGGAGCCAGCTGCCCAGCGTCAAGTGGATTTGTCCGGTTCCCGGCTACGACCGCCATTTCGGCATCTGCGATACGTTCGGCATCGAGATGATTCCCGTGCCGCTGCGCGAAGACGGCCCCGATATGGACGTCATCGAAGAGCTCTGCGCCAACGACGACTCCATCAAGGGCATCTGGTGCGTACCGAAGTATTCCAACCCGACGGGCATCACCTATTCCGACGAGGTGGTCGACCGCCTGGCCGGCATGAAGGCTGCTGGCGACTTCCGCATTTTCTGGGATAACGCCTATGCCGTGCACCATCTGTACGACAACCCCGAAGACCAGGACCAGCTGAAGGGCATCGCCGATGCCTGCATCGCAGCCGGCAACCCCGACCGCTACTACAAGTTCGCGTCCACGAGCAAGATCACGTTCTCCGGTGCAGGCCTGGCCGTATACGCCTCGAGCCCCGCGAACGTCTCCGAGATGCTCAAGCGCATCAGCGCACGCACCATCGGCTACGACAAGCTCAACCAGCTGCGCCACGCCCGCTTCCTCGTGAACGGCGAGGGCATCGCCGAAATCATGAAAGATCATGCCGCCATCCTGCGCCCACGCTTCGAGGCCGTTCAGAAGGCCCTGAACAAGGGCGGGCTGGCCGACTGCGGTTGCACCTGGACCAACCCGCGCGGCGGCTATTTCGTGTCGTTTGACGGCCCCAAGGGCACAGCCAAGCGCATCGTGTCGCTGTGCAAGGAAGCCGGCGTCATCTTAACGAAGGCAGGCGCCACTTGGCCGCACGGTGAAGACCCGAACGACTCGAACATCCGCATCGCGCCCTCCTTCCCGCCGCTCGGCGAGCTGAAGGCCGCCATGAAGATCTTCGTCCTGTGCGCTCACATCGCCTGCGTCGAGGTCGAACTGGCCGGACGGGAATAAACCACCGGCTTGCGTGAAACTCGCACATTACAGGGGCTCTCGTTCATCGAACGAGAGCCCCTTCCTTTGGCGTTTCAACACAACGGTTCGCGTTACTTCACGCGCACGGTTACCGTTACAGTCTTGGTTTTGGCCTTGTAATTCTTAGTACCAGCCGCCTTCACTTTCACCTTCACCTTGTACGTGCCCTTCTTGAGGTTTTTCTTCACGGTTATGGCACCGTTCTTCGCGTTCACCTTGAAATACTTCTTGAACTTCTTCTTGGATACGCCGCCCAACTTGTAACTCAGCGTACCCTTTGCCTTGCTGATCTTCATGGTCTTCTTGCGGGTAAGCTTCACGGACTTCGACTTGAGCTTGGAGGCGGAAACCTTCACGGTCTTGCCCTTCGCGACCAAGGTGTTCGCGGCCTTCGCAATGGTGATGTTAGCGCTGCCGGACCCCGAATAGTTGCCTTTCAGCACTGCCTTCACCTTGTAGGTTCCAGCGTCCTTACGCCCACCCGGAAGCGTGATGTCGCAATCCTCCCCCGCAACCAGCACGTCCGCGCCGTCCTTCACGGTTACCTTCGGGGTCTTCACCGCACCGTTATAGGTGTACTTCGCCGGAGACAGCACCACCGTCGGCGTCGTCTCTTTGGCCGTAATCTCGAACGTCGCGTTTGCGCTCCCGGCATAAATTCCCTTCAAGGCAATCGTCACGGTATAGGTGCCGACATTTTTACGGCCGTCAGGAAGGGCTATGTCGTAATCCGTACCTTCCACCAGCACGCTCTCGCCGTCCCACACCTCAACCTTCGGGACCTTCGCCGTTCCGTCATAGGTGAACGCGGCCGGCGAAAGGGTCACCCGCGGCTCAATCGCTATGGGGACAATCTCGAACGCCGCCT
>JAUNCA010000002.1:9260-40085 GCA_030526775.1 Coriobacteriia bacterium | reverse complement strand
GGCTGGGGGCAAGTAATCGCCTGCACAACCAACCATGACCGGAACGCTGGAGATCCTTCGTCGCTTCGCTCCTCAGGATGACGTGATTGGAGCCGAACGGATCGTCGGAGACCGGGCGTCGCTTCGCTCCTCAGGATGACGTGATTGGAAGGATGGACATGATCGCAGGCATGTCGCGCTCCCATACGTCATCCTGAGCGGAGCGCGAAGCGCGGAGTCGAAGGATCTCCAGCGCCGCAAACTAGCGGCGCTCCGCGATAACGATGTGGTGCCTCACCAGAAGATGGGGAGTTACGACTTGCTGCTCTCGGTGCTCTCGGCGCTCTCGGTTGAAGCAGGAGACTCGGACGCGGAGGAAGACTCGGTCGGCAGGGCACCATTGAGCTCGGTGACCTTCTTATCCGCAGCCTGGAGATGCGCGATGGCGCTATCGTATTGCTTTTGAATCTCTGCAACCGCAGCGTTGATTTCGCTCGCCTCGGTATTGGCAGCATCCTTATACAAGGCCACATACGACTGCAAGGCCTGCTTCAGGTCATCGCATCCGGCGCAGTATTCCGCATGGATATCCTTCATGAGCTCGGGAGCCGTGATGTTCTTGAACGAATCGATGTCACGGTACACGTTGGCGGCGGCCTGCTCCATCGACACCACGTCTTCAGCCGCCACGGCAGCCGTGAAGGGCTCGAGGTCGGCATTCAGGCGCATCATAATCGTATTCGCCTGCGACATGTAGGCACGGTTCTTGGCCGCGTCGTCTTGCTGCTCAGCCGGTGCACAACCTGCGATGGCGCCAAGGCACAACGCGCAAACCAGGGTGATCAGCAGAAGCGGTGCAATCCTCCGTGTTGTCATAGTCTACTTTCCCATCTCGTGTCGGGACCTGCGCTGCGGCTTTCGCGGTGCGCTATTCCTCTTCTTCGTATTCTTCATCCCCCGACTCGGAGTCCTCGTCTTCCAATTCCTCTTCGTCGTCTTCGTCATCCCCGACGACAGGCTCGCCGGTTTCGTCGTCGTAGCCATCGCCGTCTTCATCGTTTTCGTTGTCGCGGTCTTCCCTATCCGTACGGGAGTACTCACTGCTCTTGCTGCTGTACGTGAAGTCGTACGAGTACGCGCTGTGTGCGCCATCAACCGCATTGTAGCCCGTGGAGCTGATGGCGAGGGCATCGGCATCGATAGGCGTGAAGGGCGGGTTTTCCTTCTCCTCGAATTTCTTCGGCTCCACATCGGCCAGCGCCTGGTCCATGAACAGCGGGAAGACGCTGCTTGCGGTAATCATGCCCGTGGGCTTCTCGTGCCTGTTGCCGATCCAGATGGCGACCGAGTATTCCGGCGTGAACCCGCAGAACCAGCTGTCGCGGTAGTTCTCCGACGTACCCGTCTTACCCGCGCACTCCCGGCCGTTCGCCAGCGCGGCATCGGGCGCCGTGCCATCTCCCGAAATGACGCCCTGCATCACCTTGGTCGTCTTGTAGGCAACCTGCTCGGTTATCACGCGCTCGCCCGTGGTGTCGGGCTTGTAGATGGTCTTGCCCTTCAAGTTGACGATTTCCTCGATGCACGTCGATTCGCGATGGATGCCGCCCGACGCGATTGTCGCATACGCCTCGGCCATCTCCAAGGTGGTTACCTGCTGCGAGCCGAGCGTGATGGAGGGCACGGCGTTCAGGTCGGAATCGATGCCCATGCGCTTGGCCACTTCGGCAACCTTCATCGGCGAGAGCCAATAGCACAGGCGCGCGAAACCCGTGTTCGAGGACACCGCAAACGCACCGGCCACCGTCAGCGTCCCGTAATCCGAGAACGAATCGTTGGAAAGCGTCCAGTCGTCGAGCGTGATGGTGGTGGGGCATCCCACGTAGGTCGTGAACGGATCCATGCGGTTTTCGATACACCCCACAAGGGTGAACGTCTTGAACGACGAACCGGGCTGGCGCTGGGCTTGCGTCGCCAGATTGTATTGATCTTTGTTGAAGTCCTTGCCGCCTACGATAGCCTTCACGTAGCCGGTACTCGGATCGATGACCGTCATCGCAACCTCGAGGTAGTCCTCGATGTACGATTCTTTCGTGCGGGCTGCATCTTCGGCGTACTTCTGCAGTTTGGGATCGAGCGTGGAATAGACCGTCAGGCCGCCCTTGTACACCATGTCGAAATCGTACATCTCGAGCAGCGTATCGCGGATATAGCTCGAGAAATACGGGTATTTCAGCAGGCCGTTCGAGGTTTTCGTCTCCTTGACCTTCAACTTCAGGGGCGCGGCGCAAGCCTCGTCGTATTCCTCTTGGGTGATGACCTCGTTCACCAGCATGCGCCCGAGCACGAGATTGCGGCGGGTCTTGCAGGCATCGGGATGGTCGATGGGGTTGTTATAGGTCGGCGACTGCGGAATGCCGATGAGGGCTGCCGCCTCGGCAATCGTGAGCTGATCGGCATCCTTCGAGAAGTACCGCTGCGATGCAGCTTGGATGCCGTACACGCCCGAGCCGTAGTTGATGGTGTTCAGGTAC
This sequence comes from Coriobacteriia bacterium, assembly GCA_030526775.1. Taxonomy (GTDB): domain Bacteria; phylum Actinomycetota; class Coriobacteriia; order Coriobacteriales; family Eggerthellaceae; genus UMGS1519. Next base: position 37,572 of record JAUNCA010000002.1, on the reverse strand, counting down.
ATGAGCAGGATTTCTTCCTTGGAATACTGCTCTTCCATCTTCACGGCGATATATGCCTCGCGCACCTTGCGCTTCAGCGTGGATTCGCTGGCCTCGGATGCGAGGATGGTATTGCGCACGAGCTGCTGCGTGATGGTTGAGGCGCCTTCGTGGCCGATGCCGAACAAGTTGACGGCAATGGCGCGCAAAATGCCCTGCGGGTCGATGCCGTGGTGGTCGTAGAAGCGCTGGTCTTCGGTGGCAACCGTGCCCTCGATAACGTAGCGCGAGATGTCATCCATCTCCACCGGGTCGCGGTCTTCCAGGTAGAACTCCGCGATGAGCGTCTTGCGGTCGTTCGCGTATACCTGCGTTTTCTGCGAGAAGTTGTATGCGTTCGCGTCGCTGTAATCCGGCAGGTCGTCAAGCCAGGCATTGCCCACGGTGAACACGCCGAACAGGCCGACGAAGAATACGACCGAGAATACGCCGAGGACGTAGAGGAAGCCGAGCCACGGGCGTTTACGCTGGCTCGCGCGCCTTCTCTTCAGAACTCGGGAACTCACGGAACCTCCCTATCGGCTTCGTCGGGCTGTTTTAGCTACACATGGCGATTATTGTACCGCCAGATGGCGCGTGCGCCCGAAACCTCAAAGAACGTCCCTATCTTTCGCAAGGGCGTCGTGTGCTTCGGCAAGCTGGATGCGAACCGCTGCATGCCCTGTCCCGCCCGGCGTGGTACGCGCTGCGACAATGCTCGGCAGGTCGAGCTGCTCGGTGATGTCGGCCTCGAACAGGTCGCATTCCGCCTTGAAGTCGTCGAGCGAGAGGTCGTCGAGCTGGCATCCACGCTGCTCGCAGGTGTGCACCAGGTGGCCAACCACCTCGTGCGCACGACGGAACGGCAGGCCTTTCTTCGCCAGATAATCGGCCACGTCCGTGGCGGCGAGGTAGCCCTTCTTCGCCTGCTCGAGCATGGCCTGCGGGTTCACGCGCATCGTGGCGAGCATGCCCGAGACACAGGCGAGCGCGTCGTGCAAGGTCTTCGCGGCATCGATGGCACCCTCTTTGTCTTCCTGCAGGTCCTTGTTGTACGCGAGCGGCAGCGACTTCATGGTAACCAGCAACGCCACGAGATCGCCCACCACGCGGCCGGTCTTGCCGCGGGTAAGCTCCGCGAAATCCGGGTTCTTCTTCTGCGGCATAATCGAGCTGCCCGTGGAAAACGCATCGGATAGCGTGATAAAGCCGAATTCGCTTGAGGACCACAGCACGATTTCCTCGCACAGGCGCGAGAGGTGCATCATGGCCACGGCGCAGGCGTAGTCGAGGTCGAGCAGGAAGTCGCGATCGGAAACGGCATCGAGCGAGTTCTTCGAGATCTGCGCGAATCCCAGCTGGTCGGCCACCATGTGACGATTGAGCGGATATGTGGTGCCGGCGAGCGCGGCGCTGCCGAGCGGAAGCACATCAGCCGCCTCCCGCGCGTTGCGCATGCGGGCGAAGTCGCGCGTGAACATCCAGAAATACGCCAACATATGGTGGCTGAACAGCACCGGCTGCGCATGCTGCAGATGCGTGTAACCGGGCAGGATGACATCGAAGTTGTCCTCCGCAAGCTTCACGAGCACCTCGCGCAACTCCACGAAATCGGACATCAGCCCGTCGCACAGGTGCTTGGCGAACAGGCGCGAATCGGTTGCCACCTGGTCGTTGCGGCTGCGTCCGGTATGCAGGCGCGCCCCGGCCTCGCCGATGTTCGCAGTGAGGACCTTCTCGATGGCCATGTGGATGTCTTCGTCGTTGATATCGAAAACGAACTCGCCCGCGTCGATGGTGCGCTCGATCTCGTCGAGGCCTGCACAAATGGCCTGCGCGTCTTCCTGCGAGATGACGCCTTGTGCGGCAAGCATCGTGGCGTGTGCCTTCGACCCCGCAATGTCCTGTTTGTACATCGCCTTGTCAACCGGCAACGACGCGCCATATTCCTGCGTGAATTCGCTCACGCCTTCCTCAAACCTGCCAGACCACAGTGCCATCGCACTTCCTTTCGCCAAACGTGTGTCCTGCCCATTGTAGCGGGAACCGCCAATACGCGCAGATTCTGCACGGAAACCGCCATTCAGGGCGCACGCTATCCCCGCCCGAGGAAGTTTACCCCCTGTGTGACCTGCCGGCATCCTTCAGCATCGAACCCCGCCTCGTAGTACGCAGGCATGATGGCAAGCGCCATCTGGAATGCCTGGTCGTAGAGTTCATCGAAACTCGCATCAAACACCTTGCCCGGCTCGTAAGGATGCGGCCAGAGCAAGTGGTCGTCGTTCGCGAACATGGTGTGCTCGCGGGAAGCCCCGGAATGGGAAAGCGCACGCAGGTAGGAAACGGAATAGCCAAGCGGCTTGAAGAAGTCGAAACGCCCCCGCAATCCGCTGCCCTTCGAATCCAGCAACCGCTGCCCAACTCGATTGAGTTCCACCGCCGTCGCGAACAGGCCCGATGGAGCGTCAAGCGCATAGGCGCGGTCGAGCGCGTCCGCCATCGATTGCGAGATTTCGGCAAGCGCTTCGTCCGAGCAGCACAGCATGTGAACATGCGGTCGATACGACGCCGCGTTCTGCCCGAGCTTTCGCGTGAGCTGGTATTCGTCGATTTCGGTCTCGATGGTCGCGTGGATGCTCCGATACAGCCAGGCACCCTCGAAGGGCAGGCCCTCTACCCCGCCGTCGCCAAGCGCGAACTGCTGGGCGTACACCAGCGGATGAACCCGGGAATCCAGCAAGTAGTGACACAGGAAGCCGAGGGCATAGGCCTTCGTGACGGGCGATGCCTTCGGAGATGCAACCAAATGCGCGTGCACCGCATCGAGAAGGCCGGTGGGATTCTGCGCATGCATGCGGGACCCAAGCCGCCGATACTGCTGCCAGGCAGGTGAAACCGCCAGGTAGAAGTACGGGTCGGGCCCGAGGTTCCCCAGCAGGAACGCCTCGCGGCACGACTCCGTTTTACCGATGAGCCCGGGAAGGGCCCGATGCGCTTCGATCCCGAAAATGTGGTGGGTGGCTATTCCGGGCAAAACAGGCTCCTTTGCGCTCGACGCCGCAATGCGGCATCCTATTGGAAAGCGCCCCAACCAAAGGCTGGGGCGCTTGCATTGCGAGAAATTCGCGATTGCGGTTACTGCTCGATGCCGTGGGAGCGCTGGTTGATAGCCCAGGTGGTAACCGGCAGGCTGTACAGATCGATGAAGCCCTTGGCAGCGGAGCGGTCGAAGGTGTCGCCCTCGCCGTAGGTGGCCAGGCCCTCGTCGTACAGGCTCCAGTCGCTCTTGCGGCCGACGACGGTGCAGTTGCCCTTGTAGAACTTCAGGCGAACGGTGCCGTTCACGCTCTGCTGCGTGTAGTTCAGGAAGGCATCGAGCGCGTTCTTCAGCGGGCTGAACCACTGACCGTTGTAGACGAGCGTCGCCCACTGATGCTCGATCGTCGGCTTGAAGTGCGACACCTCGAGCTCGAGGCACATGTCCTCCAGCGCTTCGTGCGCCAGGATGAGGGCCAGCGGTCCGGGAAGCTCATAGCACTCGCGGCTCTTCACGCCGACGAGACGATTCTCGATCATGTCGATGCGGCCATAGCCGTGCTTGCCGGCAATCTCGTTCATCTTGTAGATGCAATCGAGATACGACATCTTCTGACCGTCGATGCCGCAGGGGATGCCCTTCTCGAACTCGACCTCGACGAACTGCGGGGTGTCGGGAGCATCGTCGATTTCCGCCGTGATGGTCCAGATGTCATCGGGCGGCTCGTTCCAGGGGTTCTCCAGGACGCCGCATTCGATTGCGCGGCCCCACAGGTTGTCGTCGATGGAATAGGGCTTTGCCTTCGACTGTCCGATGGGCACACCATGCTCCTCGGCCCAAGCCATCTCCTGCTCGCGGGTGAGCAGGTCCCACTCACGCGTCGGGGCGATGATGCCGAGCGCCGGATCCAGCGTATGAATGGCCGTCTCGAAACGCACCTGGTCGTTACCCTTGCCCGTGCAGCCATGGGCGATGAACTTCGCGCCGACTTCGTGCGCAACGTCAACCAGATGCTTGGAAATCACCGGGCGGGTAAGCGCGGAGAGCAGCGGGTACTTCTTCTCGTACTTCGCGTTCGCGGCGAGCGCCCAGGTAAGGTAGTTGTCGGCAAGCTCTTGACGCATGTCGATAACCCGGCACTCGAGGCAGCCCATGTCGAGCGCCTTCTTGCGGGTAATCTCGAGGTCGTCATGCTCTTGACCGACTTCGCCGACGACTGCGACGATGTCGAGATCCATCTCGTCCTGCAGCCACCGCAGGCACACCGACGTATCCAAGCCGCCGGAATACGCCAGCACTACGATATCCCTTGCCATGTTGTATCCTTTCTCCACGGGTTGCCCCGACTTGTTAGCTATTGGCTCGATAGTGTATAACTTCACGCTTAATATGCAATAGTTATTTTTATTATTTCGTAAATACTTTTCTTTTTTGCATATTCATGCCACAAATCCCAGTTCGGCATTTTCCGAAGAGCCGCATCCTCAGCGAAGCATATTCGCCATATGCTGGGCGATCTCGCGCGCCCGCTCCTCGGTCTTTGCGACGATCATGATGGTGTTATCGCCCGCAATCGTTCCCACGAGGCCGGGCACATCGGCGTTGTCGACCACTTCCCCAAGCATCGAGGCACTCCCACTGCGGGTCTTCACCACCACGAGGTTGCCCGCTTCCTCAACCGAGAATGCGTGCTCTGCCATCAGGCGTTTCATGGCCATGTCTTCGGGAAGCGCGTAGAAACCCTGGTCCGACTTCACGAAGCCCATCTCGGCGATATCGCGCGACACCGTGGCTTGCGTGCAGTCGAATCCCTGCGCCTGCAGACGCTCGACCAGCTCTTTCTGGGTGCGGATCTCCTCGGCGCGCACCAACGCTCGGATGGCGCTCTTGCGATTCTCTCGTTTTGCCATGTTCTCCTCGATTTCTTCGGTATGCCTGCAAGCTATTACGCGGTTTTCGCGCCCGCGATAAGAGCAGGCAGCTTGGAGATGAGCTCGTCGACCTCGGCAGTGTCGCACACCAGCGGCGGCAGGAAGCGCAGCGTGTGGGGGCCGGTGTAGTTAAGCAGCAGGCCCACGCCCAACGCATCGAGCACCACCTTGGCAGCATCGACATCCTCGCCCAGCTCGCACGCGAGCATCAAGCCCATGCCGCGCACCTCGCCGACCTCAGGCAGCTCCTCGAGCTTGGCACGGAAGTACTCGCCCACCTCGGCCACGTTGGCGGGGACGCCTTCGTCCACTAGCGTTGTCAGGGTTGCCTCGGCCGCCGCAACCGCCAAGTTGCTCCCTCCGAAGGTCGAGCCGTGCAAGCCCGGCTCGAACACGGCCGCCACGGCATCGCGTGCCGCGCACGCCCCCATCGGGAAGCCGCCGGCGATGCCCTTCGCCATGCTAACGATGTCGGGCACCACGCCGAGCTGCTGGAATGCAAACGGGGTTCCCGTGCGGTAGATGCCGCACTGCACCTCGTCGCAGATGAGGAGCGCACCGTTCTCGTGCGCGAGCTCGACTGCGGCCTGCAGGTACTCCTCAGTAAGGGGGTAGACGCCGCATTCACCCTGAACCGGCTCGACCATCACCGCGGCGATGCCTTGCGGGTTGGCCTCGAACACCGCGCACAGGGCTTCGATGTCGTTCGGAGGCGCCGCAAGGAAGTTCTGCGGCAGCGGTTGGAAAGCCGCCTGCTTCACCGGCTGCTGCGTCGCCGCGAGCGTGGCGAGCGTGCGCCCGTGGAAGCTGCGCTCCATGCAGATGATGCCCTGGCCGCCATGGCTGCGCTCCTTGCTATAGAGGCGCGCGAGCTTGATGGCGCATTCGTTCGCTTCGGCGCCGGAATTGGCGAAGAAGGTCTTCCACGGATACGGGCGAGCCGGGTCGCCCCAGTTCAGCATCCCGGAAAGGAGCTCTGCGACCTCGCCACGGCGCTCGATGTAGTAGTAATTGCTCACGTGCATGAGCTTCGCCGCCTGGTCTTGCACCGCCTTCACGACAGCAGGGTGGCAATGGCCTAGGCAACACACGCCGATTCCGCCGATGAAATCGAGGTAGTCGTTGCCGGCGTCATCCTGCACGTGCATGCCCTGACCGCTCACCAACTCGACCGGCTTGCGGCCGTACGAATGGATGAGGTATTTCTCGTCGAGGGCTTTCGCTTGTTCGTAGGTCATGGGTCCTCCTCGCTGCCGTTAATCGCGTTTCTCTAGGTTCTCGATGAGCTTGCTCGCCACGGAACCGAGCGGATGGTTCTCGTATTGGTACGCCTCCTGCGTGCGGTGGATCACCGTGCCGATGCCGGCGTCGGTGAGCAGCTCGAGCAGCAGCGCATGGTGCGTCGTGCCGTTGATGACGTGCGTGCGGTACACGCCGGCATCCAGCGCGCGGATGCACGACTTCACCTTGGGAATCATGCCCGTCGACAGAATGCCAGAATTAACCAGGTCGCGCGCCTCCTCGAGCGTCATGTTCGAGATGAGGCTCGACTTGTCGTCGAAGTCCTCGTAAATGCCGTCCACGTCGGTGAGGAACACGCACTTCTGAGCGCCGATGGCGGCCGCGACCTCGCCGGCCACATGGTCGGCGTTCACGTTGTAGTAGCCGCCGTCTTCGCCGAGCGCCACGCTGGCGATGACCGGAATATAGCCGTCCTCGATGAGCGCCTCGATATAGTCGCCCGACACGCCGGTCACCCGGCCCACGCGACCCAATCGCGGGTCTGCCTGGCGCGCGATGACCGTGCCCGCATCGCTACCCGACACGCCTACCGCCAGGTTGCCATGCTTGTTCATGGCGCGCACGAGCTCCTGGTTCACCTGGCCCACGAGCACCATCTTCACCACATCCATGGCTTCATCGCTGGTAACGCGCAAGCCGTCCCTGAACTCAACGGGAATGTCGAGCTTGCCCATCATCTCGCTGATGGCGTTGCCGCCGCCATGGACGAGCACCGGGTTCGCGCCCATGATCTTCAGCAACACGATGTCGCTCATCACGTCATCGCGCAGCACCGGGTCCACCATTGCCGACCCACCGTATTTAATGACCAGCGTCTTGCCGGTAATGGCTTTAATCCAAGGCATGGCCTCGGCGATGAAGTGTGCTGCCTGGTTCTCCGCGAAAATCTCGGCGCGGCTCCGCGTCTCGTATTTCATGACCGGTAATCTCCATTGATCGAAATGTACTCATGTGTGAAATCGCAGGTCCAAACCGTGGTTTCGGCCGAACCTGCACCGAGGTCGCAATCGATGACGATCTCGGGCTCTTCAAAGCGCCTTAAGGCCTCGTCCTCGTCGAAGCCGACCGCAAGGCCGTCCCGACATACCGCCATGCCCATGAAATCGATGTCCACGTCCTCCTGGTTGAAACGCGCACCCGAACGGCCGAGCGCCCCCGCCACGCGGCCCCAGTTGGCATCGTGACCAGCGATGCACGTCTTCACCAGCGGGGAATTCGCGACCGTCCGCGCGGCAAGATCGGCGTCTTCCGGGGTCGCCGCACCGCGAACGTTCACGGTAACGAGCTTGCTCGCGCCCTCGCCATCGGCTGCCATCTGGCGCGCGAGGTTCTGGCACACTGCATCGAGCGCCACCTGGAATTCGTCGAAGCCCGCTTTCGCCGTGTCCGCATCATACGTGCTCGCCGAGCGTGCCAACAGGATGCACGTGTCATTGGTGGACGTATCTCCATCGACGGTAACCTTGTTGAAGCTCTTGTTCACCGCATTCACGAGCGCTTCGTGAGCACGTTCGGGGGTCAGCGGGAAATCGGTCGTAATCACCGAAATCATCGTGGCCATGTTCGGCATGATCATGCCCGAGCCCTTGGCCATACCGCCCACCGTGAAGACAGCGCCCGCTCCAGGATTCTTCGACTGGCAGAAGGTGAAAGCGCATTCTTTCGGGTGCGTGTCGGTGGTCATGATGGCGCGAGCCGCTTCGTGGCCACCTTCGGCAGTTGCCGCCGCATGCAACGCGGGTAAGGCCGCGAACTTGTCCATGGGCAGGAACTGGCCGATAACACCGGTCGACGCCACGAGCACATCCTCGGTGGCACATCCCACGGCATCGGCCGTAAGCGCCGCCATCTGGCGAGCGTCGTCGAGCCCGCGCGGTCCGGTCGCCGCATTCGCCACACCGGAATTGATAACCACCGCGCGCGCCGTGCCAGCCGAACCCGGCCCCAAGTGCTCGCGGCACAGGGTGACGGGCGCCGCGCAAAACACGTTCTGCGTGAACACGCCGGCAGCCACGCACAGCTCGTCGGCCTCGACAATAGCCATATCGAGCCGCTCGGGCTGCTTGCGGAAGCCCGCATGGATGCCCGCCGCCTTGAAGCCGGGCGCGCTCGTCACGCCCCCGCCCTCAATGGGATGCATGCCGATCCACTTGCCCGTTTCTTTGCTCTGTATCATTCACGCTCCTTCGTGATCGCAAAATTGCATAAAAAGGGACTGTCCCTTTTTATGCAATGCGTCTACACGGGCAGGGCGACGGCCGGAAGGCCGTGCGCCTGGTCGAAGCCGCAGACGATGTTCGCGCACTGAACCGCCTGGCCGGCTGCGCCCTTGCACAGGTTATCGATGGCGCCCAGGCACACGATGGCGCGCCCGTTGGCTGCCAAGGTGGCCGAGACCTGGGCCTTCACGGTGCCGGTGACGCTCGAGGTCTTCGGCGACGTCCCCGCAGGAAGCACCGTCACCAGGGGGCTGTCCGCATAGAAGCCCTCGTAGAGCTCTTGCAGGGCTTCGGCCGAGATGCTCACACCCTCGGGCACGCTGAAGGTCACGGTGGACAGGATGCCGCGCTTGAGCGGTGCGAGATGCGGCGTGAACACGAGCCGGCCCTGCCCCTGGATGCCGAGTATCTGCTCGATTTCCGGCGTGTGGCGATGGCTCGCGATGCCGTAGGCCTCGACGTTCTCATCGGCGAAGCAGTAATGCGTGCGCGCCGTGGCCTTCTTGCCCGCGCCGGTGACGCCGCTGATGGCATCGGCCACGACGAGTCCCGCCGAAAGGCCGGCCTTGATTGCTGGATACGCTGCGAGCGAAGTGGCTGTGGGGTAGCAACCCGCGCAGGCAACCAGCGCCGGCTTGCCCGCGGCGAACTTGGCCGCCGCTTCCGCGAGTTCGTCGCCCGTGAGCTCAGGCAGCCCGAATGCCGCCTCCGCCAGGATATCGGTAGACGTGTGCGGCGTGTTGTACCACTTTTCGTAGACATCAGGATCCTTCAGGCGGTAGTCCGCCGAAAGGTCGATAACCGTCACGCCCGCATTCATCAGCAGCGGAGCATACTTCAGCGCAACCGTGTGGGGAACCGCAAGAAAAACCAGGTCGCAATCGAATAGGGCGGGATCGTCGTGCCCGGTGAAGGCCGGAAGCCCCATTCCCGTGAACGCCGGGTAGGTATCGGCAATCGCCTTTCCCGCATCCGCATCCGAGGTGACGGCGACGAGATTGAAATCCGGATGTTGCACCAGCAGGCGAACCAATTCCACGCCTGCAAAACCAGCCGCGCCCATCACACCAACGTTATAAGCCATGTCCTTCCCCCTCCCGAGGAAATCTTTCAGTGGCTCATAAGTGTATAACGAATGTCAGATTACACAAGAATTATTTTTAAAGCGAAACACTCTTGCAAAGATTCTGCATATTATGCAGTCAATTTCGTGCTCTTTCGATATCGGGCAGGTGCCTCCTGCCAAGGATACCGCCCCTATCCGGCCACGTATAGATACGTGGCCGGATTTTCTCGGCAGAATGTCCTTAGAAGTCCGCGTTGCCCACCGTACGCGGATGCGGAATAACGTCACGGATGTTCGCGACGCCCGTGAGGTACATCACGAGGCGCTCGAAACCAAGCCCGAACCCAGCATGACGGCAGCTGCCATACCGGCGCAGGTCGCAATAGTAGCGGTATTGGTCGGGTTTCATGCCCAGCTCGGAAATGCGGCGCTCCAGCACGTCGAGGCGCTCTTCACGCTGCGACCCGCCCACGATTTCGCCCACGCCGGGAACCAGGCAGTCCATGGCGGCGACGGTCTTGCCATCGTCGTTCAGGCGCATGTAGAACGCCTTGATGGCAGCAGGATAATCCGTCACGAAGGTCGGGCGCTTGAAATGCTCCTCGGTGAGGTAGCGCTCGTGCTCGGTCTGCAGGTCGATGCCCCATTCCACGGGATACTCGAACTTCTTCTTGGCGGCCAGCAGGATATCGATGGCCTCCGTGTAGGTCACGTGCGCGAAATCCGAGTTGGCCACGAACTGCAGGCGCTCGAGCAGGCCCTTGTCCACGAAGCGGTTGAACAGGTCCATCTCGTCGGGGCAGGTCGCGATAACGTCGTTGATGACGTATTTCAGCAGGTCTTCCGCCAGGTTCATGTCGTCTTGCAGGTCGGCGAAAGCGATCTCGGGCTCAATCATCCAGAATTCCGCAGCATGACGGGCGGTGTTGGATTCCTCGGCGCGGAACGTCGGCCCGAAGGTGTAGACGTTGCCGAATGCCAGCGCGAAGTTCTCGGCTTGCAGCTGGCCGGAAACCGTGAGGTTCGACTCGTGCCCGAAGAAGTCCTGGGTGAAGTCGACGGCCCCCGCGTCGGTGCGCGGCGGGTTGGCAGCATCGAGCGTGGTCACGCGGAACATCTCGCCCGCGCCTTCCGCGTCGGAGGTCGTGATGATCGGCGTGTTCACGTACACGAAGCCGCGCTCGCTGAAGAAGCGGTGGATGGACTGGGCCGCCACCGAGCGCACGCGGAACACCGCGCGGAACAGGTTCGTGCGCGGACGCAGGTGTTGGATGGTGCGCAGGAATTCGTTGGTGTGGCGCTTCTTCTGCAGCGGGTAATCCGGGGCCGATTCGCCCTCCACCTCGATACTCGTGGCCTTCAGCTCGAAGGGCTGCTTCGCTTCCGGGGTCAGCACGAGCGAGCCATGTGCAACTAGCGCCGCTCCGACGTTCTGAGCGGCAATCGCGTCGTAGTCGTCCAAGCTCTCGCGCTCCATCACCACTTGGAGGTCCTTGAAGCAGGTGCCGTCGTTGATGGTAACGAACCCGAAATTCTTCATGTCGCGGATGGACCTGACCCAGCCGACGACCGTGATTTCCTGGCTGGTATAGTTTTCGGGGCTCGCGAAAAGCGAGGCAATCGACACGTGTTCCATGGGTTTCCTCCTAAAAAGCAAACCAAAGAGGACGGTCCCCTTTGGTTCGCGGGCAATGCGTAATTACTCGACCGTCAGCAGGGTGATCTCGAAGTTGAGGTCCTTGCCGGCCATCTCGTGGTTCAAATCGAACGTGGCGAACTTGGCATCCACGCTCACGACCTTGGCCTGGAACGGGTGGCCGTCGGCCGTCTGCAGGATGATGGTGCCGCCGATGGGGAGCTGCTCGGCATTCGGGATGCTCGTCACCGGGATCTTCTGCACCATGTCTTCGCGATACTCGCCATAAGCCTCGGCGCAGGGAATGCGCACGTTGCGCGTCTCGCCCACGGCCATCTCGTTCACCGCGGCATCGAAGCCCGGAATCATCTGCCCGGCCATGCACACGAAATCCAGCGGCGCATTGCGGTCGTATGAAGAATCGAACTTGGTCCCGTCGTCCAAGGTACCCGTGTAATGAACGCTAACCTTCTTACCCCTATTGCTCATAACAACCTCCCAATCTCGTGGTTTACTCAAACACTGTCATCTCTGCCAACGTTACGTGTGAGAAGGCGTAGGTGGTCAGCGGTTCGAGCACCTCGCGCTCTTCCTTCGTCAGGTTCAGCTTGGCGATCATGTTCATCTTCTCGGCGTACCACCAGGCTTCCTTGTTGTTATAGATCTTAGCCCCGTAGCCTTCCGCCATCATCGCCATCTTCGCGAGCATCACGTCACGCTCGGTAACGCCCTCGAACAGCTTGTCGAGCGCATCGAGTGCCGAATCGGCGTAGAAACAACCCTTGATGAGCGCGGCAAGTGCTGCCGCATACTTCGAGGTCAGCGCGTCTGCCGTACGGAACTCGATGTACTGCTTCAGGCGCACATCGGGGAACACCATCGAGATGACATGCGCGATGTCATCTTCCGACATTACCTTCTCGGCGAAGATCTCGCCGAAGGTGCGCTCGTCGTATACCGTGTCGCCATTCTCGTCGATGGCCACGATCGCGGGCGTATCCAGGAGCCATTCGGCGTATTTATCCAAGCTCCAGTCCTCGTCGAGCACGCCGGGAATGATGCCGCAACGCGCCGGATCCACCGAGCTCCAGATCTCGGTGCGCACCTGGTAATACTCGCGCAGCTGGCCCTCGAACATCACGGTGTTGTCGCACATCATGGCGATGATGGGTGCCGCGCAATAGGCCAGGCGCATCTTGCGGATGGCTTCCTTGCGGTTGGCGAAGTCGATGCTTACCTGCGTGGATGCGGATCCGCGCATCATGCATTTGCCGTACTCGCCGGTGTTCTCGAAGTACTTGTCCATGAACTCATAGCGCTTTTTCGGGATGAGCTCGATATCGGCGGCCTTGTCAACCGGGGAATAGCCCATCTGCACGGCAAGCTGCCCGACCGGCTCGAGGAATCCGTTGAGCTCGTCTTCGAAATCGCTCAGCGCCTCGAGTGCGGTGAACATGTCGTTGAACGGGCCGGCGGAAAGCTCTACCTGCCCACCCGGCTCGAGGGTTACCGTTTCGGCGATTCCATCCATCGAGCGGGAAAGCCCGATAAGATGCTCGCCTTCGTAAACCTTCTGCTCCCAATTCTCGCTCATGCGCTCGAGCAAATCCTCGATGCCATGCTCCCCGGAGTATGCAACGCGCGCGCCGCCATCGGCGTGCAGGACCTGGTGCTCGATCTCGATTCCAACGCGGGTGGACTTGCCGTCTGCGCCATCCAGAATCCAATCGACGATCGCGCGCACGTTCTGCGCGCGACATGGCTGGTTGTCCGGTGTCTTTTCCATGTAGTGCCCCTTGTAGCGGTATTATTTACAAACGGCAATTGTAGCGCAGAGGAAAGGCCCGATTATTCGCATCACACAGAGAACAGCGATTCTTCTTCTGCTCGACGTGGTAAGCACGTTTATCGCCTACTGGGCTGCTTCATGGCTCACGAACGTCTATGGCGAAGTGTTCATCGATAACGAGATTTTCTTCACGCTCGGCATCCTCGCGCTTATCAACATCGTCATCCTCGGGGCGTTTCGCCTGTATAACCACCTGTGGGAATATGCATCGCTTGAAGAGGCGCTGCAAATTGTGCTTGCCGTGGTGCTCGCCACGCTCACGGGCGCGGCCTTCCTGTGGATAATCAACGTCCGCTTGCCCATCCGCGTGTTTGCGGGCGCATGCATCCTGCTGGTGTTCCTCATCGGCGGCTCCCGCATGATCTACCGCATCACGCGCCGCAAGCCCGGCACCGCCCGGGGCATGGCGCGTCTACGCGAGAAGCGGCCTCGTTCGCTTATCGTGGGTGCAGGCGAGACGGGCTCGCTCACCATCCAGCGCATGTCGAAGCACGACCCGCTGATGCCCGGCATCCCCATCGTGGCCACCGACGACGACCCGAAGAAGCGCAAGATGCGCATTCACGGCGTGAAGGTGGAAGGCGGCAGCGACGATATCGTGCGCTTGGTCGACAAGTACGACATCGAGCAGATTGTCGTCGCCATCCCCTCCGCCACGATGGAGGAACGCAAGCGCATTTACGAGATCTGCATGCGCACCGACTGCAAGCTGAAGACGCTCCCGAACGTGCGCGAGCTGCGTGTCGACGAGCTTGACGGCATCGGCCTGCGAGACGTCGACGTGGCCGACCTCCTCGGCCGCGACGAGATCCTGCTGAACACGCGGGCGGTCGCCGCGAACATCGCCGGCGAAACCGTGCTCGTCACGGGTGGCGGCGGCTCCATCGGTTCGGAGCTTTGCCGGCAGCTCTGCATGGTCGCACCCGCGCGCCTCGTCATCTTCGATATCTACGAGAACGACGCGTACATGCTCTGCAACGAGCTCTCGTCGCGCTACGACGACGTCGAGATCATCGTGGAAATCGGCAGCGTCTGCGAGCAGGCGCGCATCGACGAGGTGTTCGACAAGTACCGTCCCGCTGCGGTGTACCACGCGGCGGCTCACAAGCATGTGCCGCTCATGGAGACCTGCCCGCGCGAAGCGCTGCGCAACAACGTGCTGGGAACGCTCTATACCGTCCGTGCGGCCGACCGCGTGGGCGTCAACCGATTCACCTTCATCTCCACCGACAAGGCGGTGAACCCGACGAGCGTGATGGGCGCCACCAAGCGGATGGGCGAGATGATCATCCAGTACTACGCCCGCACGTCGAAGACGATTTTTTCGGCCGTGCGCTTCGGCAACGTGCTGGGCTCGCACGGCTCGGTTATCCCGCTGTTCCAGCGCCAAATCGCTGCAGGCGGCCCCGTGACGGTGACACATCCGGACATCGAGCGCTACTTCATGACCATCCCCGAGGCGGCACGGCTCGTGGTCCAGGCATCCATCATGGGCAAGGGCGGCGAGATCTTCATCCTGAACATGGGCGAGCCGGTGAAGATCGTCGACCTCGCACGAAACCTCATCCAACTCTCGGGCCTGGAGCCCGACGTCGACATCAAGATCGAGTTCACCGGCCTGCGCCCGGGCGAGAAGATGTACGAAGAGCTCCTGATGGACCAGGAGACGACGATTCCCACCCGCGATTCGCGCATCATGGTATCGGCCGCCGAGGTCATCGGAATCGACGACATGAACGCGAAGATCGAGGACATCACCGCGGCCATTTCCGGCACCGACGAGGAAGCGATCGCTGCCATCGAACGCGCGGTGCCCACGTATCACTACACCGTCCACGAAGCGTAGAAGCTAGTGGATAATAATCGTGGGACGGGCATTGCGCCCGTCCCACGTCTATTTAGCCTCTAAATCATGGGACCCATGCAAGAGAATCCTTATCCGGCGCTCCTGTTCCCCATGAGGGAATTCCGCTAAATCCGAATCGCCTTTTTCTTGCTCGTAACGTTCGAGTCGGGCACGCCATGGTACGCGACTACGTTGAAGGTGTCGGTGTACGCGTAGAGGACCTTATCGCGGCTCGAACCACCAGACTCGTTGGAGTAGGTGTAGTCGACCCAAATGCAGGGGAAGCTTCCGCCAACGGCCGACTTATTGCACATGCCCTGATATGCCTTGATGAAACGCACCTTCGAGGGGTCGGGCACACCGTCCAGGATTTCCTTGCGGGCAATCTTTGCAAGCTTGTTGTAGTCGGTGACCACAACAACGTAGGTGTACGTAACGCCGCTCTTCTTGGCGTAAACTTTAGCCTTCCCCTGTTTCTTGGCGGTGAATTTGCCCGTGCTCGCAGCCGTCACCCTCGCCACGCTGCTCTTACTGCTCTTGTACTTCACCTTCCCGACCGCTACCGGTGCGCCCACTTTGGTCGAAGTGCCCTTGGCCACGTAAATCGTTTTCTTATTCACGTAGACGGTGTACTTGATGGTATTGCCACCCGCCAGCTTGATGCTGACGACGGTCTTGCCAAGCTTCTTCGGCGTGATCACGAGCGTTCCCGCTCCGCCAGAATTCAGGGAAAGCTGGGCGGATGCCACCTTAGGCTTGGTGTTCTTGGAGATCTTCACATTCTTGCTCGCGTAGCTGTACGAGCCTGAATACTTGAAGCACGTCACCGACTTGCTCGTACCCGCGGGCATATTGGGAGTCGAACCCACGGTGAACTTCCCCTTTGACTTCGTGCGGGTGAGCTTTTGGGTTACCTTCGAGACCTTGAACGACAGTTTTTCGTTGTGATACACCCATTGATTGACGACGAATACATTGTCGCTCGAAAGCCTAAGCGTGTAGGTGCCTTGCGGGAGGAAGAGTTTCGAAGCGGATGCCTTGGCGCCGGGTTTCGACACCGTGCCGTACCACACGTTGGACCCACTCGAATTATTCAGGTACGCATAGACGGTCAGGTTGTATTGGTTATAGAGATCCGCCTCATTCTCGCCCGTCAGCATGGAGAGCGAGATGTTCACATCGGCCCCAGTGGAGGGAACGCTGAAGGTATAGTTCTGATCTTCACCGGATTTCAACGTTATCGTCTTCGCGCTCCCCAGCGTATAGCTGGTCGCAAATGCCTGCGCCGGAAGCACCATGCAGAGCGAAACGCAGACGGCCATCAGGGCTGCAAGCACCATTGCTCCCAAACGCATGCCGCTACGCCGCAAAACCATCGCATCGTTCATAACCGCCGCCTTCCCTCAAGTTTGCTATTCCAAGGGATTGCAAACCAATCCAAGGTAAAGGTAGCAGCAACCGCGGAGCCGACATCCCACAAGCGCCGTGAAACGGGGTCTAGTTTTGGATAAGGCACCCTTTGACCAGGCCTTTCAAATAGACAGAAACCCCCGATCGATTGCCTTGAACCGACCGGGGGTTTCCTCGTTTCTTGCGCTTTCCGGCTATTCGCTCCTGAGCGCCTCAACCGGGTCGGCGTGGGCGGCCTTCTGGGACGGGATGAGGCCAGCCACGAAGGTGAGGATCACGCTGATCGCGATAAGGACGGCTGCGGCATCCCAGGGGAGCTGCATGACATTCGGAACTTGTTGCGTTTCCAGGACTATCTGGTTCACGGGTATCGAGGCGGCAAGCACCACCGCGATTGCGATGACACCGGAGATGAAGCCCTCGATGATGGTCTCGGCGTTGAAGACGTTGGCGATGTTGCCCTTGCTCGCGCCCATCGCGCGCAGCACGCCGATTTCCTTCTTGCGCTCGAGCACCGAGATATAGGTGACGATGGCAATCATGATGGACGACACCACGAGCGAGATCGACACGAACGCGATGAGCACGAGGCTGATGGTGTCGACGATGTCGGTGACCGAACTCATCAGCACGCCGGCGATGTCGGAATACTGGATGGTCTCGGAATCGTCGCCATCGGCCGCCACGCGGTCGTTATAGCCATCGATGATGTCGAACACGCCTTCCTTCGCCGCGAAATCCTTCGAGTAAATGGAGATCGACGCGGGGTTGTCCCTGGTCGCATAACCGAGTTTCACCAGGTTGTTATCGTAGGTGAGGTCTTCGGCGTTCATGTAATTGGTCAGGAGGCTCGTAAGGTCCTCTTGCGTCATGTTGAAGTGGATGGCGTTCACGAAGGCATCGGCATCCACCGAGAATCCGTTCTGCAACGCATCTTGGATGCCCGCCATCTGCTGACCGAGCTGGCCGGAAATGGCCTTGGAGAGCGCGGTCCCGTACGATTTCGTGGCCTCGGCCATCTGGGACGCCATCGCCTTCGCCATCGACGTCGCCATGGCCTGGGCTGCCTGACCCATGATGCCCTGCATCTGCTGAGCCAGATACGGCGCGAACTGGTTAACCATGTAATCCTGCATGGCGGTCTGGAGGGTTTCTTGCATCTGCTTCTGGAATTCCTCGGCCACCATCGCAACGGTGCCGCTCAGATTCTCCTGCACCTCCGGGTTCGCCTCGAGGAATTCCTGGAACAGCGCGGCCATGTCGGGCTGCTCGGCGGTCGGGTCCATCATCGCGGCAATGGCCTCGGGGTGCGCGAAAGCAAGCCAGGCCATGTATGCGGCAGCTACCTCGTTGCCTGCCTTGGCGATCTCCTCTTGCTGTTCGGGCGTAAAGTTGACGGGCGGCTGGGCTTGGCCCTCGCCCTCTTCGCCTTCCTCGCCTTCCCCTTCTTGCGAACCTTGGCCGTCGAATCCGCTGAACTCGAACTTGGGCGCGTTCTGCATGATCTTTTTCATCGTGTCCTCGTCGAAGGCCGAGGTCATCGCGCTCGAATCGATATCGAGCTTGCTCGGGTCAATCGCCATGGCATCCGGATCCATCTCGACATCCGAGAGGTCCAAATCCATGTTGCCGAGGTTCTCGAAAGCGCTCGTGTCGAAGCTGAAGGCAGCCTGCAGCGCCTCTTCATCAACCGAGAACATATCGCCGAAGTCGAAATCGTTGCCCTGGTCGTCCTGCAGCTCCTCGAAGCTCTTTCCAGTGAAGACATCCGTCTCGCGCTTCGCTTGCTGGCTCTTCACGATTTCGGAATCGCCGGCACGCTTCATCAACTCGTAGGTGAGCTCGGGCATGTAAGCAACGCCTTCGGTGAACATGGCGGTATTCGCATCCTCACGCGTCTTGACGATGCCGACGATCTTCAGGTCGATGGCCTCGGCGAGGCGCTCCTTCATGTAGTCCGTGTCTTTGGACATGTCGGTCCAGGTGCCCTGCTCGCTGTTGTAGCGGTATTGGTCGACGGCGGGCACCACCCTGAAGTGGAGATTCAGCAAGTCCCGATACGACACGTCGACGTGGTCGTCAGGCACGTCGACATCTTCGCCGTTCAGAGCCTGCTTGGTCATCTCCTCCATCTTCTTGGAGTCCATGAGGCCCAGGGCGTACAGCGTATAGTCGGAAATCTTTCCACGGCGGGAGAGCACGATCACCGCTTCGTCGAACTTCTTCGGCCACCTGCCTTCGACAACCTCCATCTGGGGCTCGAACAGGCGCTTGTCCTCGAGCATCTGCTGGAACGACGACGCGCCCGAAGTTCCGAAGCTCGCAAACGAACTCGTGCTCAGGCCACCGTTCATCAGGTTGGTCATATACGAGGGGTTCAGCTTCACCACGCCTTTGGACGTGTCGGCCTTGTAGATTATCGGTTCGACACCATAGCTATACTCGATATCGTTCACGTAATCCCAGATGCCGTCACCGCCATCGTCGATGAAGGCTTTGAACGACTTCAGATCGTTGTTCTTCACCTTCGCAAACATATCGGTCATGATTGTGGACTGCGGAACGAGCTTGTCCTTGGTATCGGCCGGAGCATTCTCTTCCTCTTCGGGCTCTTCCACGTATCCTGCCATGCCCGTCATGAGACCCGCGAGGTCGAAGCTCGACTTCGTGATGATGAGCGGGTACGCGGTGAGGGCTTCTTCCTCGGTGTCGGCAATGTACGAGTTCACGCCATTGGAAAGCGCGAGGATAGCCGCGATGCCGATAATGCCGATGGAGCCGGCAAACGCTGTGAGGAAGGTGCGGCCCTTCTTCGTCATGAGGTTGTTGAAGGAAAGCGCAAGCGCCGTGAGGAACGACATGCTGGCTTTCTTCGTCTTTGCTCGGTGCTCGCGGGCTGCGAAACCCGATGCTTGCGGCACCTCCGGAACGGGCGGCATTTCGGCTGTCGCGCCTTGCGAGGCAGATGCTCCAGCGCCAACGGGCATCGCCACGGGAATCGTCGCATGCTTGCCGCGTTCCGCGCTCGATCGGCTTACGAGGGGAACACCCCTCCTTCCCGCTTCCAGCTCCTCGGGGGAAAGCGGGTCGGAGTCGCCCACGACCTTGCCATCGTGGATGTTCACGATGCGCGTCGCATAATGCTCCGCCAGCTCGGGGTTGTGCGTGACCATGATGACCAGGCGGTCTTTCGCCACCTCGGAGAGCAGGTCCATAACCTGCAGGCCGGTCTCGGTGTCGAGCGCACCGGTGGGCTCGTCGGCAAGCACGATGTCGGGATCGTTCACCAGGGCGCGGGCGATAGCCACGCGCTGCATCTGGCCACCGGAAAGCTGGCTGGGCTTCTTCGTTATGTGGTCGCCCAAGCCCACTTTCACCAGCATGTCCTTGGCGCGACGCTGCCGCTCGCTGCGGCCGACGTTAGCCAGGGTCAGGGCAAGTTCGACGTTCGCAAGCACGCTTTGGTGCGGAATGAGGTTGTAGCTTTGGAAGATGAAGCCGATGCGGTGGTTGCGGTAGGTGTCCCAATCGCTTGCACGGTAGTTCTTCGTCGAGGTGCCGTTGATGATGATATCGCCGGAATCCGCATGATCGAGGCCGCCGAGCACGTTGAGCAGGGTGGTCTTGCCTGAACCGGAAGGCCCGAGCACCGCCACGAATTCGTTGTCGCGGAACGTGATGGACACGCCGTCAAGCGCGTGATTGACAAAGCTGCCCGTCCGATACGATTTTCGTAAATCTTTAATCTCGATCATGGGGGCGGGTACCTCCAGTAGCTACATGCTGCGTATAAATTGCATTTCTAGGTACTATACCTTGATTGCATCCATCGCGCACGACGAATTCTCTAGTTCACCGTATTGCCACGGAGATAATCCCAGCTGTAAATGGAGAATGGCCCTTCCGCCCCAGCAATACAAATGGCCCGCCCGCATTCGCGGACGGGCCGATTTGGCGAAATAGTTGCAGGAGCGCCGTTTAGCCGCGGATCTCGGCTCCCGTGGCGCCGCAGACCTTCTGGACCAGCTTGTTGTGGGCCTTGTCGACCTCTTGGCTGGTGAGGGTGCGGTCGGCTGCGCGATAGACCAGCTTATACGCCATGGACTTCTTTCCAGCCCCCAGGCGCTTTTCGTCGCGGTACACGTCGAAAAGCTCCACGGTGTCGAGCAGCTTGCCACCAGCGCTCTTCATGCGCTGAACGAGCATCTCGTGAGTCACGGCCTCGTCGACCACGAAAGCGACATCCATGGTGACCGGCGGGAATTCCGGCACGTCAATGAAGTCGCGAGCGGGACGGGCGGCTTTCACCAGGGCTTCGACGTCGAGTTCGAAAGCCACGACGGGACCCTCCGCCTCGAAGGCCTTCACTGCCAGCGGGTGAATCTCGCCTACCCAACCGATGACGGCACCGGCGGCGTTCAGCTGCGCCGCACGGCCGGGCTGCAGCCACGGCGCATCGGCGGCATCGAGCGCCTTGAAGCGCACCTTCGGCAACGCCAGCTCGCGGACGACGGCCTCGAGCACGCCCTTGCCATCGAAGAAGTCGAACGGCTGCGGGTCGGCGTTCCAGGTCTTGTCCGCCATCTGGCCCACCAGCACGCCGGCCAGACGCTGGCGCTCGCGCGGAAGGGCCTTGCCGGCCGTTCCCAGGAACACGTTGCCCACCTCGTAGAGCTGGATGTTCGCCACGCCATGGCTCTGGTTGTGCGCCACCGAACGCAGCAGGCCGGGAATGATGCTCTGGCGCATCACGGACTGCTCGGCGTTGATCGGGTTGATGAGCTCGACGGCCTCGCCAAGTTCCTCAAGGCCGTTCATGCCCAGCTTCTCGAGCTCCTTCGGGTCGGCGAACGCATAGGTCTGCGTCTCGTTCAGGCCGCATGCGCTCATGGTGCGGTGCAGGCGCGTCACGATGTGCTCGGTCTCGGACACGCGCGCGATGCGCTCGCGGCCACCGGGCAGCGTCGGTGGGATCTTCTCCATGCCATACAGGCGCAGGACCTCTTCGTACAGGTCGATCTCGCGCTCGAGGTCGGGGCGGAATGTCGGAGCTACCACGTTATAGGTCTTGTGGCGACCCACCGAGATGTCGCAACCCAAACGCACCAGGATATCGACGACCTCGGAACCGGCGATGTCGTCACCCATCATGTCGCAGAAGCGCTTGAGGCGGAACTTCAGCTTCTTGGGCTCGGACTTCAGCGGCCACTCGTCCACAAGCCCCTTGCACACCGTGCCGCCGGCGAGCTCGGCGATAAGCGCTGCGGCGAAATCGGCGTTGCGCTCGATACGACGGTCGTCGACCTTGCGCTCATAGCGCATGGAGCTCTCGGAGATCAGGCCCAAGTTGCGGCTCGTGCGGCTCGTATTGCCCGGGCTGAAGGTCGCGGCTTCGAGCAGGATGGTCGTGGTGTCGTCGGTGACCTCGGAATCCAGGCCGCCCATGACGCCGGCCAGCGCCACCTCGCGCTCGGGCGTCGCGATGACGGTCATGTCGCTCGTGAGCTCGCGCTCCTCGCCGTCGAGCGTGGTGAACTTCGTGCCGTCGGTGGCAGCACGCACGATAATGTGTGCCTTGCCATCCGGGCTCTTCACCTTGTCGAAGTCGAAGGAGTGCAGCGGCTGGCCCAGCAGGAACAGCACGTAGTTCGTGATGTCGACGACGTTGTTGATGGGGCGGGCGCCGCAGCTGGCGATACGCTCGACCAGCCAGTCGGGGCTCGGGCCGATCTTCACGTCCTTGATGATGCGCGCGGTATAACGCGGGCAGCGCTCGGGATCCTCGATGGTCACGTCCACGTAGTTATCCGCCAGGTCGTCAGCGGCTTCCACCAGCTCATAGGTGGGGTACGTCACGTTCTCGCGGTACATCGCGCCAACCTCGCGCGCCAGGCCCTCGATGCACAGGCAGTCCGGACGGTTCGGCGTGATCTCGAGGTCGATGACCTTATCGGAAAGGCCCATGTACTCGGCGAAGGGCACGCCCACCGGCGCATCCTCGGGCAGGATCATGATGCCGTCGTGGTTGCTTCCCAGGCCGAGCTCGCGCTCGGAGCAGTTCATACCATTGCTGGTAACGCCGCGCAGCTTGGACTTCTTGATCTTGAAGTCGCCGAATTCCGCGCCCACCATTGCGACGGGAATCTTATCGCCCTCGTTGAAGTTCTGCGCGCCGCAGACGATCTGCAGCAGCTCGGGCTTGCCGTCTTTGCCCAAGTTGTTGGCGCCGACGTCCACCTGGCAGACCCACATGTGGTCGGAATCCGGGTGCTGCTCCTTCTTCGCAATCTGCCCGACAACGACCTTGTCGAAGGTCGCGCCCGTCTCCTCGACACCCTCGACGCCGGTTCCCGTCATGTCCAGGAAGTCGCAGAACGCCTTCAGGTCGTCCGGTACGTGTACGTACTCGTTCAGCCATTTCATCGAAAGTTTCATGCTGCATCCCTCCTAGAATTGGCGCAGGAAGCGCATGTCGCCGTTCAGGAGCATACGCAGGTCGGGTACGTTGTACTTCAGGCAGGCGATGCGCTCGACGCCCATGCCGAATGCGAAACCGGAATAGACCTCGGGGTCGATGTCCGCATACGCGAACACGTTCGGGTCGACCATGCCGCAGCCGAGAACCTCGACCCAGCCCGTTCCCTTGCAGAAGCGGCAGCCCTCGCCGTGGCAGATACCGCAGCTCACGTCGGCTTCGGCGCTCGGCTCGGTGAAGGGGAAGAAGTGCGGGCGCAGGCGCGTCTTGCGGTCTTCGCCGAACATCTGCTTCACGAAGTACTCGAGCGTTCCCTTCAGGTCGCCGAAGGTGATGCCCTTGTCTACGACCAGGCCTTCCACCTGGTTGAACTGGGGCAGGTGGCTCGGGTCGGCCACGTCGCGGCGGTAGACCTTGCCCGGGGCGATCATGTAGATGGGCGGCTTCTGCGTCTCCATCACGTGCGCCTGCACGCCGGAAGTCTGCGTGCGCAGCAGCACGTCGGACTCGCCCTTCACGGCCTTGGTGGCGCCGGACTTGTCAACGACGTAGAAGGTGTCCTGCAAGCCGCGGGCCGGATGGTCCTCGGGCGTGTTCAGGGCCTCGAAGTTGTAGTAGTCGGTCTCGATTTCCGTGCCGGATTCCACCGTGTAGCCGATGCCGTGGAAGATCTCGGCGATTTCATCGGTAATACGGCTGATGAGATGGCGGGTGCCCATCTGCTGCACGCGCCCGGGAAGCGTGATGTCAACCGCACCGGCGGCAATCTGCGCCTCGAGCTCGGAAGCCGAGAGGGCCTCCTTGCGCTGTGCGAGCGCGGATTCCACTTCCGCACGCACGATGTTCACGGTCTTGCCCACCGTCGCGCGCTCTTCCTTGGCGATCTGCCCCATGGAGCGCAGGTATGCGGTGAGCGAACCCGACTTGCCCAGCACGGCCACGCGCACCTGCTCGAGCGCATCGGTCGTGTCCGCCGCTGCGATGGAGGCCAGCGTCTCGCCCCGCAGCTGCATCACTTCGTCTTGAATCGACATGCCGTTCCTTTCTAAATAAAAAACCCGTCCTTGTATTCCAAGGACGGGAGCCATAGCCCTCGCGGTACCACCTTGGTTGACGGCCGTTTCCGGTTGCCCGGGCGGCTATCCACTCTAACTCTGTAACGGGAGTACCCGTCGCCTCCTACTTGCCGCATGTCCCGCAGCTTTCAGCGCGCAGCTCTGAAGGGAATTGCCGCACCAAGCATCGGGTTCTTTCAGCCGGGGAACCCTCTCTGGAGATGCCATCCTGCACGGCACTGTCTTCGTCATTGCCTTTGAAAACGGCATGATACACCACCTGCGGGCAATCGGGCGCGCCTTTTGCGATGTTTTGCCTGAAACACCACATCGTTCGGGCAGTGGCGCCCGAAATCGCACCGTAAGCTAAACGAATCCGCCGTGCATTCAGTTCGAAGCCGCGTTCGTATGGCATACTGTGTATCGGTTTTAGGCACGAGGAGGATACATGACCTGGCAAGAAGAATATGCACGCAAGCTGAAGACGGCCGACGAGGCGGTGGCGCTCATACCGCCGCATGCGCGCGTCGCGATGCCGGACGGCGCAGGCGAGCCGCGGGTGCTCATCGAGGCGGCCTGCAAGAGCTACCCGCAGCTTGAAGACGTGACGTTCTTCCAGGCCAGCAGCACGAACGGACTCGACATGTTCCAGCCCGAGATGGCCGGGCATATTCGCTACGAGACTTTCATCGGCAGCCCCGGCATGAAGTCGGGCTTCTGGGATGGCCTGTTCAACGGTCGCGCCGACGTGGTGCCCACGTATTTCAGCACCGTCGAGCGCGATATTCGCGAGGGGCACTACCCCATCAACGTGGCGATGCTCTCGCTTTCGCGCCCCGACAAGCACGGTTGGTGCAGCTTCGGCCTGTCCGTGGACTACCAGCGCACGGCCGCGAACGCCGCCGACCTGGTAATCGCGCAGGTAAACGACAAGATGCCCCGCACGCTGGGCGAATGCTTCATCCACATCAGCGAAATCGATGCAATCGTCGAAGTCTCCGACCCCATCGCGGTGAGCCCCATGCCGGCTATCGGCCCGGCTGAGCAGGCAATCGGCGAGTTTATCGCGAGCATGGTAAACGACGGCGACACCATCCAGGCGGGTATCGGCAAGATTCCGAACGCCGTGATGAAAGCCCTGATGGGCAAGAAGGACCTCGGCGTGCACTCCGAACTGTTCACCACGAGCATGATGGACTTGGCCGAAGCGGGCGTCCTCACCGGCCGCCGCAAGACGCTGCATCCAAACGTGAGCGTCGCGACTTTCGCCCAGGGAACCTCCGAGCTCTACGACTGGATCGACGATAACCCGAGCGTGCAGTTCTTCCCGGTGGAATACGTGAACAACCCGTACGTCATCGCCAAGAACGACAACCTGGTTTCCGTGAACTCCTGCGTCGAGGTCGACTTGTTCGGCCAAGTCGCGGCCGAAACTATTGGCTACAAGCAGCTTTCGGGCGCCGGCGGGCAGGTCGACTTCGTGCGTGGCGCAACCATGAGCAAGGGCGGTCGTTCCATCCTGGCTATGACCTCCACGGCCGGGCACGGCAAGATTTCCCGTGTGAAGCTGTTCCTCGACCGCGGAACGCCGATTACCACCCCGCGCGACGAGGTGCAGTACATCGTGACGGAATACGGCATCGCCGACCTGCGCGGCAAGTCAAACGCCGACCGCGCCCGCGCGCTTATCAAGATTGCGCATCCCGATTTCCGCGACCAATTGCGCGACGAATACCAGCAGGTCTACCACATCGACCCGCTGGCATAAGCAATAGGACGCGAAACGCGCTCATGCAAGAGGCGAGCATGCACATGCTCGCCTCGCTCATTTCTGCCCCTTGCGGTTGAATGCCCAGCTATTTCTTTGGGCGCTTGATGTAGGTGGTCAGCTGGCTTACGGTGGTCATCTCGCCATCGGACAGGCGGAATTGCTCAGCGCGGATAACGCGGATGCGCCCACCATAGCGAATGGGAAACGCCACGGTCTCCACGGTGTCGCCAGCGCGCGCGGACTGCAGGTGCGTCACGTCGAGCTGCAGACCCAGGCCGATAATCTCGTCCTTGCTCGAGTTCAGCGTCGTAAGCTCGCTTGCCGCATGCTCGGCCAGGAATGCGGTTATGCCTCCATGCAAGATGCCATGCACGTTGCAGATATCCTCGGTCACGGGCGTGCGCAACACGAGCTTCTCCGGCGTGCACTCCACGATTTCGGTTCCCAGGAATTCGATGATGTTCATGCTCAAACCTTTCTGCAGCCGCTGTTCGCAGCGGTTCCTCGAGCTCGCACAGCAGGAGCTCTCTCCCTACGAGCGTTTCTTGCCCGCGAAATATTCCTTAGACACCACGCGGCAGGTTATCGTGCCGGTGGAGATCAGGCGGCCATCGTCGTCTGTGGCCTCGACATGCCAGAATTCCTTTTTACCGCGCGGGCCCATATCCTCGGTGCCCTCGAGTTCCGCCATGCCATGCAGCATGCCACCCTTCGCGGAGTTCACGTGCCGGATGTCGATATGCGATCCAAACGAAAACACCTTGTCGAGGTCGCACCCGAGCATTGACGCATAACTGCTGCACGATTCCAGCAGCGCGATGGTGGCGCCACCGTGGAGGAAGCCTATTGGCTGCAACACATCGGCTGTAATCGGCATATCCATGCGCACGCGCGTGCTCGATTCCTCTTGCACCGTCACGCCCAGCAAATCGGTGAGACCGCGCCCCGCCGAAGCAGAACCGGCATCATTGCGGAACACATCGCTTCCCGGCAGAGAGAACGGACGGTAGAAGCAGCTGTAATTGCCGGTATGGCATGCCGGGCCCACCGGACGCACGAGCGCAAGCAGCGTATCGGCATCGCAGTCGTAGCGCAGCACGACGAGCTCCTGGGTATTACCGGATTCTTCGCCCTTGTGCCAGAGCTTTTTCCGGCTGCGCGAATAGAACCAGGTGGTGCGCTGTTCGATGGTAAGCCGCAGCGATTCCTCGTTCATCCACGCCATCATCAGGACGTTCTTGGTGTCTATGTCCTGCACGATGCACGGCACGAGCCCCTGCTCGTTGAACTTCACGTCTTCGGGCGTGAGCTCCGCTGTTTCGATATCCTTCACCCTATTCTCCTCCACCCGCAACCATTGGGGTTGCCTCACATGGTTATTCCGTCGGGACGATTACCACCGCTTGGCTGCCCATGAGCTTCCAAGCCGCTTCGAAATCCACGCGGTCGTATGGCACGTTCTGGGTATACCCATACGGGTCGTTAATGAATACGCTCTTGTCGTTGTAGCCAGTAACCACCACGCTATGCAGCATCCAGTTCACCCGGATGGTGCCCTCGGCAGTCTCCCAAACCTCTTCGAGCAGGTCGGGCTGCATGGAGGTCGTGGTTATGACCCACACCGGGTTGCCGCTTGCAAGCTCCTTCAAGATTACCGTGAAGTTCTGGCCAGAGAGGTCGACCACCTTGAATGAACGGTTGAGCAGGTAATCCTGCGCAAGCGCGGCCACCGGCGCATGGTAGACGCTGTAGCCGCCCTGGCTACCGGGGACTCCGGCCATATTGCCCACGAACGCCTTGTTCGGGTTGCCGCGCAGACCATCCTCTCCCACCATGGGCACCGTGGGCATGGCATCTTGCAGCTCTTCTTTCGTCACCTTCACGCCCGCGAATTGCAGCAGCATCGCCAAGCTGGCAACCTCGCAACCGTCCCCTAGGGCCCGACCGCCATTCGAGTCGTCCAGCTGGTTCACGATGGGCACGTCGAGCTTGATGCCCGTCCCCTTGGACACGTCGACCTTGCCGATGCGCTTCAGCTCGGTCGCCGGCTTTACCTTCACGGCGTCTACGGTTATCGGGTTTATCTTGTCGGCGGGAACGCGGTCTGCCGACTTCGTGTCGATGCCAAGCTTCTTGTAGCGCGTCTTCACGTTTTTCTCGCGCTGCTCCAGGTCTTTTGCGAGTTGGGTTTTCTCCGTCGCCTCGGCTTCGGCTTCCGCCTGCTCTTGGGCAGCCGTCGCGGCATCGGTCGCGCCATCCCACCCCACGTTGTAGCCTAGGTACACGCCGCCGATAACCACGGCGATGGCAAGGCAGGCCGCAATTGCCCCATGGGTGCGAAGCCATTGCCCGAAACCGGTTTCTTTTCGCTCGGAATGTTCCGACTTTGCAGATTCCGGCAGAGCATGCGCTTGTTCCGGACTTGCCGGCTCTTCCAACCCTAACCGTCGATAGGCCGCCTTCATCTCATTCGGGCCGCACTCCTCCAACGCCTCGGCGAGCCGCTCGGTCCGAGCGCGCTCCTCAGGCGTCTGCAAGGCGAATATGCTAACCGGCGGATGCTTCGTCATAACGTAAGCATATTACCTGACCAGACCAGCTCGAGCCGTCAATCCTCAAAAGAAGCGTGAGACACCCGCCCTCAGGGGGAAACCGTCTCAAATGAGACACCCGCCCTCAGAGGGAAAGTGTCTCATT
>JAUNCA010000002.1:5808-9250 GCA_030526775.1 Coriobacteriia bacterium | reverse complement strand
GAATGCGTGAAACGGTACTTCGGGAAATGCAAGTGAGTTGCTCGATTTGCCTCGTGCTCAGCCGGGCAGCCTTCAGCATTCGGATGGCGCTGTTTCGCTCCTTGCGGCTCAGCGACGCTATTGTGTTCGGTTCCAGGCCGTTTAATACCGAACATGCTAGGTTGAGCAAGCCTTCATTAACATCGTTTTCGCTCGGTAAACCTCCGTGAAACGCTACGAAGCGTTCGCGACCCCCGAGCAGAGATAGTGCAAGATCAGTTGCAACAAACTCTGAGCCCCTTAAATAGTCTCCATAGCTGCTCCATGGATAGTCCTTCGTACGACATATTCCCGCTTTCTCCGGATTCTGATGGATATAGCGAACAACCGTTAAGAATTGTTCGTCGGATTCAACGGGCACGCTTTTGAATCTCCCCTGAAACAGGTGCCCATCACGTTCGTGCTTCGTGTTGAAATAGATCGCGTACGAAGCGTTCAACCGATGCATCATGGCCGAGAGGGCCGCGAGCTCTGCATTGACGAGCAGGTGGTAATGGTTGCCCATCAAGCACCACGCAAACACTGTTACCTGAAATTTGGTAGCCAAATCTTGCAAGAGACCGAGGAAATGGTCTCGATCCCTCCGGTCAATGAAAATCTCGCAATGGTTTACGCCACGGGCGATGACATGGTAATAGCCCGACTCTGCTTCTTCTCGAATCTGGGGACTCATAATGCCTCCTTCCCCTCTCGAAATTGAGACACCCGCCCTCAGGGGGAAACCGTCTCAAATGAGACGGTTTCCCCCTGAGGGCGGGTGTCTCAGTCTTTGATCGCTTGCAGGAAGGCGGGGCCGTATTGGGCAGCTTTGCGTTCACCGACGCCGGAGACTTGGAGGAGCTCGTCCTCGGTGGAGGGTTTGCGTTGGGCCATCTCGCGGAGGGTGCGGTCGTGGAAGACGATGTAGGCTGGAATACCGGCTTCGGCAGCCAGGCGGGCGCGGAGTTCCTTCAGGCGCTGGAACAAGGCCTCGTCCATGGGGAGGTCGGCAGGTGAGGTGGATGCAGCGGCCGATTTCCCCACATGGGCGAATTCGCGTTCGCGCTTCTCGCGCTCGGTTTCCTTGGGAACCTTCACCGAAAGCGTCTCGCGATTGCGCAGGAACTCCCCGGCTTGCGGCGTGAAACGAACGGTGGGGAACTTGCCTGCATCCACGAAAAGCAGCTCATGCTCCACCAGCACATCCAAGATAAAGCGAATGCGACGTGCGGAAACATCGGCCATGATGCCATAGGTCGACAGCTCGTCATACCCATTCTCCAGCAGCTTCGCGTTCTTGGAGCCGCGCAGGATATCGACAATCATAGAGCGTCCCGCGATCCGGCCCCGCTGCCCCAGCCGATACACGCAGCTTAGAATCTTCTGCGCTTCGACGGTAACGTCCTGCTCCTCGAACTTCGTCTCGCAGTTGCCGCAATGGCCGCAGTAGCCCGGCGCCGCCTCGTCAAAATACTTCAGCAGGTAGCCGCGGAGGCAATCGGTCGTGGTGGCATAGAAAGTCATGCGCTTCAGGCGCTCCATGGCTCGCGCGATAAGTTCGGCACGCGTGGGCGCGTCGATTCCGGGCGCTTCCTCGATGCCGTTCGTCAGCAGGAACTCGCAGGTGCGCACATCTTTAGGCGCGTACAGCAGGATGCAATCGGCCGGTTCGCCGTCGCGTCCCGCGCGGCCAGCCTCCTGGTAATAGCTCTCCACGTCGAGCGGCAGGTTGTAGTGCACGATGAAGCTCACGTTGGACTTGTCGATGCCCATGCCGAAGGCGTTCGTGGCCACCATGATGCGCTTGCGGTCGTATACGAAGTCGTCCTGGTTGGCCTTGCGCTCCCCCGCCGCCAACCCCGCATGGTAGCGCGTGGCGGAAAAACCCTCCTCGTTTAGCATGTCGCACACGAGCTCGACGCTTTTACGCGACGTGCAGTATACGATGCCGCTTTGACCCTCATGCTTGCGGCAGATGGCCTTCAACTGGCCATCTTTCCCACGCGCACCCGAGCCTTGCGGACGGCGCACCTCGAAGTGAAGGTTTGGCCGGTCGAAGCTCGCGATAACGCGCAAGGGGTCGTGCAGCTCCAACGCCGCCGCGATGTCCTCGCGCACGCGGCGGGTGGCTGTAGCCGTAAACGCTGCCACCACCGGCCGCTGGGGCAATCCGGAAACAAACCCGGCGATGCCCATGTAACTCGGGCGGAAATCCTGGCCCCAACGCGAGATGCAGTGCGCCTCGTCCACCGCCACCAACACGGGCGGATGCTCCTGGCACAGCTTTTCGAACTCGGGAGCGCCCAAGCGTTCGGGGGCAACGTACAGCAGCCGCACCACGCCCGCCGCCACCGCGTCGAGCACCTGCATCTGCGCCGGCACCGACAGCGTGCTGTTCACAAACCCGGCGGAGACACCCGCCTGCTCCAGTGCGTTCACCTGGTCTTTCATAAGCGAGATAAGCGGCGACACCACGAGGGTCCACCCATCGAGCGCAAGCGCCGGCACCTGGTAGCAGATGGACTTGCCGGCACCCGTAGGCATAATGGCCAGCACATCACGACCAGCGAGAATTGCATCGACAATCTGCCCCTGATTCGGGCGGAACGAATCGTAGCCGAAATAGCGTTTCAGGATGTCAACCGATTGAAGCATGGGGACAACCTATCACCCCGGTAAGCCATCGTCTTCCGCGCTCGCCACTTCCTGCCAGATATCCGAAATATCGTGCCAGCTCTCAAATGACAGCCCCGGCACGCGCCCGAACTCTTTCACGTTATCGGTGACGAGCACCGCCTGATTCGCAAGCGCAGTTGCGGCAATTTCCATGTCTATCTCTCCGATACGACACCCCCGAGCCTCCAAATCAGCCCGAAGGCGCGCGTAAGCCCTCGCGCATTTCTCGTCAAACGGAGCGACGTCAAAGCTCTCGAGGAAAACTTCGACCGAGCGACGCTCCAACACTTGCCACTCTTCAGGAGCCTTTTCGGTTCCCAACAACAATTCTCCTACGCTTATAGCTGGAATCTTGAAGAGGCCCGCAGGGGATTGACGCATCATTTGATAGCCGGTCGACAACCGTCCGCGAAGGAACTCGACGCAAATGCAGGTATCAAGAATGTACATGGAGCCCTCCCAGGATCTCCCGATGAGCATCGAGCGACCAATCGGGCTGCTCGGGCCTGGTGAAATCGGTTCCGGCAAGCGACCCATACGTCTCCCAGAAACGCTCGGACCACCCGTTCTCGTCCCCTGGCCGGCTTTCCTGAATGAGCTTCGCAACGTGCTTTGAAAGCGAAAGGTTCTCGCGCTTCGCATCTGCGCGAAGCTTCTCCATCGTGTCGTCATCTAGATACAGCGATAGCTGGGGCATGGCGCACCTCCTCGAATCTGTGATTCGAGGATATACTTGCCAAGTATACTT
>JAUNCA010000002.1:0-5798 GCA_030526775.1 Coriobacteriia bacterium | reverse complement strand
GCGCCCGCGCCCTTCACGTCGGCCGCGGGGACCGCCTTCTTGCAGGCGGCGTCGTCCGGGCGGGGCTCAGAGGGTCTGGAAGGGGCCGCCGGTGCGGGAAGGCGTATCGGAGAAGCCCCGTCCTTTCGGTGTACCCGCTACAGCCGCACGGGTATGCCCTGGGAGCGCATGTACTCCTTCACCTGGCGCACCGTGTAGGTGCCGAAATGGAAAACGCTCGCGGCCAGCACGGCGTCGGCCTCGCCCTCGATGATGCCCTCGGCGAAGTGCTCGAGCTTCCCCACGCCGCCGCTCGCGATAACGGGAATGTTCACGGCACGCGCGATGGCGCGCGTGAGGGGGATGTCGAAACCATCCTGGCTACCGTCGCGGTCCATGCTCGTCAGCAGAATTTCACCCGCACCGCGGCGCTCGGCTTCGCGCGCCCACTCGACGGCATCGATGCCCGTGGCCTTGCGGCCGCCATGTACATAGACCTCCCATTTGTCCAGGCCGCCGGCCACGCGTTTCGCGTCGATGGCGCACAGGATTGCCTGCGTGCCGAACAGCGCCGCTGCCTTCGTCAGGATGCTCGGGTCGGCAACAGCCGCGGAATTGATAGACACCTTGTCAGCACCCGCAGCGATCATCGTGCGGATGTCGTCGATGTTGTGGAAGCCGCCGCCCACGCAATACGGCAGGTGAAGCTCCTCGCTCGCACGGCTGGCCAGCGCCACCGTGGTCGCGCGGCCTTCATGCGTGGCGGTAATGTCGAGGAAGATAACCTCGTCGGCCTTCTGCTCGTCATAGCGCTGCGCAAGCTCGATGGGGTCGCCCGCATCGCGCAGGTTCACGAAGTTCACGCCCTTCACCACACGCCCGTCTTTCACGTCCATGCAGGGTATTACTCGTTTGGTCAGCATGAAGAACGTTCCTTTCGTATCAAAGTTACCGGCGCTGCTTCCCGGTGAGACACTTTCCCTCTGAGGGCAGGTGTCTCATTAGAGCGAGGGGATTCCCGTGCACCCCGCGCAGGGGGCCTTCGCCACCTCGGCGGCCAGGGCTTTGCGGGTAAGCTCCTTGCAGCGCTCGACGGCGGCCGTCACGTCGATGGTGCCCTCGTAGACGGCGCGGCCGGTGATGATACCGTCGATGCTGTTCGCGACCTTGCCGAGCTTCTCGATGTCGTCCATCGTCGCAACGCCGCCCGATGCGGTAACCGGGCTGCCGAAGACCTCGGCCATCTTCTCGTACGCCTGCGCATCGATGCCGGTCTGCATGCCATCGCGGGCGATATCGGTGTACACCATGTGGCGGTAACCCAGCAGCGCCATGCGCGTGGCCAGGTCGTATGCGGAAATGCCCGCGCCCTTCTCCCAACCATCGACGGCCACTTCCCCATCGCGCGCGTCGATGCCGGCGCACATCACGTCGCCGAAGCGCTTGATGGCTTCCTCGGCAAGCGCCGGGTCCTTCACCAGCACGGTGCCCATCACCACACGCGATACACCGGCGTTCACCAGGCGCTCCACGGTTTCGAGCGAACGGATGCCGCCGCCGACCTCGATCTTCAGCAGGGTCTTGCGCGCGATACCCTCGATGATGCCGATGTTCACCGGCTCGCCCGAACGCGCGCCATCCAGGTCCACCACGTGAACCCAATCGGCTCCAGCCTCCTCGAAGGCCACGGCCTGCGCCACCGGGTCGTCGTTGTACACGGTCACTTTGTTGTAGTCGCCTTTCGCCAAGCGCACGGCCTTACCGCCGAGGATATCGATTGCGGGAAGCAGGTGCATGGTGTTTCCTTTCTTAAAAGATGAGACAACGAGACCTGGTCTCTTTATCTCATCGCGCTAGCTTGCAAGTTCGTTTGCAATCCGGACGAAGTTCGCGAGCACCTGCGCACCGGCGTCCGAGGATTTCTCGGGGTGGAACTGCACGCCGAAGGCGCGGTCGGACAGCGCCACCGCAGACGGGAAGCGGACCGAATGCTCGGTCGTCGCTATCGTGTACGGGCTCTCCGGCGCCGCGAAGCTGTGGGTGAAATAGAAGTGCTCGCCCTCGGGAATACCCGCGAACAGGCGCGATTTCAAGCCTTCGATGCTGTTCCAGCCCACATGCGGAATCTTGTACAGCACGCCCTGAGCATCGTGGTTCGGCATGCGGCCCACGGTGCCCTCGATAAGTCCGAGCCCCTTCACCGTGCCGCCCGCTTTCGCACCTTCCACGCCATCGGAGAACAGCAGGTGCATACCCAGGCAGATTCCAAGGAACGGCTTGCCGGCCGCAATTGCCACACAAATGGCGTCGCTTTCGCCGAGCTCGTTCATGCTGCGCATCGCGTCGCCAAAGGCACCCACGCCTGGCAACACCACCGCATCGGCGGCTGCTATCTCGGCCGGGTCGGCGGTAATGCGTGCATCCGCGCCCACGGCCCGCAAGCCACGTTCCACGGATTTCAGATTTCCCATTCGGTAATCGACGACGGCGATCATTAACACTCCTTGAAACACGATTTCATAAAAAGGGACTGTCCCTTCTTATGAAATTTACAAGCTCCCCTTCGTGGATGGCAGCTGGTCCGCAACGCGGGGGTCGAGAGCCACAGCCGCTTTCAACGCACGGGCGCAGGCCTTGCTGGCCGCTTCGATGATGTGATGCGAGTTCCTGCCCGCCAGCTGGTGCAGGTGCAGGGTCATGCGCGCATTGGCGGCAAGCGAGATGAAGAACTCGTCGGCCAACGTGGTGTTGAAATTGCCCAGAAGCTCGACGGGCGGATCGAGCGAAAGGTGCGCCTGGCCACGGCCCGAGAGGTCGATGGCTGCCAGCACGAGCGTCTCATCCATCGGCAGCGCGATAGAACCATAGCGCACGATGCCGCGCTTGTCGCCCAACGCCTGATCGATGGCCTGGCCAAGCACGATGCCCGTATCCTCAACCGTGTGGTGGGCGTCGATCTCGATATCGCCCTTCGCATGCACGGTCAGGTCGAACAGCCCGTGACGTCCAAACGCATCGAGCATGTGGTCGAAAAACGGCACGCCCGTGTCGATGTCGGTCTTACCCGTGCCATCGAGGTCGATGGTCACCGTGATGTCGGTTTCCTTGGTGGTTCGCGTCACCGTTGCGATACGTTGTTCCATCTTTTCCTCCAATGATGAATTACCGCGGGTGTTTTTCATCATGCCCGAAGCGCCGCTAGTCGTTCCCCTCGTCGCGACGGCGCGTGCGCGCAATCCGTTTGAGCGCCTTCAGAAGCGCCTTGTTCTCCTTCGGCGTGCCAACGGTCAGACGCAGGCAGTTCTCCAACAGGGGCGTATGCGAGAAATCACGCACGAGGATGCCCTGGTCGTAAAGCTGTTGCCACGCTACATCCGCATCGTCCATCCGCACAAGGATAAAATTTGCATCCGAAGGATAGGCCTTGATGCCCTCGATAGTCTGCAGCTCCTCCATCATGCGGCCGCGTTCGGCGATGATGTCCTGGATGGCCGGCGAGAACAGCTGCCTGTTCTCGTAGACCGTGCAACCGATAAGCTGCGACACCGCATCCACCGAATACGGCTGGCGGACCTTCAGGTACTCGCTAATCACGTCGGCATCGCCAAGCAAGTAGCCCAGGCGCACACCCGCGCACGAAAAAGCCTTCGAGAAGGTGCGCAGAATCACCAGGTTCTTATGCAGGCCGAGCAGCGGGCGGCACGTCATCCGCGAAAACTCGCCGTATGCCTCGTCCACCATCACCAGCGCATCCGTGGATTCCAGCAGGTGCCGGATGAAGGTCTCGCTCACCAGTTGCCCCGTGGGATTATTCGGGCTGGTGAGGATAATGTAGTCGATGTCGCCCTCCGCCACGCGCGTGAGGATGCCGAGCTCGTCCACACGGTAATCGTCCAAACGCGGGATATCCACCACCTCGGTACCCGTCAGGAAGGCGTTGGCCGTATACACCGAAAACGTCGGCGACGTGTTCAGGAATTTCTTCCCCGGACCGCCAAAGGCGAGCGCCGTGTTGAACAGGATCTCGTCACCGCCATTCCCCACCAACACGTTCTCGCGCTCAAGGCCATTTGCAGCCGCAATAAGGTCGCGCAGCTCGTTCGCGAGCGGATCGGGATACCGGTTGAAATCCAAGCGCTTCAGCTTCTTGCGAATCTCATACCGGATGTCGTCGGGAATGTTGTAGGGGCTTTCGTTTGCGGAAAGCATGCAGTCGGCCGGGAGGTACTTCGGGTCGTAGGGTACGACATCGGCCAAACGCTGGTTCAGGCGCACGGTATCCATTCGACTAGTCCTCTCTTGCCGCCAAGTCGCCAACGAGGCTCTCCCAGCGAATCTCGACGCTGCGGCGATGTGCCCAGAGTCCCTCGCGTTGCGCGATGGCCATGATGCTCTTGCCGTCGGCCAGAAGCGCCGCCGGGGTGTATTGGATGATGCTGCTGCGCTTCACGAACTCGTCGGTGGAAAGCGGCGAGCTGAAACGCGCGGTGCCGCCGGTGGGCAGCGTGTGGTTCGGACCAGCGATGTAGTCACCCACGGCTTCGGGCGTCCAATCGCCAAGGAAAATGGCTCCGGCATGGCGAATGGCGCCTACCAGGTCCATCGCATGGTCTACATGCAGCTCGAGATGCTCGGGGGCGATGACGTTCACCGCTTCGACGGCAGCAGCGCGGTCGGGCACCACCACGATAAGGCCCTGGTTGTCGAGCGAGGTGCGCGTGATATCGGCACGCGTCGACTGCGCGATATGCCCTTCGATGCATCGCTCGACCTCGTCGGCATAGGCGGCGTCGAAGCATACGAGGTAGCAGGAAGCCAGCGGGTCGTGCTCGGCCTGGGCCATGAGGTCGATGGCCACATGGCTCGGGTCGGCCGTCGTATCAGCCACGACGCACACCTCGGAAGGACCGGCCACCATGTCGATTCCCACATCGCCGGAAACGGCGCGTTTCGCCGCCGCGACGAAGGCGTTGCCCGGGCCGGTAATCTTGTCGACCGGCGCGATGCTCTGGGTGCCATACGCAAGGGCTGCAACCGCCTGCGCACCGCCGACGGAATAAATCTCGGTCACGCCCGCAATGCGACAGGCCTCCACGATGGCCGGATCGAGCGTGCCGTCCTTCGTGGGCGGCGTCACGCACACGATGCGCTTTACGCCCGCCACCTGGGCTGGCAGCGCGTTCATCAGCACGGTCGACGGATACAGCGCACGGCCACCCGGCACGTAGATGCCCACGGAATCGAGCGGCTGGACCTTCGCGCCCACAAGAGCGCCGTCTTCACGCGTGGAGAACCAGCTCTGCTTCTTCTGACGCTCGTGGAAATCGCGAATCTGGCGTGCCGCGTGGTGCAGCGCATCGCGCAGGCTGTCGTCAAGCTGGGCGGCAGCGGCCTCGATGGCCTCGTCGCTCACCCGGAACGTCTCCAAGCGTACGCCGTCGAAGCGCTCCGTGTACTCGCGCAGCGCCTCGTCGCCACGCGCACGCACGTCCGCGACGATCTGCGTGGCCGCAACCATAGCCTCGGCGTTGAAGGCGCCAGTACGGTTTAGGTAGCTGTTATCGAATTGCTCGCCGGGAGCAAGCTGAACCCGTCTCATGCTCATCGGTCGTTCACATTCCTTTCCAAGGTGCGCGCCAGCTTCGTGATGCGCGGGTCGGTGCGGAAGGCGCAGGTGTTCGCGAAGAACCGCGCGGTTGCGGCCATCACGTCATCCACGATTTCCAGATGGTTTTCGCGCAGCGTGGTGCCCGGGGCCGTGATGTCGACGATGCGCTCGGACATGACGATGAGCGGCCCGAGCTCGATGTTGCCATGCA
>JAUNCA010000041.1 GCA_030526775.1 Coriobacteriia bacterium | reverse complement strand
CGTCCTTCACGCGGACGAGCGCCTCGTCTTCGGCGGCGAGTTCGGCCATCAGCTGATCGAAATCGGTCTCGCCGGCAATAGCTTCTGCCACGCGGCTCGTATCGCGACGGCCCAGGACGCGCGTCTTGTACTTGCGCATCTGGCGGGTTACCTTGGCGGCTGCGACGTCGATGGCGGCATACATGTCGGCATCGCGCTCTTCGACGCGGATGATGTGGCCCTTGGTCTGCAGCGTTACTTCGCATACGCACGGGGTGGGATTAGAGGGATTGCGCTCGGCGTTCAATACGACCTCGACGGTAAGCGGTTCGATGTCCATTGCCTTCGAGACGGAACCAATCTTTTCCTCGGCGTAGTCGCGCAGGGAGGGGGTGACGGTGAGCTTGCGTCCGGTGATTGTGATTTCCATATGCCTTCACCTTCTATGGTCGGGGACGGGTCCGGAATGCAGAATTCCCCATAATGGTTCACTTTGCATATCCACATACATAGAATACCGCATTCAAAGGTTTTGAAGCCGTACAATAACGGATGAGCTGAAGGCGAATAATACCGACCTTCACTTTTGACTAATTGAATGCTTCGGAGGAATTGTGGGCATCGTAAACATTGAATGTATCGACGACGAGCGTGTGGCGGCATATGTCAGCCTGACGGAGCGGCAGTTGCGCAGCAAGCTCGAGCCCGCCCGGGGTATTTTCATCGCGGAATCGCCGAAAGTCATCGCGCGTGCATTGGATGCCGGCATGCAAGCGGAATCGTTTCTCATGGAACGGCGCTGGTTGGATTCGGTTGCGCCACTGGTCCAGCAAGCCGAGCAGATAACTGGAAGCGAGGTTCCGGTATACACGGGCGAAAGCGCCGAGCTCGCAAAGCTCACGGGATTTGCGCTCACACGCGGCGTGCTGTGTGCGATGCGGCGGCCCACGCTGCCTGCGGTGGAGGATTTGCTGGCGAATGCCCGGCGCGTCGCAGTACTCGAGAGCATCGTCGACCACACGAACGTGGGCGCGGCGTTTCGTAGTGCAGCTGCCTTGAACGTGGATGCGGTATTAGTTACTCCCACATGCTGCGACCCTCTCTATCGTCGTGCGGTGCGGGTTTCGATGGGAACCGTGTTCCAGGTGCCGTGGACGCGTATCGGCGAAACCGTGGCCGATTGGCCCGAGGCGGGCATCGCGCGGTTGCATGCGCTTGGCTTCAAGACGGCGGCATTTGCCCTGGAAGACCGTTCGATATCGCTTGCGGACCCCGCCTTGGCTGCCGAGGAGCGTCTTGCGCTCGTGTTTGGGACGGAAGGCGATGGGCTTGCGCCGGCCACCATCGCGTCGTGTGATTACACCGTGAAGATTCCCATGGCACATGGGGTCGACTCTCTGAACGTCGCCGCCGCGACTGCCGTTGCCTTCTGGCAGCTCTGCAATCACGAATGATGAATTATCCCCGCGGTAATTCATCATTTGATGATTCACCGCGGGGATAATTCGTCATCGGGATTTGCCGTTCGCGGGGCGGTTTTCAACAGATTGTGTTTTTGGCTTGACGCTTCGAAAGTTGTGCTACTATACCTTCGCTGTAATCGTAATCGGGACGTGGCTCAGCTTGGTAGAGCGCTGCGTTCGGGACGCAGAGGTCGCTGGTTCAAATCCAGTCGTCCCGACCATCGATTAGCCCTTCCGCCACGAGGCGGAAATTTTTTATAGGTCGTAATTTGCTGGCCTGGCCGGCAAACGAATGCGGCATAGGAGGCATTTATGATTCCTAAGCTTGGCCCCATGGAACTTGTCGTCATCCTTATTGTCGTTCTGCTTATTTTCGGGCCGAAGAACCTTCCGAAGCTTGGTAGCGCCATTGGCAAGTCGGTGAAGAACCTTCGCGAAGGCCTGGATTCCGGGAAGAAGGAAAAGGCGAACGTCGAAGAGAAGGTTGCCGAGCAAGCTGAAGAGCCTGCTGCGCAGCCGGTGCAGGACTTTGCGAATGCAGAGGAAGAAGCCGAGGTTGTGCTCGAGGGCAAGCCGGCGCCGAAGTCGGCCGCTAAGGGTTCGGACGAGGCGTAATTGCTGGTAGCGCCGTTACTGGCGCTGCGGAACACGATTCAACGGAACAAACATGCCATCCATACGGGTGGCATTGTTTGGAAAGAGAGGGGCTCGAATCACGAGCCTCAACAACTGAAAGGGAGCGGACAGGCATGGCAGAGTCCGAATACGTACTTACCCAAGCCGGTAAGAAGCAGCTGGAGGAAGAGCTGACCTACCTGGAGCGCGAAAAGCGCGCAGAGGTGGGCGAGCGTATCCGCGTGGCGCGTGAGTTCGGAGACATTTCCGAGAACTCCGAGTATGACGACGCCAAGAACGAGCAGGCTATGGTCGAGACCCGCATTGCCGAGATCAACCGCATTCTGTCCGAGGCGGTTATCGTCGACGCCCCGGTGGATGACGATCGCATCCACATCGGCTCCACCGTCACGCTCGATTGGGGTGGCCGAGAGCGCACGTTCACCATCGTGGGCGGTGCCGAGAGCAATGTGCGCGACGGCAAGATTTCGAACGAGAGCCCGGTTGGCGCCGCGCTCTTAGGGCATAAAGAGGGCGATGCGGTAGAGGCGGTTGGACCGACGGGCCGCGAGATTCGCATGACCGTCCTCAGGATCGAGCAGTAAGCGAAACCAAGCGGCCTGCGGGCCGCTTTCGCGTTTTAAGCGGGGAGGCAAAACAAAACATGAGCGAGAACGAGCAAGTGCAGGCTACGCCTGTAGTGGAAGACGACCCCATCGAGGTGCGCAAGGCGAAGCGTCTGGCGATGCTGGATGCCGGGCGCGACCCGTATGGCCATGCGTTCCCGGTGAGCGACCACGTTGTCGAGCTGAACGAGCGCTATGCCGAGTTGGAAGACGGGGCGAGCACCGAAGATGAGGTGACCATCGCCGGCCGTCTGATGTCGCGCCGCGTGCAGGGCAAGATCATGTTTGGCGAGCTGCGCGATTCCACGGGCGACATGCAGCTGTTCTGCCGCATCAACGCTCTGGGCGAAGAGGCATTTGCCGAGATGAAGGACCTCGACGTAGGTGACTGGATTGGCGTGACGGGCAAGATGATGCGCACGCGTCGCGGCCAGCTTTCCGTTGCTGTCGAGCGTTTCGAGCTGCTTTCGAAGTCGCTGCGCCCGCTTCCCGAGAAGTTCCACGGTCTGGCCGACAAGGAGCTGCGTTATCGTCAGCGTTACGTCGACTTGGTGATGAACCCTGATGTGCGCGAGACCTTCGAGCGCCGCTTCAAGATCCTCGGCGCTATCCGCCGCTATATGGAGCAGGATGGCTACTACGAGGTTGAAACCCCGTTCCTGCACTCCATCATGGGCGGCGCGAATGCCAAGCCGTTCATCACGCACTTCAATGCGCTCGACCGCGACTACTACCTGCGCATCGCCACCGAGCTTCCGCTGAAGCGCCTGCTCGTGGGTGGGTTCGAAGCGGTCTACGAGATGGGCCGCATCTTCCGCAACGAGGGCATGGATGCCACCCATAACCCCGAGTTCACGACGTTGGAGGCATATCGTGCGTTCAGCGACCTCGACGGCATGATGGATTTGGCCGAAGGTGTTATCCAGGCTGCCGCGCAAGAGGCATGCGGAACGCTGCAGGTGGAGTACCAGGGCCAGGTTATCGACCTGTCCGGCCATTGGCCGCGCCGCTCGATGATCGAGCTTGCCACCGAAGGTGCCGGCGAGCCGGTGAACTTCGAGCGCAGCATCGAGGAGCTCCGCGGCATCGCAAAGCGCGTGGGCGTGAAGGTGATGGATGAATGGGGCAAGGGCAAGCTTATCTCCGAGATCTTCGAGGAGACCTGCGAGGACAAGCTCGTGCAGCCGATCTTCGTCATCGACCACCCGCTGGAGGTGAGCCCGCTTGCCAAGAAGAAGCCGGGCGAACCCGAGCTGACGCAGCGCTTCGAGCTGTACATCTGCGGTCACGAGTATGCGAACGCATTCACCGAGCTGAACGACCCCGTCGACCAAGCCGAGCGCTTCCATGCGCAGGTGGCGGCGAAGGACTTCGACGACGAGGCCATGGGCTTCGACGCGGACTATATCCGCGCGCTCGAATATGGCATGCCGCCGGCCGGTGGCATCGGCATCGGCATCGACCGCCTGGTAATGCTGCTTACCGACAGCCCGACTATCCGCGACGTCCTGCTGTTCCCACACATGAGGAACGAAGCGTAGGGTACCATTTTTTGAGCGGACAAGAAGGCCCATCGGCTTATGCACGTCGATGGGCCTTTTCGGCTTTCGCCCTACATCCAAGATGAAGGTATCCCCGAGGATTCCCTGCTTATAGTATGCAGCGTTTTCAGCCCGTGCAACAGCTCAAGCGTTTCTGCATCTATGATGTCCCTTGCCTTCGTGTACGGCGATTCAGGCCCCTCAAATGATGTCGTTTGCTCGCATTATCAGTTCGCCACAGAATCGATAAGTTCAATGCTGTGTCGAGTGCTGTGGCATTTGCCATGGTTGTCTTCCTGTTTTCAAATCATGGTAAGATGCACGTAAAACTACGTGATATTACTTGGAGATTGCTATGGCGAACATCAATGTGACAATACGAATGGATGACCAATTGAAAGCAGATGCGGACGAGCTTTTCGACATGCTCGGGATGAGCTTCACGACTGCTATCAACATATTTGTTCGTCAGTCATTGCGTGAGGGTCGGATTCCATTCGAGATTACTTCGAAACCGCAGGTGAGTTTCACGGCTATCGATTTGCCGAAGGAATAGAGGCCGCCCGATGCGAAGACGAGCATCCAAATTCACGAGGCACTCTCTCTTCGCAAAGCCAGAGGTATTTCCTTGTCGAGGATTTCATAGGGGAAACACGACTCTGCACTAACCTCATTTATGGCGGCTACAAAATCCATCCAGATAACCCCAGCGTTTGGCTCTAGCTGTCCTTGCTTGCGCTTTTGGGTGAGCTCGTCTGCGATGGGCATAAACTCTTCGACAGAACTGATGATGCCTCGCCGCAACGCGCGGTTGAGGCTACGGTTAAGCCGTCTTCTCCCTGGACCCTGAACAGCGCTGCGGTGATGTATGAGGAACCCGTCGCTGATGATTCTCCCGTCAAAAGGAATGAGCGTCGTGTACACGACATCCGGCTGATGGGGAATGACGTTCTCCCA
The DNA here is from genome assembly GCA_030526775.1 of Coriobacteriia bacterium. GTDB lineage: Bacteria > Actinomycetota > Coriobacteriia > Coriobacteriales > Eggerthellaceae > UMGS1519. The sequence goes on along the minus strand of JAUNCA010000041.1, from coordinate 10,173 downwards.
GTTTCGATTGATGCTGCAAACTTCGAATGCAAAATCGTCGTAGAGGAGAATCGCTTTGTCTCCCACCGCTCTCTTCACGTAGAACGGCCCGCGAAGCGCGTGCATCCAACCCCGAGCGGCGTGTGCATCGAACCCGTTGGGCATGAGCTCTGGGCGTTCAAGAAACGCGCCGATTTGCGAGGTGTCTTCCCACAGATCAAGCGATATTCGCATGCCATTTACTATGTCTTTAGAGGATAGAATCGGTGCCTCGAAATAGATGCACGAGCCCCGATTGGCGTTTACGAATTCCAGCAAATGCTGAAGCGTGCAGTCGAACCGCTCCTGTTGCTCCTGATTTAGGCCCATAATCACTCCTTCCAAGCGCTTTCCTGTAAGCATCATATATAAAATAAAGTAATTTGCACGTAAAAAGACGTGCAAATAAATAGTATTAAATTAAAAGTTGAATAAAATGACGTTAATGCCGATGATGTAGGCATGCTTCAGATTATCGGCAGCGTGATATCGATAGTAGGATACGCTTATATTTTACGATTATGGCATAAGCTACTTTACGATTATGGTAATGTCTAGTTTACGATTATGGTAAAGAGAAAGGCTTTCGGGTGGTGATAGGCAGAGAACTGGAAACTCGGTTGAAAGACCTTGCGAGTTGGTATCCCGTTGTGTCCGTAACCGGGCCGAGACAAAGCGGGAAGTCAACGCTAGTTCAGCTTGCCTTTAGCGACTATCTCTACATTAACTTAGAAGACCCAGCGACGCGGGCGCGGGCGCTCGTCGATCCAACCGGGTTTGTCTCTGCACTGCCCGAGCGTACGGTAATCGATGAAGCCCAATATGCCCCCGAATTGTTTTCTGCCATTCAGGCAAAGGCGGATGAGCGAAAAGCACCCGGTCAGTTTGTCCTTTCTGGTTCCCAAAACTTTTTACTGCTGCGTTCTATAAAACAATCGCTTGCTGGCAGGGTTGGTATGGCGTACCTGCTCCCCCTTTCATTCCCAGAGATAGAGTCGGTAAGTGCGCGAGCGAAACCAATCGAGATTATGGCAAGGGGGTCGTATCCAGCCCTTTATGCCACTTCGGTCCCCACGAGGCTTTTCTACGAAAACTATCTTGATACATATGTGACGCGGGATGTGGTGGGCTACTTGGATGTGAGAAACGAGCGGGATTTCCGTCGATTCCTCGTCGCCTGTGCAGCAAGAGCCGGAAACTTGGTTAATTTCGCCGATTTGGCGCGGGATGTCGGTGTAAGCATTCCGACTGCGCGATCTTGGCTTTCCATTTTGGAGTTGGGTTTCGTCGTTCAGACGCTTGCACCCTTTCATGGAAACGTATCGAAGCGGCTTGCCAAAACGCCCAAGCTGTATTTCTACGATACCGGACTGCTTTGCCACCTCCTTGGAATAACCGATGTCCCAGACTTGGCGAATAGCGGGTATCTCGGGGCGGTTTTCGAGAACTTTGTCGTATCCGAGCAGCTGAAACGGCATTACAACGCCCTTGAGCGTCCCGAGATCATGTTCTACCGGGATGACAGCAAGATAGAGGTAGACCTTATAGACGTCACCAACCGGCATCGACCTGTGCTTTGCGAGGTGAAATCGGGTCAAACGTATCGCCCTGCATTTGCGCGCAACGCCAGGACCGTCGGTAAGTTACCTGGTTTCGGGGCTGCCTCGCTGAATGTGGTGTATGGCGGCGTTGGCACATTTGCCGACGGAGATGTATCTGTTTATGGAATACGGGAGTGGGCTTTACGCTGAGAGAAGGTCTGCGCCTTTCCCATAAGAGCCCATGTCTATTGATGGCGCCAGAGGTGTGCGATGGTTTACCATGAGGCCAGGAGCCATTCGGTTTGCAAGAGGAGCAGCATGCGTGGTAAAAGCCGCATAAGATGGGACGGTCCCTTTTTATGCATTTTCGTGCTCATGCTGGCGCTTGCGCTGTCTGGATGCGAGGCGCTGCCGTTCAATGCCCTCGGAACGGGTTCCGGGCATACGACGGCGCCGGGTTGGTTCGATTACGCGAGCGTGCCCGAATACGATGGCCAACCGTCAGTCGAGGTAAATGGTAACGAGCCATTCTTCGAAGAGGCGGACTTCGAACGCCCGGCGTTCGAGGAGTACAGTGATCTCGATGCCCGTGGGCGCTGCGGGGAGGCATTTGCCCTTATCGGGGAAGAGACCATGCCGACGGAGCCGCGAGGCGACATTAGCTCCATCCGCCCAAGCGGCTGGCACAACGATACGTACGATTGGGTGGACCAGTACTTCCTATTCAACCGCTGCCACGTTATTGGCTGGCAGCTTGCGGGAGAGAACGACAACGAGCGCAACCTCATAACGGGCACGCGCTATATGAACACGCAGGGAATGCTGCCGTACGAGAACCGCGTGGCTTGGTATGTCCAATCGACTGGAAACCATGTGCTCTATCGCGTGACGCCGATCTTCGAGGGCGCGAACCTCGTGTGCTCAGGTGTGTTGATGGAAGCCGAGTCGGTTGAGGATATCGGCCAGGGCGTGCGGTTCTGCGTGTACTGTTACAACGTCGAACCGGGCGTGCGCATCGACTATGCGACGGGCGCAAACGAAGCGGACGGCACCATAACGGCTTCCGGCGAGAACTCTGGCAGCGCGCGCCAAGACAATGCGGCGCAGTCAAGCGCTACCGCAGGTGAGGATGAGCGTGATTTCACGATTCCCGACGAAAGTATGCGTGCCGAACACGGTGATGCCAAGTTCGTGCTGAACGTGAGCACGGGGAAGTTCCACCTGCCCCACTGCCAATCCGTCGCCGACATGCGGGAATACAACAAGTTCCTCTTCAACGGCACGCGTGAAGAAGCTCTCGAATTGGGTTTCAAGCCGTGTGGGAGCTGTAAGCCCTAACGTTCGCCGGAGTCGCCGAGCCTTACGCTTGCCGCGCCAGCATCTTCTCCTCGCAAGCCCAGGTGATCCGCAGCGAGCGCATGGCGGAATCGAGCGTGCTGCGGCAGTAGGCTCCGGGCACGCCGCGCAGCTCGTCCACGATATCCTGGATCTGGCCGAACCCCGGGTACTTGTCGGTTGTGGTCTCCACCAGGCGCGTTTCCATAGCAGCTTCCTCACGCACGCCGCCCATTACGCCTTCGTGGGCCACTTGCGAGGCTTCGTCTCCGGTAAGGGTCTCCAATTTCAGAGGTGCTGCGTTGTCGTAATACGGGAACTCGACGCTTCCCTTGTCCCCGAAGATGAGGAAGCGGTCGATTGCCTTATAGGTGGCGTAGCACCACAGGCCCGAGAACATCACGCCCGTCTCGGAGATACCCGAAAGAGAAACGACGTCTTCACGCGGATAGCAGCCCGTCTCGTTTGATGCTTCGAGGCTCCAGCTGGTCAGCGGGCCCACGAGGTAATCGACAAGATCGAGCATGTGGGCGTCGCCCTCGAAGAAATGGCTTCCGCCCGACACCTCGGGGCGTACGCGCCAGGGTTTCTGCTCGTAGGGGAGGAGCTCCTCGGCGGTCTGCCGCTGGGTGCGAATAATCTGGACGCCGCGCACCTTTCCAATAGCGCCATCATCGAGCAGTTGTTTCAACGTGCGATATCGCGGCATACCCCGGCGGTAATGGGCGACGAAGCAGCGCGTGCCGGCTTCCAGGAACGCCGCGCGGATGTCTTCTGCCTCGGCATACGACAGCGCAATGGGTTTTTCGAGGTAACAGTGCTTTTTCGCCGCCGCGACAGCCAAAGCCTGGCTTCGATGGCAATTGGGTGGCGTTGCCACGTACACGATATCGATGTCGGGGTCGGCCAGCAGCTCTTCCATGGAGTCGTAAACGCGTCCGCGCCCCTGGCTGGCGATCCACTTTTCAGCCGTTTCACGCGTGCGGTTCCAAACGCCGGCGAGCTCGGAGCCTTCGGCAAGGTAGGTTGCCGGTCCGTTCTTGGTTTCCACGACATTGCCGCAGCCGATGATGCCCCACCTGATGGTCTTGCCAGTATCCATAGTTGCTCCTCGTCCGGTTAAATCGTGCACACTGCATATTGTAGCGCGGTCGGAGCTGCGGTATCTATGACGGGAAGGCATAGATGGCGCGAAGGAAGGAGCCCGTATGAAGGGGAGACTCGTGCACCACTGCATTCACGTGATGGATCTGGACGCATCGCTTGAGTTTTATGAGAAAGCCCTTGGCCTTACCGAGTCGCATCGCATGGGACCGGAAGACGGTAACTGGGTGAATGTGTACGTTGCAAACGAGCTCGCTCCGTTCGAAATCGAATTCACATGGAATCGTGGACGGACAGAGCCGTACGAGAATGCGGGCAAGGATGTTCACATCGCATTGCGTGTACCCGACATCGATGCCGCATATGCACTGCACAGCGAGATGGGCTGTGTTCTGCGTCGCAACGATGCGCTCGGAATCTACTTCATCACCGACCCCGATGGGCAGCTTATCGAGATCTTGCCAGAGCGTTAAAGATAGGTCGGGAGAACGAAACCCCCGACCCGTTTCGGTGCGTTAGCCTACGTTAAACCGCGTGCAGAACAGTTCGCAGATGCTCCGCAAATGGCCTGGCATGCGCTTTGCGGTTTCCTCGGTAATTTCTTCGGGAATGCCGTAACGCGCCTGCGCGATGGAACCTGCGATAGCCGCGATGGTGTCGCTATCGCCGCCGATGGAAATTGCCCGGCGAATGGCGTCTTCGAACGACGTGCTTTCCAGGAACGCGACGATTGCTTGTGGCACGCTGCCTTGGCACGAGACGTCGAACCCGTATAACGGGCGGATGTCATCGAGCTTAAAGCCAAGATAGTAGGCGTACTTTTGCTCGACATAGTCGCGGATGTCCTCGTTGCTTGCACCAAGACGTGCCAGCATGATGCATGCTGCGGTGGCCTGCGCACCCTTGATGCCTTCCGGATGGTTATGCGTGACCTCAGCCGTTGCCGCGGCCAAGCGCTCTGCGTCTTCCAGCGTGCTTGCCGCCCACGCCACGGGGGAAACCCGCATCGCCGATCCGTTGCCGTAGCTGTTATACGGCTTCGGATACGGGCTTTTCAGCCAGCGACGGAATTTCCCGCCGTAGCCGGCGTCGGGATAGAGCTTGCCATACGATTGCATCTTTTGGACAAGTGCCGATTGCGAGATATTTTGCCCATTGAAAGCATCCAACAGGGTGTGGGCGACGGCAACCGTCATGACGGAATCGTCCGTCACGCGCGAGTTCTCCGAGAACAGCGGGAATTCCGTGGTCTTGATATTGTGCCATTCGTACACGCTTCCCACCATGTCGCCAACGATTGCTCCCAGCATGGCGACCTCCTTTCTGTTACGGGAAAGCTGCGTTCGGCTTTCGTTATTTGGTAGCGTAGCCCATCATGCCGGGACGTGTGTCAACCTGCAAGCGACAAGTGTGGGGCTGGGACGGGTTTTGCCCGCCCAAGCCTCGTTTGCATGCTACAAGCATTCCTCCCCAAACGCGTAAAGCACGTCGTTGGCCTGCGGCAACGTGTAGTTATGCTCCAAGCTGTAGATGATTATCGCGTCGCGTCGGTTCTTTGCGTACAGCGCATTTGCGCCGGCAGCTTGCAGTGCCCGGTTCGCGTGCCGCGCGTCGAAGCCCATGCCGAAACAGAGTTTCAACACGTTGTCGCGTCCCATCCCGCGCTGCCCGTTGAACACGTACCAGCCGAAGGTTTGCTCGATGCCCGCGCGCTTCAGCACATCGGCTTGGCGCAAACCCCGGCTGGCCAGCTCGTCTTGCAGGTATTCCGCAAGGCTCGGCGTTTCGAAATCGTGTCCCGCAAGGTATCCCTCGAGGTTATCGGCAGACAACAGCTCTCCGAACAGGTTTTCCGTTAACGATTCATCCATGGTTCTCCCCTTCTTATCGTCGATTGCGTTGCGATTGGGGAGAGGCGCGCTCGCCGCCATGTGCCGCCACGACGCGCCGCGCTCGCCGGTAATCCGTCACCTCCTCGGCGATTGCATCGGCTCCCCGTAAGGGGGACGTGTTTTTCACGCGAATGCCGATGCGGAAAAAAGTAGGGGAAACCCCAGGCCATTTCATTAACCGTGGGTTAATGAAATGGCCTGGCGGGATTCATACCATTGGCCAAAGGCCGTTTGGAAAGCGCTAACCGGCCACGTTGTGCGAGGGAGGACAAGAGAATGATTGAAAAGCAAAATGTTTCCCGAAAGCTCGGGGCGTTCTTTGCAGTGGTCTTGCTCGTGGGATGCATGGGGGTGTTGGCTGGTTGTTCCAGTGGCAAGCAATCTTCGTCGACTTCCGCGCCGGCTACGTCGTCGGCTTCCGAGGAATCTGCGACGCCGGGTTATGTCGGTGGATGGGACATCGTGAAGATGACGGCTGATGGCAAGACGCTCGATTCGGACACGCTTGATGGATTTCGTAGGCAAGGCGCCGATTTCTTCATCAATATCCACGAAGACACGACGTTCGGGAGGGGCGTGATGGACGAGAGCAATCTGGTCAAAGGGACTTGGTCGCCGAGCGAGGATGGAAGCCTTGTGCTGAAGAGCGACCAGGGGCAGACAAGTGTGATGCTTATAGAAGGTGACGAGGCGAGCATCGGGAAGCTTTTCTTCAAGTATTCAGGCCCTGCTAAAAGCATTCCCAAGAAGATTGAGAAACTCAGCGGCTCAACCAGTTCGTCGGACGAAACCGCCCAGGCTGACACAAACGAAGCCGAAGCGAGCTCCGACTCGGGCGAGGTAAGCTCGGACGTGAAAGAAGCCCTGGACAGCTATGAGGCCTTCATGGACGAATACGTCGCCTTCATGGAGAAGTACAAGCAGAACAGCAGTGACCTAAGCTTGTTGTCGGAGTATTCGGATTTCCTGCAGAAATACACGGACTTCTCCCAGAAGATCAACGCCATGGACACGAGCAGCATGTCCTCTGCAGACTATGCGCCCGTGGCATACCCGACGATGCCGGTAAGGATCGATAGGACGACGATAACGGCGATGAGCAGGTTTCGCGTGCCGCTTCCGCGCAGCCAGTTTACAGTGGGGTGGCGGACCTGAAGCCCGTTCTTGTCGAGACATGCATAGGCGACAGCCGCGAACAGGATGGGCTCGAATACCCCGAACAAGAAGGCATGGTAGAGCGGTGGGTACTGTCGGCTCGACCTGCTTGGATCTATGACGAACGAGAACGACGTGACGATGAGCAGCGCAAAGAAGATGACGACCGCAATGTTGCGGGCTCGCCCCTGTTTTGATGTCGCACCGATTGCCCGTCCTGTTTGCGGGCGGGCGTTCGTCGGTGTCTCCGAAACCAGAGGCGTGGGGTTTATCTCCGGAGGAATCGGCTGGCTTTGCTGAACGGCGGCGGCTTGTGTGGTGTTCATAGTCGCCGTTATCGGCGCGCATGCCGCCAGTGCCATTTGGAATGCGGTTTTCAGCTCGGCAACGCTTTCGTAGCGCTCTTTCGGGTCGAACTTGGTTGCGTACACCATGACACGCTGGAGCTCGAGGGGAATGTGCGGGTTTTCGAAGTGCTGGCGAAGCACGGTTTGGGTTGGGGTTTGCCCTTCAAGCAGGTAATACAGCAAAAGCCCGAGCGTATACACATCGCTGCGGACCGTCGTTTGCTCGTATCCGAATTGCTCGGGCGGGGCATACTCCCGGGTTCCGAGGTGCGTGGTATCCGATTCCGCGGAAGCATGCACCTCGCGTGCGATTCCGAAGTCGATTATCACCGGAATGCCGTTGCGCATCATGATATTGCTCGGCTTGAGGTCGCGGTGAATAATCGGCGGATCGAACGATTCGTGCAGCTCGCTTACCGCATCGCAGAGCTGGGGAAACAATTCTGCGGCAAGCGATAATCCGGGGTTCCGTTCATGAACCACTTCCGCCAGCGTTTGCCCGTTCACATGTTCCATCACCACGACAACGGCCTGCTCCGTTAGATGGCAATCCAGGATGAACGGGAGATGGACGAAGTGCCATCCGTTGCGATTCGCTTCGAAGATGCGTTGGTAGACGAGGCCCATTCCCGCATCGCGTGCGATGCGCTTTCGGATGTATGGCCCATGTTCGTTGCCGTCGGGCGTGCGGCGGAACACCCGTTCTGTCGTTTCGAGTTCGGATTGCTTCAGGATGGCGTCGACGCGGTAGCCGTCCTCATCTTCAATCGATTGCAGGTATTGTGCGAGTTCATCTTCGACCATGGCACGCCTGCTTAGCAGATGGTGTCTTCGCCGAAGCGATACAGCTCTTCGTTAGCCCGCATGAGCGTGTAGCCGCGGTCAATGCAGAAGATCATTATCGCGTCCCTGCGGTTTTTGCAATACAGCTGGCTTACCCCGCCTGCATGGAGCAAACGGTTCGTTTCCCGAAGCGTGCAGCCCAAGGCGAAGGCAATTTGGAGCAACTTGTTGCGCGAGGCATTCCGCTGTCCCACGAATATCTGGTACCCGAACGTTTCGTTCAATCCGGCCTTGTGGATGATGTCGATTCTCACAGCTCCCTTTTCATCGAGAAGCTGTTGCAGGTTATCGGGCACATTTCGAGCGCCGATATCGTGCGAGTCGGCGAATGCCGCTGGGTCGGGGGATGCCAAAAGCTCTTTGAGCAACTCTTCTGTCAAAGGCTCGTTCATCTGCCCCCCTTACCGCCTGTGTGTTGCAATGCCTCTTTAGACATATCTTAGCCTATGGGAAGGAATAGGCGATACCAGAAGGACTGCTCGGGATGGGTGTTGTGCGACTACCTGAAGATGCTTCCCGGTGCGCTTCCGAACTTCCCCTGCTTTATCTCCCAGGTGTTCCCGCACGATTGGCAGATTCCGACCGTGGCATTTATCGTTTTCGTCTTGTTCGTTCCCTTGGATTTCTTCCAAACGAGATTCGACATGCCAAGCGTCATGACGGCTGTGGCGCCTCGGGCGGCGTTGTTCATATGCCCGCCAAATCCCACGCCTTTCTTGCTCGTCTGCTGGCCTTGTTCGACAAGTTGAACCTGGACGTCTTCGCTTCCGCAATTCGGGCACTGCATACTCGACCTTTCTGCCGCTGGTTGAACTCGTTTATCCCCGAAATGGTAGTGAATACCTCCTGGCAAAGCATTAGCTGCCAGCTAATGTCATAAGGCTGCGGCTACCCTATTCTTGCCTGAGAGATGCATTGGGGGGATGCATCTCTATACGTTTGTCTCAGGTGCGAGAGGGGTGTCATTATGGAAGGTCAACAGGGTATTGCTATCGCGCGGGAATCGCGCCTTCGCGCAATGCGAAATGCGCGGGCGTGCCGGGCGCTTCTTGTGAGCATCCTTGCGCTCGCGGTAATCGCGATGCTTGCCGGATGTTCGGGCGGCTCATCGTCTTCTGCGGGGTCTGAGCAATCGTCCGAATCCTCAACCGCGGCTCAGCCTGCGGTCGAGCTGGACGAGGCCGTGGAATTCGGCGGAATTTCTTTCCAGATTCCGAAGGGCTGGGTGGCGGTCAAAGCGGAAAACGGGGGTATGTATTATTACCCGAGCGATTCCGACCACACGTCGATAATCCATGTCCTTGAGTCGGATTTGCAAGTGGCCGAAGGTCAAGAGAAAGAGGCGTTCAGCGGAATACTGGGTGGAGTGCTCGGAACCGAGGACGAGAACCCGAAGGATTTGAAGACCGAGGATTACTCGGTAGATGGATACCCGGCCCAACGCGTTACATATACTGGAACCCTGGGCGGGTCGCCGTTCTCGCTGCATTTCGTCACCGTTCTTCACGATGGCAAGGCGTCGATGCTCATGGGCGGATCGCCTTCGCCAGAAGCGCCCTACGATGCTGCGTTTGCCGCATGCATCGACTCGATTCATGTGGTAGCAAGCCCGGCGGATGCTCCCAGCGAGGCCGTGAGCGAAAGCGCGAGCTCCTCGGCTGAGCCGGAGAAAACCGAAGCTTCCGAGGCTAATAACGGCCTCATCGATGCCGAAAAGTTCGATGCAATCAAGCAGGGCATGAGCTATGACGAAGTCGTGAGCCTTATCGGCTCGGAAGGAGAGCTCCTCTCTTCGTCTTCTGTTGCGGGAATCGAGACGGCTTCATACAAGTGGGAATCCGACGGTTGGGGCATCGCAACCATCATGTTCCAGGACGGTGTCGTGGTTAACAAATCGCAAGTCGGAGTAGGCGGGTCCGCAGGGGTAAAGGCCACGAT
>JAUNCA010000168.1 GCA_030526775.1 Coriobacteriia bacterium | reverse complement strand
GAGGATGGTGCGTGCAATGTCGATCATCTCGCAGGTCTCCATGGATTCGGAGTACGGGCAATCTTCAGCGAATGTTTCTTTGCCTGGGTGGGAATGGAATTCTCGGAAAACCTCTATACCACCAAGCATGTTGATAGCCATATCGGTATTCACGATGAGCCCACCTCGGTCAACTGCCTCATTGAGATATAGGTCGTAGCTCGACCACCGATACGAGCAAGTGGTGGTCATGCGAGCTTCTACTGGGTTGCGGTGTACATACCGTATGGCCGACAGGAAATAAGAGTCATTTTCTATCGGTTCGCTGCTGTATCGGTCCTGGAATACATGACCGGTGCGTTCATGGGCACGGTTGAAATAGACGGCATATGAGCGATTTAAGTCGCGGGCAAAAGTAGCCAGATTCTCCTGACCTGCTTTGACGACAAGGTGGTAATGGTTGTCCATGAGGCAGTAAGCGAATAGTTCCACCGTGGAACTGGTAAGAGCGTTTCCAAGGTATTGGAGGAAAACCCTGCGGTCTCGGTCATCTTCAAAGATGAGTTGCCTCCCATTGCCTCGAACGTATACATGGTAGAAGCCGCTTTCGCTTTGCGCTCTGGGAATACGGGTCATTACCGGCCTCCTTCTTCATGAGAGTGCGAACTGAAGTGCTAATTATGGTGCTGCATTGCTATATTCAGTGGAAAGTGGGGAACAAGTGCGTGAATGGAGCTATGTGAGCGTGCCTGCGCGTATCCACGCGAGGCCTTGTCTCGAAGATGCTAAGCGTTCGTGCAAGATAAGCTATCATGCATGTGTTCCATAGGCAAGCCAACATTCACTGCTGGTGAAACAGCGCAACCAGGTTAGCCGTTTCACGGTTCCGCTTTCATGATGAGTGGATATCCGTGAAACGGCCAACCTGGTTGCGCTGTTTCACCCTGTTGGCTTGCTTTTGCTGGAGCACCAGACCGAGCACTGGCAAGCGCTACTTCGTGGGCTTCACCGGGGGCATCGAGTCGTTCTTGTCGGCCACGTTCGCGATGAGGATCTGGTCGAACATCGCGCGTACCTGGTTGAAGTCGCTGGGCAGCACTACCGTGGACGCCTTACCGGACTTCGCGAAGTCGGACAGCGCGTCGATGTACTGCGTGTACATGAACAGCATGTTCGCTTCATCAGGCGAAACTCCGGTTTCCTGAAGCGTCTCGAGCGATTCCTTTGTGCCGTTGGCGATGGCGATGCGCAGCGCCGCGATGCCCTGGCCTCGCTTCTCGGCTGCTTCGGCATCGGCCTGGGCGGCGATGGTCACGCGTTGGCGGGCGGCTTCGGCCTCGTTCTTGGCCGACTCGCGGTCGTTGCGGGTGGCCACGATGCGGTTCATCGACTCGCGGACGTTCTCGGGCAGGTTGATGCTCGTGATGAGCGTGCGCACGATGATGTAGCCGTAGTCGTACATCTTGGCGGCCACGGTCTCGTAGATGGCCTCGGCGATGGAGTCCTTCTCGGAGAACACCTGGTCGAGCGTGTATTTCGGGATCTGGCTGCGCAGGGCGTCGGCGAAGTAGTCCTTCATCTGCCCCACGGGGTCGGCCAGCGTGTACAGCGACTTGTAGATGCCGGACTCGTGTGCGGCGGGGCGCACATCCCAGTCCACGTGGTACTGCACCGAGACCTCGACGCCGATGGTCACGTTGTCGGCGGTCTTCGCGTCCATGCGCATCATCTCGTCCTGCGTGAGCAGGCTCACGCGCCGGATGACCTCGATGACGGGAATGCGCAGGTGAATGCCTGCGGTGGTGATGCGGTTGTACTTGCCGAAGCGTTCGATGACCGCGCAGTGCTGCTGTTCCACGATGTAGATTGACAGCGCGAGCAAAACGATGGCTATGATCAGGATAAAGCCAAAGGACATGAAGAACCCTAACATGCGATTTCCTTTCCGCGAATGTTGTTACAAAAGATAATACCAGGTTAGGGAAGGGGTAGTGCTATAGCGAACGGCGCTACTACCTGGGGATACATCCGCTGACGGACAATTGTAACTATTTGCATAAGAAACTGCATATTTGCATGCCAAAAGACAGGCATCACAGTATAATCTTGTACCAATTACAGCTCATAACTGTAATTTTGAGGAGACAGGTAATTGCTTACTGAAAGGAGCATTCGTGAAGAAGATTTCCCTGAAGAAGCTCGGTTTGGTCTTCACCACGGCTTGCGTGGCCGGCGTGATGGCCTTCGCGCTCGCCGGTTGCGGCGGCGGCTCGAGCGACAACGGCGGCGGCGACTCCGGTGCCTCGAGCACCCTGCGTTTCGTCACCGGCGGCGAAGCTGGCACGTACTACGCGTTCGGCAGTGTCATCGCACAGCATGCCACCAACGAGGCTGGCGTCGAGGTTACCGCGCTTTCGAGCGAGGGCTCGAAGGCCAACGTCATCGACCTGGCCGACAGCAACGCCGAGCTGGGCTTCTGCCAGTCCGACGTCATGTCCTATGCCTATGAGGGCACCAACGTCTTCGCTGACGAGGGCGCCGTCACCAACTTCAGCACGCTGGGCACCCTGTACGAAGAGCAGGTTCAGATCGTTACCTGCGACCCGGACATCAAGAGCCCTGCCGATCTGAAGGGCAAGGCGGTTTCCGTTGGCGCCGCTAACTCCGGCACCTACTTCAACGCCGTCGACATCCTGGGTGCGTATGGCCTGACCGTTGACGACATCGACGCCCAGAACCTGAACTTCGCCGACAGCACCGAGGGCCTGCAGGACGGCAAGATCGACGCCGCCTTCGTCGTGGCTGGCGCTCCCACCACCTCCATCGAGACGCTGTCCGCCTCCAAGACCGCCTATCTGGTTGCCCTGGACGACGAGCATGTGGATGCCCTCCTGAAGGCTTCCCCGTACTACAGCAAGGCCACCATCCCGGCCGGCACCTATGGCCTGAAGGAAGACGTTACCACCGTGTCCGTTGGCGCCGTCGTCATCGTCCGTGACGACGTTCCCGAGGATGCTGTCTATGCTCTGACCGCCGACATCTTCGACAACGCTGCCAACCTCACCGAGAACCATGCGAAGTACGCTGAAGTGAGCGTCGAGAAGGGCGCTTCCGTCACCACCGTCCCGTACCATGCGGGTGCTGCGAAGTACTTCAAGGAGAAGGGCATCGAGGTTCCCACGAAGTAATCGGGAAACAAGCTCTGCTCTCTGGACCCCGGGTTTAACCCGGTTATCCTGAGCCAAAGGCGAAGGATCTCGCAAGCTGCAAGCGGCTCGAGGTCCTTCGCCTGTGCATAGGGATTCCCCGATTTCATGGAAGGGGGCCATTCCCGCGGCGGCGAGGACCGCCTCCTTCCATGGAATCCACGATTAGACTGGAGTTCTACATGGCCATCTTCAAGAAGAAGGACAAGCAAACCAAGCCCCTCGTGCAGGGTGACCATACGCCCGAGACACCCGAATACGATGCGATGATCGATCAACAAGGGCACGAGCCCGACGTTGACGAGATCATGCGCGAATACGACCGCGAATCGCGCACGCGCAACTGGGAGGGCACGCCGCGCAAGATCATCGCGGCGCTGCTCGCGCTGTTCTCGCTGTATTGCATCTACATGACGCTGTTCAGCAATGCGATGCTCGAGACGCGCCTGGCGCTGTTTCTCGCGTTTGTGACGATTATCGGTTACATCCTGTATCCCTCGCATCGCGGGAGCAACCGTCCGAACTATATCCCCTGGTACGATATCGTGCTCATGCTGGCAGGTTCGGTCTGCTTCTTCTACTTTGCCTTCAACGCAGATGCCATCATCCACATGGCCCGTTTGCAGATGCTCCAGATTGTCGTGGCCATCGTGGGTACCCTCTCGTTGATGGAGCTGTGCCGCCGCTGTGTGGGTATCCCGATCCTTGTCGTGGTGGGCTGCTTGCTGCTCTACACGCTGTCATGGCAGTTCGGCAACGGAGCCGACCTATATGTTGCGCTGCGCAACATCTCGAGCAAGCTCTTCTACTCCACGAGCGGCGTCATCGGCACGCCGATCAACGTCTGCTACAAGTACATCGTGCTCTTCATCATCTTCGGCGCCTTCCTCGAGCGCACGGGCATCGCCGAGTTCTTCATCGCGTTCGCGAACCGCATCGCGGGCTGGTCGTCGGGCGGTGCCGCGAAGGTCGCCGTCATCTCGTCGGCGCTGTGCGGCATGGTTTCGGGTTCGTCGGTCGGCAACACG
>JAUNCA010000167.1 GCA_030526775.1 Coriobacteriia bacterium | reverse complement strand
CCACGGTCCGCTTCCTCGCGTTTGGGAGGCGAAGTCGCTTCGCTCTTCGCCTCCCAAACAGCTCGGGCGCTGCCCTGGGTGCGTCTATGATTGCGAAATCGGAGATTTCGCGACGGCTGGCCTATGGCCAGTCTATTTAGTGTCGCACACGACCGCTGGCACCCTCCCGGCGGGGCACCTTCAGATGGATGCGATGTTTAACACGGGCGACGCTCTAGAGGTATCGGTTTTGGCGGGGTGGTGTGCTCTGGATTTTCGATTTGCTTATATCCTATTTATATACTAGGATTTTTGCGGGCTTCGGATGGGGAAGCTGAGAGGAGATTGGTGTGCCTACTGAGGCGGAACGTGTTGCTATCCGCGAGGAAAATCGGAAGCGGCTTATACAGTATTTCGAGAGCGGAATTACTGATAATGATGGAACTACGACGCTTGGCATGGAGGTTGAGCACTTCATCGTGCAGGACGATGGGAATAAGCCGGTGCACTACCATGCGCATGATGGCGTTATTGGGGTCGAGGATATCCTCGAGCATCTGAAGACAGCGTATCCCGAGGAAACGCTGAACTCGCATGGGGATTTGCTTGGTCTTGCGAATGAAACTGGATCTATCACGCTCGAGCCTGCTTCGCAGCTTGAGATTAGCATTGCGCCCTACTCGCGAGTAAAGGACGTCGAGGCTGCGTATGAGGCGTTTCGCGCATGCCTCGATCCGTACTTGCACGAACACGGCTGCCATGTGGCTTCCTTCGGCTACCATCCGAGTGCCAAAGCGCTTGACTTGCCGCTTATTCCGAAGGAACGGTACAACTTCATGAACGCGCATTTCGCGCGGATTGGAACGCATGGGGAGCGCATGATGCGCGCGAGCGGGTCGACTCAGGTGAGCATTGATTATCACAGCGAGGCTGATGCGGTGCGAAAGCTGCGGATCGCTACGGCGATTGGGCCGATTATTGGGTTCATCTGCGACAACATCCCCGTGTTCGAAGGGAAGCGCATCGATGTGCCGCTTGCTCGCCTTAACTTGTGGCGTGATGTCGATAATGCGCGCTGTGGCACTATTCCCGGGGTTTTCGACGAAGGGTTCGGCTTTGCCGCTTACGCCGATTGGCTATTGCGCACGCCACCCATCTTCATCACGCGACGGGCTGCCGATGATCCTGACGGTCCCACGCTGCGCGGTTTTCCGGATACGCCGGCTTACAAGGCCTACGAGGACGCGCCTATGGAGAAGCGCGACATCGAGCACCTGATGTCGATGTTCTGGCCGGATGTGCGTCTGAAGAAGTTCGTTGAGATTCGGCAGGCCGACTGTCTTCCTGCTCAAGAGGTCTATGGGTATGCCGCGCTTACCAAGGGGCTGTATTACTCAGAAAAGGGTCTTACCGCGGTGGAGAAGGCGCTCGGCGTTGAAAACGGGCAGTGGCCGTTCGATGACAACAGCATCGACAATGCCATCGCCGCCGTTCGGAAACACGGCGCACAGGCCCGGCTCCATGGGAGGACCCTCCTCGAGTGGGCTGACCTTCTGTTCGAGCTGGCAGCCGATACGCTTGATGATGAGGAAACCGCCTACCTGGAACCGCTGCGCGCACGCGTCGGGAGGTAGTGGATTCCCAAATTAGAGAACACAGGCCGTAGCCCCTGCGTCAGTGAAAGCTAGCCGTTTTCGCTGGCACGGGGGCTGGCTTTTATTGGCGTCGGGCGGCAACGGCACTTGCTAGCTGTTCGAGGGCGCGGAGGAGGTAGGCCTTCTGCGTGGCGATGTTGATGCGGATGAAGCCGCTGCCGGGCTTGCCGAAGATGTCGCCCTGGTCGAGCCAGAGCTTGGCATCGTCCAAGATGAAGCGTTTGAGACCCTTGTCGTCGAGCCCAAGCGCGCGGCAGTCGACCCATGCGAGGTAGGTTCCCTCGGCTTCGACGAGCTTGAGCTCGGGGATGCGCTTGTCGAGGAAATCGGCGAGGATCGCCCAGTTGCCCTCGAGATAGGCATTCAGCTGGTCGAGCCACGATGCGCCGAACTCGTAGGCGGCCTTCGTCGCGACGATTCCCAGCGTGTTCGCCTGGTTGTAACCGGTAACGTTCAACGCCGTCGCGAATTCGCGGCGGAGCTTCTCGTTCGAGAAAATGGCGTTTGCCACCTGCAAGCCCGCCAGGTTGAAGGTCTTGCTCGCACTTGTGAGCGTGACGGTGATATCGGCAACCTCCGGCGAGAGGCTTGCGGTGGGAACGTGCCTGTGGCCAGGACGGATAAAGTCCTCGTGAATTTCATCGGACACGATGGTTATGCCATGCTCGAGGCATATCTGAGCCAACCGCTCGAGCTCTTCCCTGCGCCATACCCGCCCCACCGGGTTGTGCGGGCTGCAGAACAACAGCAGCTTGGCACCCGATTCCACCGCCACGCGTTCGAATTGCTCGAAGTCGATTGCATACCGGCCACTGTTTTCATTGAAGACAAGAGGGGCCTCGGCTAGCGTGCGGCCATTTTCCTTGATAACGCCTGCGAAGGGGTAATACACCGGCGGCATGTACAGCACCGCATCTCCGGGCTGCGTGTAGGCGCGCACGGCCACGGCTAACGCGAACACCACGCCCGGTGTTGTGAGGATGCCCTTTGGGTCTATCTCCCACCCGTGCCGGTTGCGCATCCAAGCCGCTACCGCTTGGTAATAGTCGGCGCCCGGGTCGGTGTAGCCGAAGATGCCATGGTTCGCACGCTGCACGATGGCTTCGATTACCTCATTGGGCGTCTTGAAGTCCATATCCGCAACCCAAAGCGATAGCAGGTCGGGAGAGCGGCCGAACAGTTCCGCCCGATCGTACTTCAGGGAGTCCGTCCCGAAACGGTCGACGGGAATATCGAAATCGTAAGTTGTCATACGCCATCCTCCCAGCACTGAGCATCCGGAAGCCTTCTGAATCAAAGCGAGCGCTTGGGTCCTCGGGTCCCTCTCATGCACATGCTACTACGCAAACGTCCGCCATCCAGAGCTAACGCAGCCTAATATCGTGTTGCAATTCTAGACAAATGCGACAAAATGCCGTCCTTGCAACCATAACGAAAAACATGTCCTACAATGGCGCCATGAGCAAAGAGAACCTCGAACACTACCTTCAGGTTGAACAGCGGCCCTTCGATGAGGCGCCCTTGACGGACGTTGACCTCATGGCCTTCGCCGCGCTCATATACGCGGAATTCGAACGTTTCCCGCTCACCTTCGACGAGGCGGCGTCAACGCCAATAGGAGACATGCCTCGCTACGGCACGCCATGGGAATACGTCGAGCACGATTGCCACCCCAAGGGCATGCTGCCGTTCATCGAGGCCCTCTTCGCAAACCCGCGCTTCACCGGGATTTCCCTTCAGCGATTCCGCTGCATCGTGGACGAGGAACGCGGCGTGCAGTTCGGCGCCGGCTGCTTCCCCTTGCCCGATGGGCGCGTAATCGTGGCGTATCGCGGCACCAACACCCTGCTCGTGGGCTGGCAAGAGAACATCGACCTTATCTGGCAGGTCGAAGGTCCCGGCGAAGCCGAAGCCCTGCGCTATTTCGAAGATGCCGCCGCTGCCTACCCCGATGCCTCCTTTATCGTATGCGGGCATTCGAAAGGCGGCGGGCTTGCCGATCATGTCGCCGTATACGCGCCGAATGAGCTTCTGCCGCGCATCGAGCGCGTCGTGACGTTCGACGGACCGCCGTCATTCCGCCTCGGCGATATCAACTGTCCGGAATTCGGTGACTTGGACGACATCATCCTCGCCCGCTACGACCAGCTCCCCTTCCCCCTTCAGCGCTACATCTTCCCCTCGATGGTGGCCCTCATGCTCGAGCGGCGCGACCCCAGCGTCTTCACCTACACGGAAGCAGTCGACAGCCGAACGCATAACCTCTGTTCCGTGCACATCGTGGATGGCCGCATCGCCACCCGCACACCCAGCGCAGAGGAATTGCAAACCGGCATGCTCACGTCACGATGGGTCCAGCTCATGAGCTTGGATTTGCGTTGCTTCATAAGCACCTTCATCGTCGGCGCCTGCCGCGCAGCCAACACCAGCATTAACCTCGATAACCTCAAACCCCTCATCGCAGTGCTGTGGCGCGGATTCCTTGCCGCAAGCCCCGCTGCGAAAATCAAGGCTATGCGGCTCATCGGGTATCTGCTTAAGGCAAACGGCCCCGACGCTCCGCTTATATACAGCAAATAACCAGG
>JAUNCA010000166.1 GCA_030526775.1 Coriobacteriia bacterium | reverse complement strand
AATAAAGGGCGGCCCCGAAGGGCCGCCACTACCGTGCATGGTTGTTTAACCAGAAGCTTTAACCGTAAATCTCCTTCAGCCTCGCATACGCAGCATCGGCCTCAGCCATGATGTCGTCGACGATCTGCTGCGCGGGCTTGCACTCCTTGATGATGGAGGCGATCATGCCAGCGGAAGCAGCACCGTTCACGACGTCGCCATTCTTCGCACGGCCGATGGAGCCGGTGCAGAACGCGTCGAGCGCAGCGCTGGAAGCGCCGGAATTGTACAGACGCCAGTAACCACGGGTGAAGCGGTTCTTGATGCAGCGGACCTGCTTGCCGCCGGGCTCGCCGGTGAGGATGGTGGCGTCGTCCTGGGCGGCCACGATGAGGTCCTTGTACTCCTGGGCCACCGGGCATTCATTCGCCACGAGGAAGGCGGTGCCCATCTGCACGCCCACAGCGCCCAGCGCGAGCATGGCGAGCAGGCCATTGCCATCGGCGATACCGCCAGCGGCGATAACCGGGATATCCACGGCCTCGACGATCTGGCGAACCATGGGCAGGGTGGTCATGCTGCCGATGTGGCCGCCGGACTCCATGCCCTCGGCGATGATGGCGGTCGCACCGAGGTCCTGCATCTTCTTGGCTGCGCGGCCGTGCGGGACCAGACAGAGCACCTTCACGCCAGCTTCCACCAGCGGCGGGACGATCTTGGCCGGGTTGCCGGCGGAAATGGTGACGATCGGCACCTTCTCGTCGATGACGACCTGGGCGTTCTCCTCGACAACCTCGGACTCCATGATGAGGTTGACCGCGAACGGCTTGTCGGTGTTAGCCTTTGCGATGCGGATCTGCTCGCGGACGATGTCCGGATAATCGAAGCCGGACTGGATGACGCCGAGTGCGCCCGTGTTGCTTACCGTGGCTGCGAACTTACCATCGGTGATATGCGCCATTGCACCTTGGATGATCGGGTATTCAATCCCGAGGAGATCGCATAGCTCAGTTCTCATGAAAGGCTCCTTCCGTTTGGCCCGTGAACACGAGTCAAATTTCAATTGCGTTATACATATGATACTCCATCAAAGCGAAGTTCGCGCGAGAGTGCTGCAACGAAATTCTTGTTTTACGCTCGAGACCCCAAAATATGACGAACCTGGGGCAAGAGTCCCTACATACTGTCGGTTAATGTAGTGAGACACCCGCCCTCAGAGGTGGGGTGTCTCATCTCCAGCGGGCATCCGGCGCGGACCGCAAGCAATTGCGGTGGTGGGGTTATGCAGGCGCTTGCATTCGCCTTTGGGCGCGCTACAATGGGCTTCCGCCCAGTACGGGCAGCACTTTGAGAAGCGTTCCTGCTTCCCCACCTATGGGGGCGACTTGGTTTCGACATGGCAGGTTCAAGATGGGGAGCAGGTCGTGGTCTCCTCGCCACGTTAAACAGGGGTACCGTCAAATTTAATTGACAAGAACACTTCTGGGCAGCTTGCCCTCGCCGCTTAATTAAATCGCGGCCGTCAAAGCGGAGGTTGGCTCCTGGCCCCGTGGCGACGTCACCTACGGGAGATGCATCCAGGCACGTGACCGGTATGGCTTGGATAAAGATTGAACCGGCAGGGAACCGCAACGCCAGTCGCTTGGCCGAGCGCGCCCGACATCTGAAAAGCGACTAAGCCTGTAGCGCCCTGTGGCGAATCTGGTATGGACGAGGGTTCAATTCCCTCCGCCTCCACCAAAGATAAGGCCCCAGGTCCGGAAACGCGACCTGGGGTTTTCCATTTCATGTCGCGGGAATTGAACCCGCGAGGGGAAACGCCGTTAAGAAACGCGCCAGTGGCGCGTTTTAGGCGGTGCACCACAGGCGACCTGAAAGGGTGAGGGTCTGACTTGGGTGGTTAGGTTCGTTTGATGTAGAGTTTCACGAGGCCGGGGACCGGCATTTCTGCGTGGTCGGTTAGGCCATCGATAATCATGCGGGAAATACCGCCTTCTCCGATCGAGAACAGGTCTTCCCCCTCGAGTGCCGTGCCGCGGCAGTCCACGATGAATTCCATGTTCACGCCGCCTTCTCCGGCGCGCAGGCTCAGGTGAATGCGCTGGTTGGAAAGATTGCGTTCGCGCACCAGCTCGAGCAGCTGCACGACTGCGACTTCCTCGAGTATCATGTGGCAATAGTGCGCCGCCTTCCCACCGATGAACTGGCGGGCGCAATAATCGTCGAGCGACGCGATCATCGCGGGAATGTCCACATACCCAGGACCCAAGTCCCACTCCCAGCTCTTCACGCGGAACACAAAATCGTGCGTTTCCTTGCGCTGCGGGTGCTCGAATATCTGCTCCGGGGTGCCCGACTCCCACAGCTCGCCGTGGTCCATATAGAACACGCGGGTGGAAGCATCACGCGCGAAACGCATCTCGTGGGTTACCACGAGCATGGTGAGGCCACGGCGCGCGAGCTGCGTCATGACGTTCAGAACCTCGGATACCATCTGCGGATCGAGCGCAGAAGTCGGCTCATCGAACAGCAGGATCTCGGGCTGCATGGCCAAACCGCGTGCTATCGCCACACGCTGCCGCTGGCCACCCGAAAGCTCATGCGGCCAGTTGAGGGCTTTGTCCTTCAGGCCAACCATGTCGAGCAGCTCGATTGCGCGGTCGTATGCCTCCTGTCTGGACAAGCCAAGCAGGTCCATGGGCGCCATCATGAGGTTCTCCACCACGAGCTTATGGCCGAACAATGCGTAGTTCTGAAACACCATGCCCATCTTGCGGCGCATTGCCGGCAAATCGGTGGCGGGGTCGCACATGTCCACGCCGTCGACGATGATCTGGCCGCTCGTGGGCTTCTCGAGCATGTTCAAGCAGCGCAGGAAGGTCGACTTTCCCGTACCGGAAGGGCCGATGATGGAAATGACCTCGCCCTTCTCAACTGTGGCATTCATATCCTTCAGGGGCACGATACCCGGGTATTCCTTGCGGAGGTGCCGCACTTCCAAGAGGCTCATAGCTTCACCTCCTCCTCACCGGCAGAGCCGGGTGGCGAGCTCTCCTGCTCGTGCTCCACCTGGTCGCTCCCCTGCGATGGCTTGCCAATATCCTTCTGCACCGTTTCGTCGGAACCCATATCCACGCCTTCGACCGTACGTGGCCGGTTCTCGACTTTCATCTTCGCGGTAATGCGGCCGATAACCCGCGCGAGCACCCGGCACGCGATGAAGTAGATGATCGCGATGGCGATGAGCGGGAAGAACGCATCCATCGTGCGCGCGCGAATGAGGTCGCCCACGCGCGTGAGGTCTTGCACCGCGATATATCCGACGACGGCCGTCTCTTTCATCAGGCTGACGAACTGGCCCATGAGCTGCGGCAAAAACTGCTGCATCGCCTGCGGGAAGATAATCTTGCGGAAGGTCTGCCCGCGCGTGTATCCCAAAGCTAGGCCGGTTTCCTCCTGGATGACGTCGATGCCCTCGATGGCGGTCCACATCGTGGAACCCGATGTGGCGCCGAAAGCAAGCGTGAACGCGATGATGGCGACGATTTCGCCCGCAATGTCGACACCGCCGAACACCACGTAGTAGAACAGCATGAGCCACACGACGATGGGCACGCCACCCATAACCGCCTGGTATCCGGTGACGAGCTTTTCGGCCCATTTCGTTCCGCGGCGGCGCAGCATCACCGTCCCGAACCCCAGAATCGCTCCCAACACGCCAGCGCACACGCTGATGAGAAGCGTCACGCCCAAGCCACCGAGGATGAGCAGCCAGCGGTCTTCCTCGATAAACGTCTTGTGGAACGATTCCTTAAGCCAGCTAGAAAGCGACTGCTGCTGCGCGACCGGGTCTTTCGCCCGAACGACAACCGACACCGAGACCGGCATGACGGAATCCGAGAAATCAACGGCCTTGGCACGTTCCTCGGTATACGTGAGCGTCCCGCCGAAATCGACCTTGCCCGAATCCACGCTGGCCACGATTGCGTCCATGCCGATCATCTGCGTGTCCACGTGATACCCCAGTTCCTTGGCGATATGCAGCGCAAGGTCCACGTCGAAACCGATGGCCTCGCCACCCGGCCCCGCATACGAGAACGGCTCGAGCGTGCCGGTCGTCGCAAACTTGAGCGTGCCATTGGGCGCATCCCAATCCTGCTCGGGAAGCGTCTTGATCGAGTCGTCGACGCTCGCCCATTTCTCGGTGAGCTCCGCGATGGTGCCATCCTCATACAGCTTCTTGATAGCCCGGTTGAA
>JAUNCA010000165.1 GCA_030526775.1 Coriobacteriia bacterium | reverse complement strand
AGGCGAGTTCGCCGTAATTCACATCCACGCAGGTTACCTGCGCGGCACCCGCTTGCAGCAGGCAATCCGAGAAACCGCCGGTGGACGATCCGATATCGCAGCAGCGCAAGCCCTCAACGCTCTGCTCGAATGCATCGAGCGCGCCTTGCATTTTGTAGCCGCCACGCGAGACGTAAGGCATGCGATCCTTCACATATATCTTGGCTTCGGGGCTCACCTTCACGGCGGCGCTGGTGGGGTAGACGTCGTCGACGCGCACCTCGTGGGCGATTACCGCCCGCTTCGCCGCCTCGCGGTCGGGGAAGACGCCCCGTTCCACCAATATGT
Source organism: Coriobacteriia bacterium (assembly GCA_030526775.1). Classification (GTDB taxonomy): domain Bacteria; phylum Actinomycetota; class Coriobacteriia; order Coriobacteriales; family Eggerthellaceae; genus UMGS1519. Next base: position 3,940 of record JAUNCA010000165.1, on the reverse strand, counting down.
CGTCAAGCCGCATCTTCTTCATGCGGCAAGTATACCGCGCGGCTCGCGCTATCCTGCCGTTCGGTGTGGTGGACTTGGGTAATTGCTTGCCTATCGGCGGGCTTTCGCTACAATACCAATCCATCTGCAATGCATCGAAAGGAACGCCTTGAGCGACTATCACAGTACGCGGCCGGCAAATGCCGGCAAAGAAACGGATCTCGGGCCGTCTGATGGCTCTGGTGATTCAACGCGCATCCAAGACCTCTTGGAACCCATCGATCCCACCGACCCTATCGAGCGTGTGCGGCGCCCACCAGCAGAAAAGGGCGAAAAAGGCAGCTCGACCATTGCCGTAGCCGCGGCGATTATCGGAAACATCCTGGTCGGTATCGTGAAATTCATCGCAGCCGGACTCTCGGGCTCGCAGGCCATGGTCTCCGAAGGCATCCATTCCATCGTCGATTCCGGAAACGGCATCCTGGTTCTGTTCGGCATTCGCCAGTCCAAAAAGGGCAGCGACGAGGACCATCCATTTGGCCACGGTAAGGAGCTCTATTTCTGGACGCTGGTCGTTGCCGTGCTCATCTTCGCGGTCGGCGGCGGCATCTCGCTTGTCGAGGGCCTTTCGTATTTAGTGAACATCACGCCCGAGACGCATTTGGGCGACCCGACGCTGAACATCATCGTTATCGTAGCTGCCATGATTATCGAGGGCACGACACTTGGCATCGCAATCAAGCAGTTCAACCTTGCCCGCGGCGACATGGGCCCCATCAAATTCATCCGCTACTGCAAGGACCCGAGCCTCTACACCGTCGTTCTCGAGGACACGGCCGCCGAGACCGGGCTCGTGCTCGCGTTCTTCGGCGTGGTCCTCGGGCATGCGCTCGATAACCCCTACATCGACGGCATCGCGTCGGTGCTCATCGCGTTCTTGCTCATGGCGGTGGCGTTCATCCTGCTCACCGAGACCAAGGAGCTGCTCATCGGCGAAGGCCTGAACAAGCCGGAGACCCGCGATGTCATCGAAATCGTGGAATCGAACCCCTATGTTGTCGATTGCGGGCGCGTGCTCTCGATGTACATGGGCCCGCACCAGCTGTTGATAACCATCGATGCGAACTTCGATTTGGAGTCGGACGCCGTGGATATCCTGCGTGCCGTCGACGACATCGAGGCGCAGATCTACGAGCGCTTCCCCGATGCGACCCGCGTGTTCATCGAGGCCGAGGGAATCCGCCAGGTGCGCGCTCAGTCGCAGCTGTTCGAACAGATGGAAAGCGAAGCGGAAGAAGAGGAACTCGAAGCAGAGGGCATCACGCCCGAGGAAGCCGAGCGTGTCCGCGCAGAGCACGACCTGGACGAGGCGGAGGTGGCGGAGCTCATCGAGGAGGAAGAGGCCGCCAGCGAGGAGGCCGAAGCCGAAGATGCCGCCGCGAAAGCCTGGGGCGGATTCTAAAGAATCCGACTCGCAGGCGGCTTACCAGTAGTTATTCCGCCACGTGGGGCGCTTCTGGTTGCTGTCGGCAATCGGGTTGAAAGATCCGGTATTGCCCAACGCGTTGTGGTTATGCGGAAGCGTGTTGCGGCTGCGTTGGAGCGCTTGATATCCGGTGTCGTTTGTGAGGAACGGGCAAAACGGTTCCACATGCAGGCGCTGCTTTCCCGCAAAGATCCGTTTTTCCGAGCCGAGCATTCCCCGTAACCCTTTCATGTCCTAGCCCGCCTTCCCGGTGAGCTGCTTCTGCCTACGCTCGATTGCCTCCAGCTTCCCGATATGGGAGATGACCTGCGAACCTAGCGGCGTCACCCGGTAGCCGCTACGCGCGCGGTGCTTCTGGATGCATCCAGATGACACGAGCGCTTGCATGAGGGGATTCAGCTTTCCCTTGCTCACATGAAAAAGCTCTGCAATCTCCTCCTGGCTTTCGCGCACCCGCGGTCCGTCCAGCGTCTCTGCCTGCAGGCTTTCGAGCAGGCAGAGCAGCTGGAACGAATCCGAGGTGAGCAAGCTCACCAAGCCCTGTCGTACGTTTGACTGCTTCATTTCCTTGTGTAATTAGATGTTGCATGTAGCAAAAAAGTATACTGATAAAAGAAAATATTGCAATTGAATAAGGAACAAAAATTTATACCAAAATTGCGAACGTGTCCGGTAGGCGGGGTGAGCGGCAAGCCCAGGCCAGACACGTGTATAATCGGAACGGTTGAATCCGACGAGTAGACAGGGATCCGCGATGCAGATTACCCCGGAAGAAGTTGCCGAAACACTCGCCATGGTGGGCGAGCAGAACCTTGATATCCGCACCATCACGTTGGGCCTGAACCTGCGCGGTTGCGCCGACAGCGACGTGGATAAGATGGCTGCAAAGGTCTACGACCGCATGACCACCGCTGCCGAGAAGCTGGTTCCCACGGCCGAGCAGCTCGAGCGCGAATATGGTATCCCCATCGTGAACAAGCGCATTTCCGTCACCCCCATCGCCGAAGTGGCGGGCGCCTGCGTGGGCGAGGACCTCTCGCCTGTTGCGCGCGCTATGGACCGCGCTGCCAAGGAAGTCGGCGTGAGCTTTGTCGGCGGGTTCTCGGCGCTCGTGCAGAAGGGCATCTCGCGGGCTGACCGCAAGCTCATCGCGAGCATCCCCGAGGCGTTGGCAACCACCGACCTCGTGTGCTCGTCGGTGAACGTGGGCTCCACGCGCGCGGGCATCAACATGGATGCCGTGTGGATGATGGCGAACACCGTACTGGCCACGGCCGAGGCCACCAAGGATGACAAGTGCTATGGCTGCGCAAAGCTCGTCGTGTTTGCGAACGCCGTGCAGGACAACCCGTTCATGGCGGGTGCATTCCACGGATCGGGCGAAGGCGACGAAATCATCAACGTCGGCGTTTCCGGCCCCGGCGTGGTGCATGCCGTATTGAAGAACATGCCGAAGGATGCCAGTTGGTCCGAGATTGCCGAAGCCATTAAGGCGACGGCGTTCAAGATTACCCGCGCCGGCGAGCTCATGGCGCGCGAAGCCAGTAAGCGTCTGGGATACCAGCAGGGTATCCTCGACCTGTCGCTTGCACCGACTCCTGCCGCGGGCGATTCCGTGGCCGATATCCTGGAAGATATGGGTGTCGGGCAGGTGGGTGGCCCCGGCACGACCGCAGCCCTCGCGATGCTCAACGATGCCGTGAAGAAGGGCGGCGTCATGGCGAGCAGCAGCGTCGGCGGGCTTTCCGGCGCATTCATTCCGGTGTCCGAGGACGCGGGCATGATCCGCGCGGCTGAGGCGGGCGCCCTCACGCTCGAGAAGCTCGAGGCCATGACCTGTGTGTGTTCGGTCGGCTTGGACATGATTGCCATTCCTGGCGACACGACCCCCGAGACGATTTTCGGCATCATCGCCGACGAATGCGCCATCGGCGTCATCAACAACAAGACCACGGCCGTGCGCGTCATCCCCGCCATCGGCTATCAGATGGGCGAAATCCTGGAGTTCGGCGGCTTGATGGGCAGCGCGCCCGTGATGCCCGTGAACACCTTCGCCGGCACTGTCCTTGCACACCGCGGCGGCCGTTTCCCCGCGCCAATCAACAGCCTGAAGAACTAGGGTTATTCCGCTTGTCCGCCCCGACTGTGGTGGAACGGGGGACGGGTTTGGCGTTCCATTTCTGAAATTGACCGCCCAAACCCGCCACCGTTCCGCGGAACGACGAAAGGCCTCTCCGTCCAATGGTGTCTGGAGCGGGGGAGGCCTTCGCTGCGCTTGAAGTGGAAGCTAGTCTTAATTCACCGGTACGTCGGGGATGTATTTGAAGCCGCGCTCGAGGTCTTCGTCGGTGGGGATGTAGTCGGTCATGGTGCCGTCCAGGTACGCCTGGTAGGCATACATGTCGAAGAAGCCCGTGCCCGTCAGGCCGAAGAGGATGGTCTTCTCCTCGCCGGTCTCCTTGCACTTCAGCGCCT
>JAUNCA010000164.1 GCA_030526775.1 Coriobacteriia bacterium | reverse complement strand
ACGGCGTGTTCGTGTGCCCCGACTGCAAGCGTCCGGTGCAGCTGATGAGCTCGGGCGAGGAGAACTGGTTCTTCAAGCTGTCCGAGTTCCAGGAGCCGCTGCTGAAGTTCTACGACGAGCACCCCGATTTTATCCTGCCGGTCACGCGCCGCAACGAGATCGTCACCTTCGTGAAGGGCGGGCTGAAAGACCTCTCCATCTCGCGTTCCACGTTCGACTGGGGCGTGCCGCTGCCGTTCGATGAGGGCCACGTGGCATACGTGTGGGCCGACGCGCTGCTGGCCTATGCGACGGGCATCGGATACGCCGACCCCGACCGCGCCGAGGAGTTTGCCGCCCGCTGGCCGTACAAGTACCACTTCGTGGGCAAGGACATCACGCGCTTCCACTGCGTCATCTGGCCGGCCATGCTCATGGCCTCCGACATGCCGATTCCCGAGCATATCTTCGGCCACGGCTTCCTGCTGACCAAGGGCGAGAAGATGTCGAAGTCCAAGGGCAACGGCGTGGTGCCGGCCGACCTCGTGAACATCTTCGGTGTGGACGCCTACCGCTACTACTTCATGAGCGACGTGCAGTTCGGCCATGATGGCAACATCTCCATGGAGCGCATGGTGCAGGTGTACAATGCCGACCTGGCCAACACCTGGGGAAACCTGTGCTCGCGCGTGTTCAACATGACGAAGAAGTACTTCGCGCGCCAGGTACCGGCCGCCAAGGCCGATGCTGCCGCGAATCCGCTGAAGCCCATCGCCGATGAGCTGTACACGAAGTTCGACGCCTGCATGGAGAACGTCGACTTCACCGGAGCCGCCGCTGCGGTCCAGGAGCTTGCGAGCGCTGTGAACCACTACGTGGAGGATTCCGCCCCGTGGAACCTCGCGAAGGACGAGGCGAAGGCCGATGAACTCGCTGCCGTCATCTATAACGCGCTCGAGTCTATCCGCATCATCGCGCTGTTCATGGCCCCGCTTATGCCAAACACCTCGGCCGAAGTGTTCCGCCGCCTGGGTCTTGGCGACATCGAGCAGGTCACGGACATCGAAGCTGCATCCGCCTGGGGCCAGCTGCCTGCCGGCAACCCGGTGGAGATCGGCGACCCGCTGTTCCCGCGTCTCGACGTGAACGCTATCGAACTCGACTAGCATATGACCTGGGTAAACACGACGGGTTTTGAAGACACGCTCTTCAGGTTGAAGAAAAAGAACGGGGAGCGCAAGGTGGTTGATCCGCCTACGCCCCCGCTCGAGGCGCCTCTCGCCGATGCGCATACGCATTTGGGGCCGGGCGATGCGCCGCTCGTGTTGGCGCGCGCCGCTGCGCATGGGGTGGATTTCATCTGCACGCTCGCCATGGCAACCGACGGCATGGAAGAAGTGTTCGCGGGACTCGACACGTGGCTAGAAGACGCGCGCCCGGTACTCGCGAACATCGCGCCCGAGGCCCCTTCGCTTCCGCGTGTGCGCATCGCCGCCGGATGCCATCCGCACGATGCAAGCAAGTTCACCCCCGAGGTGAAAGCCCGTCTGGTCGAGCTGCTCCACGATTCGCGCGTATGCGCCATCGGCGAGATCGGGCTCGACTTCTACTACAACAACTCCGAGCCCGATGAACAGCGCCGCGTGTTCCGCGAGCAGATTCGCCTCGCCCACGAGACCGGCTTGCCCATCCAGCTGCATGTGCGCGATGCGCATGCCGAGGCGCTGGAGATCCTGAAGGAAGAGGGCCTGCCCGAAGCCGGTGTCCTGCTGCACTGCTGCAGCCTGGGGCCGGATGAGCTGCGCCCGTGGATCGAGGCTGGCTGCTACATCTCGTATGGCGGGGCCATCACGTTCTCGCGCTCCGACGACGCCCGCGAGGCTGCGCGGCTCGTGCCCACGGACCACATCGTAACCGAGACCGATGCGCCGTACATGACGCCGGTCCCGCTGCGTGGCACGAAATGTGAATCCGCCCATACCATCTTCACCGCGGCGAAGCTTGCCGAGGTGTTCGAATGCGAGCCGGGAGAGGGGCGCCGCGCCCTGATCCAACAGTTCCACGACAATGCGCTTGCCCTGTTCGACAGAGAGCCCACCGCATGGCAGCGCTCGTAGCCCGACATCCCGACGGCATCGTACGCCGCGTCGTATTGTGCGGGAGTCCCCGTGCGCAGGGTCGCTGTCGCACTATCGCCGACGCACTCGCGCAAGAACTCGCAGCAGCGAATACGGCGGATCGCATCGTCACGCTTTCGATTGCGGGGATGGATATCCACGGCTGCATCGGTTGCAACACGTGCCGCGACGAAGGCGCGTGCGTGTTCGAAGATGATATGGTGCGCGTGATGGCGACGCTCGATGAAGCCGACGAGCTCCACGTGGTGAGCCCGGTGTATTTCGCGGGGCCGCCATCGCAGTTCAAGGCCTTGCTCGACCGCTTGCAGCCGCATTACTGGAAGAATACGCGCGCGCTGCCCAAACGCCCGGCGTACTTGCATGTGGTGGGAGAGGGCGGCGACCCACATGGGTTCGAGCCGCTGGTTGCCATCTGCCGCAGCGCCCTTGCCGTGGCGGGCTTCTCGCTCGAAACGGCGACGCCGCACATCGGATCGGTCCCGGTCCAGGAGGATATGCGATGACGGACGGTCGGCTTTCCCCGCTGGCCACACCTTCGGCCACCCGCGAGGTGCTTGAGGCGCATGGCTTGGCCACCAAGAAGGCGCTCGGGCAGAACTTTCTGGTGAACGATGCCATCTTGGGTAAGATCATCGACCTGGCCGCGCTTTCCGAAGAAGACAACGTGCTCGAGGTGGGGCCGGGCATCGGTACGCTCACCATCGCGCTGCTGAAGACGGCCGGACGCGTGGTGTCGGTGGAACGTGACGCCGATTTACCTGCGGTGCTTGCGCAGACGTGCGCGCCCTGGGCCGATCGGTTCACGCTGTTGAACATGGATGCGCTGGATTTATCTCCCGACGACCTGCCGTTTCCGCCGAACAAGCTGGTGGCAAACCTGCCCTACGCGGTTGCTGCGACCGTGGTACTCGACTGCTTCGAGCGCTTTACGAGCGTTGAGTCGGCCACGGTGATGGTGCAGGCCGAGGTGGCCGACCGCATGGCCGCCAAGCCGGGGACGAAGAACTATGGCGCCTATACCGTAAAGCTCTGCATGTACGCTCAACCCGCAGGCCGCTTCTCCGTAAGCCCGGGGAATTTCTTCCCCCCGCCGCGGGTGGAGAGTTCGGTCATCCGGCTCGACCGGGCGGATTGTGGGCTGACCTTCGAAGAGCGCGCAGCGGCCTGCCGCATGGCCGATGCCGCCTTCGCGACGCGCCGTAAGACCATTGCGAACTCCTGCAAGACCTTCTTTGGCGGGCAAGGTGTTGCAGGCAAGCAGATCCTCGGCGTGCTGCCCGACATATTCGCAGTTGCCGGAATCGACCCGAAGCGCCGCGGAGAGAGCCTTTTCCTCGAGGAATTCAAGGCTTTGGGGAAGGCCGCCCTGCCGTATCTCTAGCGTGTGGCACACGTCCCGTTGCGAGGACGAGCAGTGCGTTGCTCTTGGGGGCTATTTGCATGGATTGTGAAGGGGTTTTGCCGTTTATCCTCCTCAAATGCCCTTTCGCAAATTGCGTGGTAGAATCCGCTGCTCGAAACCAACTTAGATAAAGGATGCGATTTATGGATCTCGCCAAGCAGGCAACCATTGTTGACCAGATTCACGATACGCTCGAGGAACTCGTGGGAGAACGCCTTCACGTGAAGGCGAACATGGGCCGTTCGAAGATCATGGAGAGCGAGGGCACGCTCACGCAGGTGCACCCGCAGCTTTTCATTATGGAAGTCGACCGCAAGCGCGGCCGGACCGTCCGCCAGTCCTACCAATACGTCGATGTCCTGACGGGCATGGTCGAGCTTTCTCAGGGCGGGGAGTCGCTGTTCCAGGCGATTATCGATGAGTTGGCGGCCGATAAGGTTCTTACCATGAAACCGATCGAAGAGGGCTTGCTCTCCGACGATTTCAAGGACAACTAATCTCGCTTTTTTGTGAATCGCGAGCGGCCATTGACTTTTGCCGCCGACGTGGCAAAATAGCAAACCGCACCGCTTAGGGCATCCAAAACGGGGATGTAGCTCAGTTGGGAGAGCGCGGCGTTCGCAACGCCGAGGTCGTGGGTTCGATCCCCATCATCTCCACCAGAAATGAGTAGCAGGTCAGGCAACTGACCTGCTTTTTAATATGAGCAGGACATTGTCAAGGGGCAAAATCGGGCCTGACCCCAATCA
>JAUNCA010000163.1 GCA_030526775.1 Coriobacteriia bacterium | reverse complement strand
CAGTCCACGAAGCTCATCGTCGACACCGCTCAGAAGACGGGTGCCAAGATTTCCGGTCCCATCCCGCTGCCGACCGAGCGCAACCTGTATTGCGTCGTCCGCGGCCCGCACGTCGACAAGGACTCGCGTGAGCAGTTCGAGATGCGCACCCACAAGCGCCTCATCGACATCCTCGAGCCCACTCCGTCCACGGTCGATTCGCTCATGCGCCTCGACCTTCCCGCCGGCGTCGACATCGAGATCAAGCTCTAGGGGAGTGATACGCATGATTACGACGATTTACGGAACCAAGCTGGGCATGACCCAGTTGTTCACCGAGGATGACAAGCTCATCCCCATCACCGTCATCCAGGCCGAGCCGAACACCATCGTCCAGGTGAAGACCACCGAGACCGATGGCTACGAGGCCGTGCAGCTGGGCTTCGGTGCCGTCAAGGCCAAGAAGGTCAACCAGCCGATGTCCGGCCACTTCGAGAAGTGGGGCGTCGAGCCGGTCAAGCACCTGCGCGAGGTCCGTCTGGACTCCGCCGCCGAGTACAAGAGCGGCGACACCGTGACGGTTGCCAACTTCGCCGACATCAAGAAGGTCGACGTTCAGGGCACCTCGAAGGGCAAGGGCTTCGCGGGCGTCATGAAGCGCTACGGCTTCGGCGGCGGCCCCGGCGGCCACGGTGCGCACTTCCATCGCGCTCCGGGTTCGGTCGGCCAGTGCGCCACCCCGTCCCGCGTCTTCAAGGGCCTCAAGCTTCCCGGCCACATGGGCTGCGAGACCGTGACGGTGCGCAACCTCGAGGTCGTGCGCGTTGACGAAGACCAGAACCTGATCCTGCTGAAGGGCGCGGTTCCGGGCGGCAAGAACGCTACGGTCCGCATCCGTCAGGCATAAAGCAACCAAGGAGTAAACTGAAATGGCAAACATCGAAGTAAAGGATGCAGCCGGCAAGAAGGTCAAGGACCTCGAGCTTGCCGCCGGCGTGTTCGAGATTGAACCGAACATGGCCGTCATGCATGAAGTCGTTACTGCCCAGCGCGCTTCTTGGCGCCAGGGCACCAGCAATACCCTCACGCGTGGCCAGGTTTCTGGCGGCGGCAAGAAGCCGTGGCGCCAGAAGGGCACCGGCCGTGCGCGTCAGGGCACCATCCGCGCACCGCATTGGACGGGCGGCGGCGTGGTCTTCGGACCTCATCCGCGTTCCTACGCCAAGAAGGTCAACAGCAAGGTCGTGAAGCTGGCCATGCGCAGCGCGCTTTCCGCCAAGCTAGCCGACGGCGAGCTGACCGTCGTCGAGAACCTCGAGTTCGAGAAGCCGAGCACCAAGCAGGCCAAGGCCATGCTGGCTGCCTGGGGTCTCACCGGCCGCACCATGCTGGTCATCGACAGCGGTGACGTGAACACCTACCTGTCGTTCCGCAACCTCGAGAAGGTCGAGATCATCACCGCCCATATGATGAACACCTACGACTTCCTCGACAACAAGAACCTGGTCCTCACCGAGAAGGCCGTGGAGTACATCGAGGGGGTGCTTGCATAAATGGACGCACGCGATATCATCATCCGCCCGGTTATCACCGAGCACAGCTACGACGGCATGGAGTATGGCGTTTACACGTTCGAGGTGGCCAAGGAGGCCAACAAGATCGAGATCGCCAAGGCCGTCGAGGAGCTCTTCAACGTCAAGGTCGTCAAGGTGAACACCATGAACGTGAAGCCGAAGCCGAAGCGCTATCGCTACCAGACCCAGGGTTACACCAAGGGCTGGAAGAAGGCTATGGTCACGGTGGCCGACGGCCAGAGCATCGAGCTCTTCGCTCAGTAAGCCGGCGGTAACGCCTAGCTAAAAGGCACGAGAAGCCCCGGTTCCGGGGCTTCTCTTATACAGAGAGGGGAAATCAATGTCCAATTGCATCGTTGCACAGTCTGGCGGTCCGACCTCCGTCATCAACGCCACCGTTGCCGGCGTGGTGAAGGCCAACCAGATGAATCCGATCTACGAGCATGTCTACGGCGGCCTCAACGGCATCGAGGGCATCCTGCAGGAGCGCTTCGTCGACCTCACCGACATGACCGAGTATGAGAACCTCGTCCTGCGCCAGACCCCGTCTTCTGCACTCGGGTCCTGCCGCTACAAGCTCAAGCGCGACAACGTCGAGGACTTCGAAAAGCTCATGAAGATCATGGAGAAGTACGACATCGAGACGCTGTTCTACACGGGCGGAAACGACTCCATGGACACCGTGGCCGCGTTGTCCGAGTATGCGGCGAAGAACGGGATCACCAACCGCCGTTTCGTCGGTTGCCCGAAGACGGTCGACAACGACCTCATGCATACCGACCACTGCCCGGGTTTCGCATCCGCCGCGAAGTTCATCGCCACGACCGCGCTGCAGACCTGGCTCGACCTGAACGTCTACCCGGCTTCCCGCAAGGAGGTCTTCATCCTCGAGACCATGGGCCGCGACGCCGGTTGGCTCGCTGCCTCCGCATGCCTTTCGGGCAAGGTCGACATCGTCATCCTTCCCGAGGATTCCTTCGACAAGGAGCTCTTCCTCAAGCGCGTGCGCGAGTGCATCGAGCAGAAGAGCAAGTGCTACGTGGTGGTGTCCGAGGGCGCACGTTACGCTGATGGCACCTACATTTCCGCGGGCGAAAGCAAGAACGACCTGTTCGGCCATGCCGTGCTCGGCGGTGCCGGCGAGGCGCTGAAGTCCATGATCCTGGAGGCCGACGCCGCTCCGCGCGCGAAGGTCCAGGACCTCTCTTCCGCCCAGCGCTCGCATGCTTCCGAGCAGTCGCTGGTCGACGTCACCGAGTCGTTCCGCCTGGGCATGAGCGCCCATATGCGCAGCGCCGACAAGGCGTTCACCGGCAAGATGGTGGGCGTGAAGCGCCGCGAGGGCGAGGAGTACGAGGTCGATTACTTCGCCATCGACGCCGACCAGGTGGCGAACTTCGTCAAGGGCTTCCCGAAGGAGTGGATCTTGCCGGAGTATGCGGGCATCACCGACGAGGCGTATGCCTACCTGCGTCCGCTCATCCAGGGTTCGCCCGTGCTTATCTACGAAGATGGCCTGCCGGCGTACGTGGAGCCGTACTACATGCGCTAAGGCGCGAAAGCTGATAAACGGCTCCGGGTAGTTCGTCAGATTGCACGGGATGCTCCCCGGGAATGGTGCGCCATTCCCGGGGAGTTCTGTTTTGCGGGACATTTAAATGGGGCAGCCTATCGAGCGGGTGCATATCCATTGGAAACGCAATTGGGCGGAACGGTTACCGGTTGCTCGGTGAAATCGCTTCGCGTGGCGGTACAATGTGTACAAGGAACCAGGTTACTGCTCCGGTTTCTACCGGGGGGTCTGAACGGGTGAACCCGCGAGGAGGATTTCATGGCTGAATTCAAAGAGTTGACGCAAGAGCTGGCCGAGCAGCTGAAGGCAATTGTCGGCGAGGAGGATTTCCAGTATGCGGAGGGCGTGAACGAGGACTACTCGCATGACGAGATGCCCATTTACGGCACGAAGATGCCGCAGGCGGTTTGCTTTCCCGAGAGCACCGAGGAAGTCTCCGCCATCATGAAGCTTTGCTATGCGAATGACATTCCCGTTACGGTTCGCGGCGCCGGCACCGGCCTGGTCGGTGGCAGCACCCCGCTGGCCGGCGGCGTGGTGCTCTGCACGATGAACATGAACCAGATTCTCGAGTACGACATGCGCAACCTGAACGTGCGCATCCAGCCCGGCGTGCGCCTGTGCGACCTCGCGGCCGATGCCCTCGAGCACGACCTGATGTATCCGCCGGATCCGGGCGAGAAGACCGGTTCCGTCGGCGGCAACGTTTCCACCAACGCCGGTGGCATGCGTGCGGTGAAGTACGGCACCACCCGCGACTACGTGATGGCCATGACCGTCGTCCTTCCCACGGGCGAGATCCTCGAGATCGGCCGCGCCGTGAACAAGACGAGCTCGGGCTACAGCCTGCTGCACCTCATCGTCGGCTCGGAGGGCACGCTTGCCGTCATCACCGAGCTCACGATGAAGCTCGTTCCGAATCCGCAGGCCAACACCAGCTTCATCCTGCCGTTCGACAACATCGATGCCGCCATCCGCACCGTTCCCGAGATCAAGCTCGCCGGTTTGGCTCCGCAGTCCATCGAGTTCATGGAGCGCGACATCGTGGACGCGTCTGCCAACTACCTGGGCAAGAGCGTGTTCCCCACCGAGATCGACGGCCGCGAAGCCGGTGCGTACATCCTGGTGACGCTCGACGGCAACGACCC
>JAUNCA010000040.1:14565-15689 GCA_030526775.1 Coriobacteriia bacterium | reverse complement strand
CCAAGAAACGCCCGCCGACGCACAGCTCGGGGAAAGCGACAATGTCTGCGCCATTCGATTTCGCACGTTCGACGAAGGACGCAATGGTCGCAAGGTTCTTCGAGGGCTGCCCGGCAACGACTTCCATCTGCGCGATGGCGATTTTCAGCGTGTTTTCACTCATGATTGCGGCTGGGTCCTTTCATTTACCGATTATCGAAAATTCCTCTACAATCCTACTACTACATCTAGTGGTTACGTGCTAAGATTCGCACTACAGGGTCAAAAGAAACCAAAATGTAGCAAGACTCTAAGGAGCGTACCAGAATGCGTTGCCCTAACTGCAATTATCTCGATTCCAAAGTTGTCGATTCCCGTCCTTCCGACGACGGCATGACCATTCGCCGTCGCCGCGAGTGCCTTTCGTGCGGACGCCGTTTCACCACATATGAGCGCCTCGGCGAATCCCCGCTCACCGTCACCAAATCCGACGGCTCGACGGAAGTCTACAACCGCCACAAGCTCTTCCGCGGCATCGTCACCGCCTGCGCGAAGCGCCCAATCACCTCGGACCAGATTAACGCCCTCATCGACGACATCGAGCTCGAGCTGCGCTCGAGCAACACCAACCAGATCGCCTCGAAGCGCCTCGGCGACATGGCCCTCGGCCGCCTCGCAAACCTCGACGACGTCGCCTACATTCGCTTCGCAAGCGTGTACAAAGACTTCAAGAGCATCGAGGAATTCAAGCAGGCTCTGGAGGATTATCGCTAATGGCGAAAAACGAACATCTGTACATTCCGCTTAAAAAACTCGACGAACGCGCGGTAGTACCGGCAAACGCATACACAGGAGATGCCGGCGTCGATTTGCATGCCCTGGAATCCTACGAACTCGCGCCATTCGAACGCACGCTTATCCGCACCGGAATCGCCATCGCAATACCCGAAGGCTACGCGGGTTTCGTTTTGCCAAGATCCGGTAATGCGCTGAAAAAAGGCCTCTCACTGGTAAACGCTCCAGGCCTTATAGACAGCAACTATCGCGGCGAGATCGGCGTGATAGCCGTGAACATGGACGCTAAAACCCCAATAAAGATAGAGCCCGGCGACCGCATAGCCCAACTAGTTCTGATGAAGGTCGAG
>JAUNCA010000040.1:0-14555 GCA_030526775.1 Coriobacteriia bacterium | reverse complement strand
CAACGTGGTCGACGATTTAGATGACACCGTACGCGGTGAAGGTGGTTTCGGCAGCAGCGGTTTCGGTGGACAGAGCCCCGTAAAGGCATAAAGAGTTATGAATCCGCGGTTTCCATGAGTAAATACTCATGGAAACCCAAAACACCCCCTTAAAACGCCTTAGAATGCGTATCCCCAGGTCAATGGTCTATTTCTGTGTAATTTTGCACCAATCAATGCTTGGACCGCTGGAGATTCTTAGCTGCGCTTAGAATGACGTAGTAGCAGCGTATAAAAAGACGGTTCCAAAGTGCCGAGCACCCAGCGAAGCCGAAGGCGAGCAAAACCCGAATATACGCTTGTACCGGGCAACGCCGAAGGCGAGCCCGCCAAAACCATCCCATCAAGACCTAAACCAGTGCGCGCAGCCAACGCCCGAAACCCAAGGCGAGGGTTATCAGACATTGCCGCCAGAACAGGGTACTCACAAGCACCATCTGCAATGTCTGATAACCCAAGCGTATTATCAGACATTCGCCACGATGACTCCCAGCTAGCAGGCGTTTACTGCGAATGTCTGATAATACATCTTATGTCATGTTGTGGAAGTGTTGTTTAGCTGGGGTTATGCGGTTTGTACCCCATCGTGTTTGTACGCATCTTTCTTTTGCGCGCATAGAAAAGGCCGCGCCATAAGACGCGGCCTCCATCCTTCAATCGAATACTAATTCGTAGTGCTCACCGTCGTGCTGATGATAATCGAGCAAATGATGATGCTGATAAGGATGAGCAGCAACTCCTCGATGATCGCTTGCGTAACCGCGCGGGTCGCGTGGACGGATGGCGCTGCGGTGCTTGCCTGATAGTCTTCTAGTACCAGAGTTGCGGCAATCAAGCGGCGCATGCTCCCGCCAACGCCGAGCGCGCCATAGCCTTTATGCCCCTTCAGCCATTCGTCAACTTCCCCGATTTCGGAAACGACGGTCGCGCGGTCGATGTCAAGATCGGCGTATGTGGCATAGATGCACATCGATTTGTTCTTAGAGGTGGCATGGCCTGCTTTCTTGCATGCTTCGAACAAGCCAATGAAATCTTCGACTTTCTGAGAGACGGGCTTCTCGGACAGTGAGAGAACCATTGCTGCAGTCTGTGCAGCATCAGAGCCTATGCGGAAGCGATTCTTTAGTGCCACGAAGAGCTCTTCGGCCTGTTCAGAGGCTATATCCGGGTCCATTCCAGCCATAATCATAAGTGCGATGGTCGACATATCCGACTGGTCGGTGAGGAACCTATGCTTTGCTTTGACCTGGGAATATGTCTCAAGAGTCTTTGCAATGACCTCATCGTAAAGTTTTGCTGGACAGTTCTCGTAGATGGTCGTCGCTGCCATGGCTAGCGGCTCTCCGGGGAACTTACGGTTGCCCTTAAGCTTCCCGTAGACATACAAGACATTGTCGATGTAAGCCTCCGGATTGTCGGAGAGCGCCATCTTGATCTGCACAATGTATTGCAGATTGCCCCTGAAATTGGAAAAGAATCCAGCCTTCCGCTTCAGGATGCGCTTACACTCCTTCAGGCGTTCTGCGTCGACTTCTCGGCCAGCATTGTCAAACAGCATCGCGCCGAGCTTCATTATCGTTTCGTACTCTAAAAAATGCCCTTTGCGAAGAGCGGCCTCATTGCGAATCTGGGTTTCGCACCGTTCTAACAGAGATGCCCTCATCTTTGGTCTCCCCCGCTCGATGTTCCATGCAGGCTTGTTGCAAACATCCTTAATATACATATTCGCAATCGAAATAGCACTATACAAGTAAAACATTACAGGAAGCACGAAACATAGTCCTTGGTCGATTTGCCAGAGCTATCCACAAGTCTTTGCGTGTGGATGGGCAAGTATTCGCAATATGAAGTAAAATAGTGCGACTAATGTATGCAGTTGGAGGAATGGATATGCCAGACAACGTGCAAGAAGAAAAGACCGCAACCGAACAAGAGGCTGCGCCGAAACCGCGACCTAAGGCAAAGACGCCGCAGAACAAGGCGAAAGCCAAGGAAGAAGGCGGAAAAGCCCACGGCATGGTAAGCACATTGAAGAAGCGCACCGGCACCCGCAAGAGCTCTGGTAAACCATCGGTATTCGACGATGCCGAAGGCGCTAGCGGCGCATCGCGGGGTCTATTCGGCGGACTCACGCCGAAACTCGTGCTTCAGCTTGCCGCCCCGCATACCTGGGCCGCATCCATCATGCCGGTCTTTTTGGCGATGTGCCTCACGGCGGCAGATGACGGCATGCTCTCGTCGCTCATGGTCATCGTGCTCCTGCTCATCAGCATTCTCATGCAATCGGCCGTGAATACCTTCAACGATTACCAGGATTTCGTGAAGGGCGCCGATACGCGCGAGAACCAGGATGACCCAACCGATGCGGTGCTGGTATACAACGACATCGAGCCCTATGGCGTGCGCAATTTGGCGGTCGTATTCATCGTGATCGCGTTTTTGCTTGGCATCTACGTCATCGTTTCTACCGGGTGGATTCCGCTGGTCATCGCGCTAATCGGCGTGGTGTGCGTCTACCTGTATTCCGGTGGCCCGAAGCCGTTGTCGTACTTCCCCGTCGGAGAGCTCGTGAGTGGCGTTGTCATGGGCGGCCTTATCACCATGGCTTCGTATACCGCGCTCACCGGCCAGTTCTCCTGGTGGGTTCTGTTGAAGTCGCTTCCGCTTATCATCGGTATCGGCCTCATCATGTTCACGAACAATACCTGCGATATCGAGAAGGACCGCAAGGTCGGCCGCGCGACGCTTTCCGTCTCGCTCGGTCGCAAGGATTCGGTTATCGCATACCATTCGCTCGTGTTCCTGTGGATTTTCCTCATAGCGCTGCTTGTCGTGATCTTCTATCCCACCGGATCGCTTGGCTTGCTGTTCTTGCTTGCCGCCTATCCCCCGGTTCTGGGCCTGTTCCGCAATCCCTTCGTGCACGAGACGCGTCAAGCCGCGATGTCCGCGATCACCTCGGCAAACGTGGTGCTCGGATTCGCGTATGGAGCGGCCATCCTGCTCTCCGGCATCGTGGTTGTGGGCTTGTAAGGTTAAACAATAACCGCTGAAAGGAATGAGTCGAAGAACGTATCTTCGACTCATTTTTCTTTGCACGCACGAACTAGCAAATCGAAGGGAAAAATGAGTCAAAGATACGTTCTTTGACTCATTGTCTATTCGCCGGGCATTTTCCAGGTTATGGATTGCTTGCCCTGCAGTGCTTCAAAAGAAAAGCCGTCGAGGAGTTCCTGCACGGTCGTCGGCTCTGCAGTGGAGCGCAAGCCGGTAAGATGCGCGAGGTGGCCTAACAAGCGCTCTACGGTGCCGAAGTGCTCAAGCAAGCCGGAAACGCCGATATCGCGGTCTCGTTTGGCCAGGCGCCGCCCGTTCTCGTCGAGAAGAAGCGGTATGTGCGCATACGAGAGTGGCTTTGCGGTTGGATCGAGAAGCTTGCGCAGGTATTCCTGCTGCGGTGCGCATTCCAGCAGGTCGACGCCACGTACAACCTGCGTGACGCCCTGGGCAAGGTCGTCGACGACAACTGCGAGCTGGTAGGAGTAGATGCCATCGGAGCGCCTGATAATGAAATCACCGCATTCGTGGGCAAGGTTTTGGGTGAACGAACCCTGGATTGCATCCTGGATGATGAAGTTTTCATCCGGAACCTCGAGGCGCAAGGCGAACCGGCGGCTGCGACAGAGCGTTTCGCGCTCCTCTCCCGTCACATGGCGGCATGTGCCCGCGTAGACAAAGCGCTCTCCCCTATGCGGCGCAGAGGCGGCGTGCAAGTCCGCACGTGAGCAGAAACAGGGATAGAGCAGGCCAGCGCCTTTGAGCGCATCGCATGCGCGATCGTAGGCCTCTGTGCGCGACGTCTGGTAGAGGATTTCCTCGTTATCCCAGACAAGCCCGAGGCGCTCGAGATCGAACAATATGGTATCGATGTGTTCTTGCCGGCAGCGTTCGCGGTCCACATCCTCGATGCGCAAAATGATGCGGCCCGCGGCAGATTTCGCCGCGAGCCACGCGATAAGGCAAGAAAAGATGTTGCCGATATGCAAACCGGCGCTCGGCGTGGGGGCCATGCGGCCGACCACGCCCTCCCCTGCTGTTTGGATAGCAGGTAGCGCCATGTGTTACGACTTCACGCAGTCGAGGCCGAGGTGGAACGCGCGGATGTTCGCCTCAATGGTTTTCGGCGGAACCTTCGACGCGATGATCTCCTCCCAGCTCTCCACGCTGAAAGGCAAGCTTGCCGCAAGCGCGCCCAGGAGGACGACGTTTGCCGATTTCGGGGAGCCGGCTTCGCGTGCAAGTTTCGATGCAGGAACGAGCTTTGCGCCATATGCAACCAGGCGCTCCTGCACTTTCTCGGGCATTTTCGCCTTGCCGGTGAGCACCGGCTGCGGTTTCATGGACTCGTCGTTCACGAGCAACGTGCCGCCGACCTTCAGGAACGGGATGTTTCGCAGTGCTTCCGTGGTCTCGAAGGACAGGATGTAATCGGCGCTACCCTCGTCGCAGACCATGGAGTGCACCTCGTTGCCGAAGCGAACGACGGTGGTAACAGCGCCGCCGCGCTGCGACATGCCGTGGATCTCGCTCATCTTCACGTCGAGGCCAGCGGCCTGGATGGTGCGGCTGAGCAGGTCGGATGCGAGGATGGTGCCCTGTCCGCCAACGCCGCACAGCAGAAGCGTCTTGGCTTCGGTCATATCGATGCTAGGCATTCTGGCCTCCTTTCGCCACAGGAACGCGGATGGCGTCGAAGCGGCAGTACTGGGCGCAGTCGCCGCAGCCGATGCAGAGGTCTGGGTCGATGAGGGCGCAGCCCGTGGCCTCATCGCGCGAGAGCGCAGGGCAGCCGATGCGGATGCAAGAGCCGCAGGCCGTGCACTTGTCGGTGATCTCGCAGGCAGGCTTGCGGTTCTTCTTGTCGAGCAGGACGCAAGGCGCGCGGAAGACGATAACGCTCAGGTCGTCATTTGCGGTTGCCGATTTCAAGGCGGCGCGGACAGCTTTGATATCGTGAGGATTCACCGTCTGGATATCCTCGATGCCGAGGGCTGCGACGATCTTCTCGATATTCATCTCACGGCTCACGCGGTGCTGCAACGTAACGCCATTGAACGGGTTACCCTGCTGGCCGGTCATGGCGGTCGTGCGATTGTCGAGGATGCAGATCGTGCCCGTACCGCGGTTATACGCGGTGCCGAGCAGCGAAGACAGGCCGGAATGCCCGAACGTCGAATCGCCGATGACGCCGACGACCGGACGATGCTCGGTGCCGGCGAGCGCGAGCTCGAAACCGTGTGCCATCGAGATGGATGCGCCCATGTCAAGCGTCGAATCAATGCCAGACAGCGGCGGAAGGCCGCCGAGCGTATAGCATCCGATATCGCCCGTGACGATGGCGCGCATGCGCGAGAGCTCCTTGAAGACCGGGCGATGCGGGCAGCCCGGGCACAGCGCGGGCGGACGTCCGGGGACGTCGTCGGGCATGGTCTCGTGTGCGGGAAGCGGCTTGCCGAAGGCATGGGCGATGGCCAGCGGCGACACCTCGCCGCAATGAGGCAGGTCGTTCACGAACGGGGCTACATCGATGCCGAGCGCCTTCACATGAGAGGAAAGGTAATCGCTGGCTTCATCGATGACATAGAGCTTGTCGACGGACGCGGCGAACTCCTCAAGGCGCTTTTGCGGAAGCGGCCACACCAAACCGAGCTTGAAAGTGCTCGCCTCGGGCATGGCATCGCGGACATATTGATAGCATGCGCCCGAACATACGATTCCCATGGCGCTGTCGCGCATCTCGGTGGCGTTATACGGGCAGGTGTCGGCCCACTCGCGCAATGTGGCGTCGCGTGCGTCGAGGATGACGCGACGCGGTTTGGCGAATGCGGGCATCATGACCCATTTCGCGGCGTCCTTTTCGTAGGGGCGCAACTCGACCTCGGTGCGCTCCCCCACTTCCGTGACGGTCTTGGCATGGCTCGTGCGAACCGTCGTGCGCATGAGGAACGGCGTGTCAAACTGCTCGGAAAGCCCGTAAGCGTCGCGCGCGAAGCGCAGGGCTTCGTCGGAATTCGAGGGCTCGAACATGGGAAGGTGAGCAGCATGCGCGTAGAAGCGCGAGTCCTGCTCGTTCTGGGACGAGAACATGCCGGGGTCATCGGCGCACAGCACCATGAAACCGCCGTTAACGCCCGTATACGAAGCGGTGAACAGCGGGTCTGCGGCGACGTTGACGCCAACGTGCTTCATCGTGGCGAGCACGCGCGCACCGGCGGCGCTTGCACCCATGGCCACTTCCACCGCGACCTTCTCGTTAGGCGCCCATTCGGCGTATACGCCGGGCTTCTTCGAGAACTCCTCCATGGTTTCAGTCGAAGGTGTTCCGGGATATGCCACGCCGATGCGGACGCCTGCCTCCCATGCGCCCTGGGCGATGGCTTCGTTTCCCGATAGGAATGCCATCTGGTCTCCTCTCATTTGGCAGTGTGAAACTCGATTCCCGCGCGACTCCTAGCAGTCGACGCGCAGGCAGAAAGCACCGATCTGGATGATGTCACCGTTCTTCAAGATGGTGCTGGTAACGCTTTTGTTATTGACCCATATGCCGTTGTAGCTGTTCTGGTCGGTGATCTGCCAGCCAGCCGGAGTCGGCTCGATGCGCGCGTGGCGACGCGATACGGTCATATCGTTGAGGAATACCTCGCATTTCGGGCTGCGGCCAACCACAAGCGGGCTTCCGTTGTCGATGAGGCTGATGCTCACGCCGACCTGGGGGCCTTTCAGCACGGTGAGGGACACGGGCTTCTGGGGGGAAGCCGGTGCATCCATTTCGCCGGTCTCGTGAGGGAGCGTGACCGGGCGGAATTCCTGCGTCGCCCCATGCAGCTTGAAACCGCACGAGGGACACGCCGCGTCCAGTGGCGATACGGTACCTTTGCATACCGGGCAAGTCTTTTCCATATGGCGCCCTTCCTACACGAAATCGAAATCGATGAACAGCTTATCAGTTTCCGGGTGAAACGGTTTGGGTCTTGTCGATGAGCAACGGGGTCGTGTTCAAAACCTCATTTTCAGCAACGGTGTCATTGCCCCACAGGCGTTGCCACCAGATGGCGATGCCCGTGAATATGTCGGGAGAGCCGAGATCCTCGGCGGCGATGAGATCGACGGTTGCAACATCGTTATTACGCTGCTTGAAGGTGAGCGTGCCCACCACGTCGCCCATGTGCACCGAGCCATGCAGCTCATTGAACACCGCTTCCTGCGAAATATTGCCCTCAAGCGCGAACACGTCGATGGCCTGGTCGGGATCGGCGATGGTGGCTGCGACCGAGCGGTCCATCCAGTCGAGATGCGCCACACGCGCCATCAGCGGATACGAACCCGTATTCTCGCCAATGGTGGCCTCGATCGACTCGGGGGCGTTGGCCAGCCGGTATTGGCTGAGGTACTGGTAGCACCAGTTCCAGAGGTCTTGCGTGTCGAGGAAGCGCTGCCATTCATCCGTGGAATCAAGGATGATTGCATAGTATTCGCGGCCATCATGGTCGTTCGCTCCTGCGAAGCAGCCACCGGCTTCGTCGGTGTACCCCGTTTTCACGCCGACCGTGCCCTCGTACATGCTCAGCAACTCGTCGGTGCTCGTGAGCTCCTCGGTGACGGTCTCACCGTCGCGGGTGATTTTCACCGTCGCGGTTTCGCTGCCGACGACCTTGCGGAAGGTATCGTTCTGCATGGCCAGCTGCACCATGGCGGCCACATCGTAGGCGGTGCAATGGAAATCGCCGGCATACTCGCCATCGTCAAGGCCGTGGGGGTTCGCGAAAATGGAGTCCTCGAGACCCATCTCGCTCGCCTTGTCGTTCATAGCCTGCACGAAACGCTCAACCGACTTCTCGGCAGAGGCACCCGGGTGCCCTTCTTCTTTCAGCATGGCACCGCCGACCGATGCCGCGATGGCGTCGGCGGCGTCGTTGCCCGAGGCAACCATCATGGCGGTAACCGCGTTTTTCATGTCAAGCTTGTCGCCCTCGATGAGCATGGCAGACGACTCGCCGATTGCAGCTGCTTCTGGCGTCACGGTTACGGTCATCTTCAAGCTCGGGTCGTAGTCAAGAGCCACGAGCGCTGTCATCACCTTTGTGATCGAGGCGATTTTCACGGGGTCGTGTGCGCCTCGCTCGAAATAGACCTTGCCGGTGTCGTCAATCAGCAACGCATGGTTGGCCTCGATATTAGGACATAGCGCCGTTGTGAGGCCGCGCTCCTCGATAGACGATCCAGCGATACGATCTGAGTTGCGTACGTCTGCAAACGCCGGCGCGGCTGCGATGCAAAGGGCGAGCACGCACGACAATACGCAAGCCAGCAGGCTTGCGTATTGTCGATGTGATGCGTGTTGTGTGTAACGCTTAGTCACGCTGGTAAATCTCTTCTTTCTGAACGAGTACGAAGCCGGCGTCGACGAGGATCTTCTCGACTCCCACGTCGTCGCACTTGATGATGTCTATGGCTTGGTTGTCGCTGATGGTGAAGCAGTAGTTGTACTCGATGTTGATGCCGTGCTTGTCGAAGAGCTCGACGAGTTCGGCGAGGCCGCCCGGACGGTTCGGGACCTTAACGCCCACGACGGGGATGACGCTGACGCGGAAGCCAGCGCTGTTGAGCGCTTTGCGGGCAGCGCGAGGGCGGTCGCAGAAGACGCGAGCAACGCCGAAGTCGACGGTGTCGGCGATGAAGAGCGAGTGCATGTTGATGTCGGCATCAGCCAACACGCGGCACATCTGGGCAAGGCGCCCCTCGGTGTTCTGCAGGAATACGGTGAGCTGGTTAAGCATTTTCCTCTCCTCTCAGGTCGATGATGCGCTTTGCCTTTCCTTCGGCGCGTTCGATGGTCATCGGCTCGACGATCTTCACGCTCACGGCCACTTGCAGGTTCTCCTTGAGGGCGGTCTCGATGCGTTTCTTCAGGTCCTGCAGGCGACGGATCTCGTCGAACGGGAAATCGTCGACGGTTTCGACCTGAAGTTCGACGCGGTCGAGCGCGTTCTTCGTCGTGATGATGATCTGATAGTAAGAGGTAACCTCGGGGAATTCCGAGATGACCTGCGCGAACTGGACCGGGAACACGTTGACGCCGCGAATGATGAGCATGTCGTCGGTACGGCCGGCAATGCGGTCCATACGGCGACCGGTGCGGCCACACGAGCACTCACCGGGCAGGATGCGCGAGATGTCGCGCGTGCGGTAGCGAACGAGCGGGCTGCATTCCTTCGCGAGCGTCGTGAAGACGACCTCGCCCCACTCGCCGTCGGGCAGCGGCTCGAAGGTCTCGGGGTCGACGATCTCGATGATGAACTTGTCCTCGTTCACATGCAGACCGTGCTGCTCGGAGCACTCGCAGGAGACGCCCGGGCCCATGACCTCGGAGAGGCCGTAGATGTCGTACACCTGGCAACCGAGCTTCTCCTCGATCTCCTTGCGCATGCCTTCTGAGCAGGGCTCGGCACCGAGGATGGCGGACTTCAGCTTGAACTCGGATTTGTCGATGCCCATCTTAGCGGCGGTATCGGCGATAACCAATGCGTATGACGGCGTGCAGGCGAGCAGCTCCGTGCCGAAATCGCGCATGAGGCGAACCTGGCGCTTCGTGTTGCCAGTGGAGGTCGGAACCATGGCGCAGCCTGCGCGCGCACCGCCGGAGTGAGCACCAAGACCGCCGGTGAACAGGCCATAGCCATAAGCCACTTGCATTACGGAACCAGGACCGCAATCCGCTGCGCGTACGAAACGGGCGAAGCAGTCTGCCCATTCCTCGAGGTCGCGCTCGGTATAGCCGACGACGCTCGCGGTGCCGGTCGTGCCAGACGAGCAGTGGATACGCGAAACTTCGTCCATGGGCACGGCGAACAGGCCGAACGGATAGGCGTCACGCAAGTCCTGCTTTACGGTGAAGGGAAATTTGCGAAGATCGTCGAGCGTCTTAAGGTCTTCGGGCTTCACGCCAGCCTCGTCGAATGAGTTCTTGTAAAAGGGAATGCGCTCGTATACGTAGGCAACGAGTTTCTGTGCCCGCTCGAGTTGGAGCTGTTCGAGCTCCTCGCGCGGCATTGTTTCGAGTTCCTCCTGATAGAACAAGATGGTGCTCCTTTCACTCTTCCTTACTCGTATTCTTCGTCGGACTCGGATACCCCATCTTCATCCGCAAGTTCGTCGTCTTCGTCCTGCTCATCA
Source organism: Coriobacteriia bacterium (assembly GCA_030526775.1). GTDB lineage: Bacteria > Actinomycetota > Coriobacteriia > Coriobacteriales > Eggerthellaceae > UMGS1519. The sequence goes on along the minus strand of JAUNCA010000040.1, from coordinate 4,283 downwards.
TCCTCGTCTTCATCGGATTCGGAGTGGGAGGACACGTCTATATCGGTATTGGGGCCGACTTCGATGATTTCGTCTTGTGCATCATACACGGAAGTGAAGGTATCTTTGCGCACGATATTGCCATTGGCATCGCGCACCGTACGAATGACATCGATGCTCGAGCCATCGACGCCTCCCTGTTTGACCTGGGTCTCCCCTTGTTCGAGGTCGTCGTTCTCAACCGTGCGCACGCTATGCTTTTCGCCGTCTTTGAATTCGCCCTCGACCGTTTCGACGGAGTACCCCGGATCGACGCCAAGCAAGGTGACCGTAATGGTTTCATCGGTCCAGGACGTCTGCAGGAGGATGTCGCAGTTGGTGTCGTTGTGCCAGACCAGGTCGGGATCGGGCCAGCTGATGGCTGCGTCGCGTCCCGATGGGTAGCTTGCGATATACAGGGAATGGTTGGAGCGTTCATCGATGGGAAGCCCCGCCTCGTATACCGCGTTGAACACGGTTGTGGCTACCTGGCAGATGCCGCCGCCCACATCGTCGGTGAATTCACCGCCCACGATGACGCCGGCGCCCTTGAAGCCCTTTTCCTCGTTGCACTCCCCCGCAACCTCGTTAAACGACCAGGTCCCGCCGTTGGCCTTCACGATCGAGTTGTTCAGCAAATCGGCAGCAAGGTGGATATTCGTGTTGCGGTTCGTCGCACCGCCCGTGTATTCGGTCTCGTATTCAGAGATTACGGTGATCAGGCCGTAATCCATCGCGGCTTCGATGCTCATCGTAGCGGGAATCTGCGTGCCTGCGACTTCGATGACGGGCGTATCGGATGGCGCCGAAAGCAACGTCTGCTGCTCCAATGCCTCGAGCGCCTTTGCAACTTCGGGCATGGTGCCGGTCGCATCGGTCTGCACCATGATGCTGTCATCGGACTTTATGAACTGCACCGAGATGTTTTGCTTGTTGTAGGTGGATTGCAGGTGTTCGAGGATGGCCGCCTTCGCGTCCGATGCGTTGTAGGATGCCACAAGCTCCCATGTTCCATCGTCATTATGCTTCTTCTTGGTGACGATGAGGCTTGCAAGGTCATACGTGCCTGCCTCCCATAAAGCGCCCTCGAATTTGAGGGTCGCGCCATAGGCGATGCCTGCGTTGATGCGGTCGGCAACAGCCTGCGCCGTGGCTTGGTCGATGCGTATCGGGGCATCCTCGGCAACTGCCACGAAGCCGTCTTCTACGGCCGTTCCGAGGAACTGCTCGAGAATCTGGGCGCGCAATACGTCGCGGTCGACCTCGATGCCCGCGTGACCGGAGGTAACAACGGCGACCCCGTCGGTGAGGTTGATATCGCAATCTACGTGCGGGTTGCCGATGGCCCGGTCGATGCTGCGCCCGAGCTTGTCAATGGCCTTGGAATTCATCTCGATCGCGGGGTCGATGTTCCAGCCGAAGGTCTGGGCTGATACACGAGCGCCTATTCCACCATTTTCGCGGCCTACCTGAAGCGCTTGTTTTGCGAGCTCGTCAGGATATACCCGTGCATCCAACGCAGTGGAATTGGTCGTCCATACTTTCCGTTGTTTAGCCGCCTCTTCGGCCGAGAGGTATTCCGACTCCTCGGGGTTTTCAATCTGCTGACCTGCTTTGGCCTTCTCGAAGGTGGCCTGGTCGGCATAGATGGATACTTCCTTGCTCTTGAGGCGCGCTGAATAATAGCGGTCGATGGAAGCAGAGGCTTCTTCAACCGTCATACCGGAAACGTCAACTTCGCCGACATGCACGCCGGAATAAATCTTTCCCCAGTTCACGCCAAAATCAAGGAGGCCGATAACGAAGAAGACACCAAGAACGGCGGCGATTATCGTGAGCTGCCTCCGATAACTCACCGCGAATTCCGAAAGCCACGCTACCACCGGGTTGCCGTTTGTTGCAGCCGATGGACGATCTTTTTGGGTGCGTGCGATGCGCTGGTTTTTACGCGTGCGAGCGTTTCGGCGGCGGATTTCATCCGCACTCAGGGTCGAGGGTCTCCTGCGTGCAGAGGTGGTTTCAGGTTCCGTTTGAGGCGCGTCGACTTCCGCTTCGTAAATGACGTTTGCGTCTATGGGGGTGTTGTTCGCAATCGGCCCGGCTGCGAAAGCTTCTTGCGCGTTCTCTCCGTTCGGTGTGGATGACTCGCCTTGGACGGGAATATCCGCATAGCGGGAGCGTGCATGCGCGCGGCTCGGATGGTATCCGTTATTTGCCATCCGTCACCTCCCGCTTGCGTGCATTCTGCTCGGACAATGCCCTTGCTCCTCGCACCGTGTAGATGACGGTGACGGTGAGTGAGATGATGAGGCCGATGTAGGCGAACCAGATGAACGCGCAGTAGGGCTCGCCATTGAATCCGGGAAGGAATGAGTAATCGCACCAGCCGAGGCCTGTGAGGATAGGCACGTTCAGCAGCAAACCCGCGAAGCCGATGCACAGGAACCACATGCCGACCTTGCCGACATAGCTTACCGGAACGCGGATTCCGCGCTTTCCCATAAGGTATGTTCCGCCGACGATGAGATAGGCATCGCGCAGAAGCACGAGCACGACGATCCATAAAGGCAACCGCCCGACGATGAGCAGCGAGACGACTGCTGCGATGATGAGCAAACGGTCTACGAGCGGGTCGAGGACCTGCCCGAGCTTTGTCACCGTGTTCGTCTTGCGTGCGACCATCCCGTCGACGAAATCGGTGGCGGCCGTGAAGCCGAACAGAAGACCCGCGGCGATATCGTGCCCTTGCAGCAATAGCGCAACCGAGACCGGAATAAGGCATAGGCGTGCAAAGGTGATGACGTTTGCCGCCGTGAGGATGCGGTCGCTTGCCTCGCCTTCCTGTGGTTGCGTGCTCGTTGTAATGTCGTCTGTTCGCATAACCGTTCAAGTTTACCAACACCGGGCAAATGCGGTATGTAACGCACTGAATGCCCATATGAGCACTACGGTGTTACAACATAAAACCGCCCCCGTGCCGTAGCGCGGAGGCGGTTTTATCATTGGTGTGCCTGATGTGGCTTAGGCCTGCTCAGATTGTAGCTTGGCGATTTTCGCCTCGAAGTTCGCGCGAACCTTGGCGGCTTTCTCCGGGTCCATGTTGGCAATCTTGGCCTCCATGGCTGCGCGCTGCTCCTCGATGCTCATAGCGGGCTTCTTCGGCTCTGCAGCTGAGTCGGCGGCAGCAGCCTTGCGTTCGGGCTTCTTGGGGTGCACGTCGATCGTCACGACGGATTTCGTGGTCGACGGCGCCGGGTACGTCGGCTCCATCGTCAGCGAACCCTTCGGGCACTCACGCCAGCACGCACCGCATTGCACGCAGCGGAAATTGTCGATGCTCCACGTTTCACCAGGCTTGTCGACGACAATTGCGCCACACGGGCACGTCTTTTGGCAGATGCCGCATAGAATGCAGGTTTCCGGGTTGATTTCGATATGGCCTTTCAGGCCTTCGGGCTTATAACGCTCCTGGACCGGATACATGATGGTCTCCGGTTTGGAGAAGAGGGATTTGAGGGTCATGCCCCCGAGTTTGAAGCTTCCCATTCCGGCCTACCTTTCGGTGCAGCTGATGCAGGGGTCGATGGTCAGGACAATCATGTTCACGTCCGCGAGTTCGCACCCGGCGAGCGAAGTGGCCATGCCGGCGAGGTTCATGCTCGTTGGCGTGCGCATGCGCATACGCTCGAGATACTTGGTTCCGTTGCTCTTGGCATAGTAGAAGCACTCGCCACGCGGCTGCTCGAGCGTGTTGGTGGCCTGGGCGCCGGGTTTGGGAGCGCCTTTCACCTTGATGGCAATCTCGCCATCGGGGATGGTCTTGATGAGCTCTTCGATGATGTCGATGGACTGCAGCACTTCGAGCGCGCGCACCTTTACGCGGGCGTAGCAATCGCCGTCGGTGTCCAGGATAGGCTGGAAGTCCGAGAGCTTGCCATAGGCGCCGTTGCCATAACGGCGAACGTCGTTGTTCACGTTGGAGGCGCGTGCGAAGGGGCCTACCATGCCCTGAGCGAATGCAGATTCCTGGCTGATGTAGCCGACGCCGACCAAACGGCTGCGCACGGACGTGTCGTTCAGGAACGCCTTGCACAGGGTGCCGTATTCGTCCTTGAGGCCGTCGAGGACCTCGAGCATGCGGCGCTGCATCTCGGGGGTTAGATCGCGGTTCACGCCGCCGACGCAAACGTCGGAGAAGATGACGCGGCCGCCCGTGGTGAGCTCGAACAGGTCGAGCACGCGCTCACGCAGGCGCCAGCAATGCA
>JAUNCA010000039.1 GCA_030526775.1 Coriobacteriia bacterium | reverse complement strand
GTGCCACTGGCACTTTCGCGTCGTGCGGAACTGCGCGTGGCACCCCCCGGCCACCTCCCGCCTGCGTCTCCTTACTTGACGCCCGCTGATGAATCGCCACAGGAGTCATCCGCCATATCCACTGAGGTGGGGGAGAGGTTGTGGGGGTTGCGGGCTCTCTCGCAGAAGCTGAAGACAGCGCGGTTTAAGGCGGGGGCGTTGGATTTGGAGTCTTCTGAGGTGCATGTGGCACTGGATGGGGATGGGACGCCTACCGGGTATTCGTTGCGGAAGTCGACCGAGGCCACGGAGTTGGTGGAGCAGTGCATGGTGCTGGCTAATGCGCAGGTGGCGCGATTCCTGTTCCAGAAGGGGGAGCCGACCATCTACCGCGTGCACGAGGCACCGGATCCGGCGTCGCTCGGGATGCTCGTGCCCTTGCTGCAGGAGTTCGATTACGGCCGGCGCGTCGACCTCGATGCGTTCGCCGCGGGGAATACGCGAGCCATCCAGGACGTGCTGGAGGAAAGCCGGGGGCGGAAGGAGGCCGAATTGGTCTCGATGCTCCTGCTGCGCTCGTTGAAGCGGGCGGCTTACGCGGCCGAATGCGAGCCGCATTATGGGTTGGGTCTCAACGAGTACCTTCATTTCACGAGCCCGATCCGACGTTATCCCGACCTCGTGGCGCATCGGGCGCTCAAGCATTGCCTCGGCCTGCCAGGTGCGGGGCCTGCGTTCGGCGCGGCGGGGCTGGCGACGCTCGCAGAGCATGCTTCGGCGATGGAACGCACGGCCGATGAGGCATCGTGGCAGAGCCAGGAGCTCAAACTCGTCGAGTATCTCGCGGGCTTTGTCGGGCAGGTCTTCGAAGGGATTATCTCGAAAGTTTCCACGTACGGATTCTTCGTGCGGCTCGATAGCACCGCGACCGGGCTCGTGCCGCTTGGGTCGCTCGGCGAGCCGTATTCGCTCAACGTGCGCCGCCAGATGCTCACCGGGCAGGATTCCGGCCGTGTGCTGCGACTAGGCCAGCGCGTGCGCGTCGTGCTCGTGGATGCGCGCGTGCAGTCGCGCGAACTCGATTTCGAGCTTGCCGACTAACCGCCAATTGGGGCTGTCCCCAGATGGTGGTTCTGCGGTATAGTTGGAGGCCGCATCCAAGACAAGAGGACGGTATGGCAAAGGCTAAGGGAAAAGAACAGCAGAAGCGTGATATCGCGCGAAACCGCAAGGCATTCCACGAGTTCGACATGGTGGAGCGGTTCGAGGCGGGCATCGAGCTCACCGGCACCGAAGTGAAGTCGCTTCGCGAGAACAACTGCCAACTCACCGATGCGTTCGTGCTTATCCGCAAGGGCGAGGCATGGTTGCACAACCTGCATATATCGCCATATTCCCATGGCAGCTACAACAATCCCGACCCCGATCGCAAGCGCCGCCTGCTGCTGCACCGCAAGCAGATCATGGTGCTCTCGCAAAAGGTGAAGGAGCGCGGGCTCGCCATCGTGCCGCTGCGCATGTACTTCTCGGACAACAATTACGTGAAGGTCGAGATAGCACTCGCGCGTGGCAAGAAGATGCACGACAAGCGCCAGGCCATGGCCGAGCGCGACGCCAAGCGCGACCTCGAGCGCGCCATGAAGGCCCGCTTCCACTGAGCGCATCGTTTTTTGCTAAGATAATCCGCGTAAAAGAAGCGCCCCAGCGAATGGGGCATGTTACGGGAGGCTGGCATGGCCGAGAAGAACCAAGATGTGCTGGATATGATCGAGCAGATTCGCGCTCGACTCCTCGACCTCGAGGAAGACGTGCGCGCGTGCGAAGCCGAGCTTCCGGGCATGGCAACCCGTCTCGATCGCATCGACGACCGCATCTACCTGTTGGAGACCGAGGTCGCCTCGCGCGCCAAGGCCGCTGCCGAGCCCGCCGCGGCCGAATCCGCACCCGCTGCTGCCGAAGAGCCGGCGAAACAGGCCGCTCCGAGCAAGGCCGCCGCGGACGACGATGACGACAACGGCATGAACATCCTCACGCCCGAAGCCAAAGAGAAGCTCGGCGCATTCGCCGGCGATTTGCGCGAAGTCGCCAAGACCGGCGCTTCCACCTTAGCTGACATCAACGAGGCCATCTCCGACATCACCTCGCCCTTTAAAGCCTTCACCAAACGCCGCTAGCAAAATGAGACACCCGCCCTCTAAGGGCGGGTGTCTCATCTGAACGCAAAAAGGCCACCCAATCGGGTGGCCTTTCCTTCGCGGGTTGTAAGCGCTGTTATGCGCGCTCGACCTTGCCAGCCTTCATGCACTTGGTGCAGATGTTGGCCTTGCGCACATGACCCTTGCTATCGCGGATGGTGACCTTCTGGATGTTCGGGCGGAACATGCGGTTGGACACACGGTGCGAATGGGACACGCTACGACCGGCAACCGGCTTCTTACCGCAGACTTCGCAGATCTTAGACATTTCACACTCTCCAATTCCGACTATCTCAACGGGCCATCCGGTCCGCCGCTCTCAACAAAGCCAAAGCACTATATCACACGCCGCCGGGAGTTTCCAAGGATTTCCCGGGGGAAACCACGGTAGACGGCACGGAAACACGGTTTCTCCACCGTTTTGGAAAAATGCAGATTGGCTGTAAAGCCCTGCAAGGCTTCGCGTGGCTCTGCTAGTGGGTTTATACTATACATTCGTATTTGAAACTGCTCGGTTCGTTTGACGGAAGGATAGCTATGTCGAACAACATTCCCGGCGATCTGCACATTTCCAACGACGTGTTGGCCGACCTTGCTGGGGCAGCTGCCCTGGAATGCTACGGCATCGTCGGAGTATGCGCTCCGTCGGCCATGGACGGCTTCGCCAAGCTCCTGCCCGCTTCGCGCCTGCGCCGTGGCGTCGTCGTGCGCCAAGGTGAGGCTGGCATCCACGTGAACCTGTACGTCATCGTGGAGCACGGTACCAACATCAGCACCGTCTGCAAGAACCTTGTCGACCAGGTGACCTTCGTCCTGAAGGATTACGCATCGGTCGAGATCGACGCCGTGGAAGTGAAGGTCGAGGGCGTTCGCGTCCGCTCGTAGGCCCGCTTCAAGCCACGCCATCCTAGCAAGCATGTACCAGGAGATTGCATAGCCATGTCTTATCATTCCAAGGATATTATCAACGCCATTGCTACCGCCAGCCAGGTTCTAACCGCCCGCAAGGAGGAAGTGAACCGCCTGAACGTGTTCCCCGTACCTGACGGCGATACTGGCACCAACATGTCGCTCACCATCGAGACGGTGGTCGAAAACGTCATGAAGCTACCCGCAGGGGCCGGTTCGGCCGCGATCCGCCGGGCCGTCACGCAGGGTGCGCTCATGGGTGCCCGCGGCAATTCCGGCGTTATCACCTCGCAGATTCTGCGCGGTTTCTGCGAGGGCTATGGCGATGCCACCTCGCTGAACACCGAAGCGCTCGATACGGCCTTCGCCCGCGCCGAGGAAGTCGCCTTCCAGGCGGTGCGCAAGGCCGTCGAAGGCACCATCCTCACCGTTTTGCGCGATTCGGCCCGTGCTGCGCACGAGGCTGCCAAGAATGGCATGAAGACCGACGAGACGCTGAAATACATCGTCTCCGAGGCCTACGAATCGGTGAACCGCACCCCCGACCTGCTCCCCGTGCTGAAGGAGAACAACGTCGTCGACTCCGGCGGTTTCGGCCTGGCCATCTTCTTCGACGCCTTCGCGAGCGCCCTCATGGGCCTCGAGCTTTCGGCGGAGGTTCCGGCCCTGCGCGGTGAGCCCAAGGTCGAGATCGAGAACATCAACGACTGGGAGGGCAGCGAGTACCGCTACTGCAACGAGTTCCTGGTCGATTCTGAGACCCTCGACAAGGAGGACGCGCTGCGCTTCCTGTCCACCATGGGCGACTGCGAGCTGTGCGTCGGCGATGCCCCGCGCTTCAAGGTGCACGTGCATTCCAATACGCCGAACCTCGTGCTCGCGTATTTTCTCGAGCGCGGCCAGATCTTCGAGGTGCACATCCATAACATGGACCTGCAGAGCATCGAGCGCAACGAGAAGCTCGAGGCCGAACGCGTGGCGACCCACAAGCCGCTCGGCGTGGTGGCCGTGGCCGCCGGCTCCGGCAATGCCGCCATCCTCGAGAGCCTGGGCGTCGATGTCGTGGTGACGGGCGGCCAGACCATGAACCCGTCCACGAAGGACATCGTGGATGCGGTGAAGCGCGCGAACGCCGACGAGGTCATCATCCTGCCGAACAACAAGAACATCATCATGGCCAGCCAGAGCGCCAAGGACGTTTCGGACATCCCGTGCGACATCGTTCCGACGGTGAGCGTGCCGCAGGGATTCAGCGCGCTGTTCGGCTACAACCCAAACGGCACCCTGGCCGAGAACATCGAGTCGATGACGGAGGCCTTCTCCGAGGTGCACACCGGCGAGGTCACCCAGGCCATCAAGGACGCCAAGGACGCGCATGGCAACGCCATCGCGGCGGGCGACACCATCGGCCTCATCGACGATTCCATCGAGTCCATCGGCCGCAGCGTCGAAGACGTGACGCTGGACATCCTGGAGAAGATGGAGGCCGAGGATGCGGACGACCTGATGATCCTGGCCGGCGAGGACATGGACGACGAGCGGTTCGATGCCCTGGTCGCGCGTATCCAGGAACAATACGAGGACCTGGAGATCGACGCCCAGCGCGGCGAGCAACCGCTGTATCCCATCGTGCTGTCGGTGGAGTAGGCCGCACCGTCCGTGGTCGACAGGCTCGAGGCAACGCTGACCCTTGACCGGCCGGTCTCGTCTGTGAAGCAGGTGAGCCCCGCCCGGGAGAGGGTCTTGTCGTCTCGTGGCATCCATACCGTGCGCGATCTCGTGTGCGAATACCCCTTCCGCTATGTGGACCTGTCGCGTATCGCGACCGTCATCGGCGCGCCCATCGGCCAGTCGTGCACCATCGCAGGGTCCATCCACAAGATCGAGGCGAAGCGCACGCGCCGCCGCAACCTGGGTTTGGTCGAGATAACCCTCGTCGACGCCACGGGAACGCTGATGATCGCCTGCTTCAACCAGCCGTGGTTGACGAACCAGTACCACGATGGGGACCGCATCGCGGTGGCGGGCAAGGTTGAATTCAATTACGGATTCAAGCGCATGACCAACCCGTATATCGAGCGGCTCGGAGACGACGAGGCGGCCATGGGGCAGGTGATTCCCGTCCACCATGCGAGCGAGAAGCTCAAGACGGGTCACATGCGCGCCATCATACGCAACGCCCTCGAGGCGGTGGAGGGGCTGGACGACCCCCTGCCCGTGGAATTGCGCGGCAAGTACCGCCTGATGAGCCGCGGGAGCGCCCTACGATGCATCCAACAGCCGCAGGATATGGCCGAAGTAGCCCAGGCGCGCCGCCGGCTGGCCTACGAGGAGCTCTTGCTGCTCGAGCTGCAGCTGATGGCACGGGCCCGTGAACGCAGCGCGGGCAAGGATCCCGCAACCCACATCGTCGACGGCATCTGCGTGGCAGCCCTCGAGGCGGCGCTTCCCTTCGAGCTTACCGACGAGCAGCGCGTCGCGCGCAGCGAGCTCTTGGCTGCGATGGGGGCTGAACGCCAGGCGAACCACCTGCTGCTCGGCGACGTGGGCACCGGCAAGACCGCCGTCGCTCTGTTCGGCTTGGCGGCCGTGGCCGACACGGGCATGCAGGCCATGATGATGGCGCCGACCGAGGTGCTCGCGACGCAGTATGCGACAGGGCTCGGCCCCTTGCTCGACACCGTGGGCGTGTCGTGGGCGCTGCTTACCGGATCGACCGCCCCCGAGGAGCGCACGCGCATCCTGAAAGACGCCGAGCAAGGCGACCTCGTGGTGCTGTTCGGGACGCATGCCCTGCTCGAGCCCGATGTCCAGATGCCGCGCCTGTCCTTCGTCGTCATCGACGAGCAGCAGCGCTTCGGGGTGGAGCAACGCGCCGCGTTGGTGGCCAAGGGCGATTGCCCGGACATCCTGAGCCTCACCGCCACGCCCATCCCGCGCAGCCTCGCGCTTGCCGTTTACGGCGATATGACCCTGTCGTACCTCACGCAGCGTCCGCGCAACGCGGTGGGCACACGCACCCGCGTGTTCGACCGCGAGCAGGCGGGCGATGCCTATGAGGTCGCGCGCCAAGCCCTGGAACAGGGGCATCAGGCGTACGTGGTATGTCCGCTCGTCGGGGTGAAGCGCGAAGACCCGGAGGACTCCCGCAAGAAGGGCGCCGACCCGGTGCTCGGCGGCGAGAACGACGACGAGACGCTCGCGCCCGATGCGATTGCCGTGGAATGGGATGCCGACCTGGCGGGTATGGACACGCGCGCTGCCGAGGAGCACGCGCGCATGCTGCGGCGCACCGTGTTCTCGGAGCATCGCGTGGGCGTGCTGCATGGCAAGCTCGGCGCCGAGCAGAAGCGCCGGGTGATGGAGGCGTTCCGCGCGCACGAGATCGACGTGCTTGTGGCGACGACCGTCATCGAGGTCGGCGTGGACGTGCCGAATGCGACCGTGATGGTCATCGAGGATGCCGACCGCTTCGGCTTGGCCCAGCTGCACCAGCTGCGCGGCCGCGTGGGACGCGGCGATGCGCCAGGCGAGGTATGCCTCATCTCCGGCTCACGCGCGCCCATCGCGGTGCGCCGCCTGCAGGCGATGGAGCAGATCCAGGACGGCTTCCGCCTATCGGAATACGACCTGTCGCTGCGCCGCGAGGGCGACATCCTGGGCAACCGCCAGCATGGCGCCTCCACCCTGAAACTCGTGAACATCATGCGTGACCGCAACATCATCGAGGCCGCGCACGCGGATGCGGCGGAGATGCTCGAGGCCGACCCCGACCTGGCCGCGCCCGAACATGCCGCGTTGCGCCGCGAATTGCGGCTGATGCTGAAGGAGAAGCCATGAGGATCGTCGCCGGGGCTTGGCGTGGGCAGCCGCTGAAGCAGCCGCCCGAGAGCATCACGCGCCCGACCACCGACCGGGTGCGGGAAGCGCTGTTCAGCGCAATCGAGAGCCGCGTCGACATCGAGGGCCTGCGGGTGCTCGACGCTTTCGCGGGGTCGGGCGCGCTCGGGCTCGAGGCCCTCTCGCGCGGGGCGGCGCATGCCACCTTCTGCGAAGTGAACGGCAAGGTACTTCCCGTGCTGAAGGCGAATGTGGCAGCTTTGCGCGGGGCGCAGGCGCGTGCGACCGTGTTGCGCGCCGATGTGCTGAAGCGGCCGCCAATCGCGTCGGCTCCCTTCGACTTGGTGTTGCTGGACCCGCCGTACGCGGTTCCCGCGGCGGATATCGCGGCGATGGTGGCGGCGCTTGAAGAGGCGGGCGCCCTCGCTTCCGATGCCCTGGTGCATTATGAGCATGCAAAAAAAGACACCTCTGCCGCCCAGGACAGTTTCGAACGGATACAATGGGACACCGCGGTGGCAAAACGCTACGGCGATATCGCATTCGAGCTCTATAGGAGAAACCGATGAAGAAGGCCCTCGTTCCCGGTACGTTCGACCCCATCACGAACGGACACCTCGACGTCATCAGCCGTGCCGCCAACATCTTCGACGAGGTCGTCGTCGCGGTGGCCATGTCCAAGAAGAAGAACACGCTCTTCCCGCTCGACAAGCGCGTGGCGTTGGTGCAAGAAGCTGTGAAGGATCTGCCGCACGTTACCGCAGTCGGATTCGATGGGTTGCTCACCGATTTCGCCGTCGAGCAGAACGCGCATTGCGTGGTGAAGGGCCTGCGCGCTATCACCGACTTCGAATACGAGTTCCAGATGGCGGCCATGAACTGGCAGCTGCACCGCTCGGTCGAGACCTTCTTCATCATGAGCCCGCCGCAGTACATGTACCTTTCCAGCTCCATCGTCCGCGAGCTGGCCAGCATGAACGGCGATATCCACAAGTTCGTCCCCGCTCACGTCGAGGCTGCCCTGAAAGCCGCCTACGCCCAATAGACGGCGTCGCCGGCGCGCCGGCCAATCGATGAAACGGTGAACATGCAGCACCATCTAGTAATCATTACTAGATGGTGCTATCTTTATCGGTGTAGAGAGAGGGGGTATCCGATGCCGGGCCTCGGTGCGGGCAACATATCGCGCAGCGTGCGCGAATACACAGTGGGCGAGGAAGTCGCCAATGCCATCACGCACGGCGTCGGCGCCCTGCTCGCGATTGCCGCCATCCCCATAACCATCGTGAAGGCGGTTAGCGACGGCGGGGGAGTGCTGTTGTTCTGCGCGCTGGTGTACACCATCTTCATGCTGTTCGAATACATCGCGTCCACGCTCTACCATGCGCTTACACCCGATCCGGCCAAACGCGTGTTCAAGGTGCTCGACCACAGCTTCATCTACCTGTTCATCGCGGCATCGTATACGCCGTATTGCCTGGTTACCCTTGCCGATATCGGAGGGTGGCCGCTGTTCTTCGCCGTGTGGGGCGTGGCCATCGTGGGCGTCGCGGCCGAGACGTTCTGGGTGTTTCGTCCCCGCTGGGTGAATGCGGTGCTGTACCTGCTGCTTGGCTGGGCCGTCGTCTGGTTCATACCCGCCCTGTTCACGCTGCTTCCCGCCACGGGATTCTGGCTCCTCGTCGCCGGCGGCGTGTGCTATTCGGTGGGCTGCGCATTCTACGTCCTGAAGCAGGTGCCGTATTTCCACGCCATCTTCCATGTTTTCATTTTGGCGGGCAGCATTTTGCAGTTCTTCAGCATCCTGTTTTTCGTGTTGTAGCGAGAATGCCCCGCATCTTTGGACACCGGGCTTTTGGTTGTCGGCACGCCATGTGTATTTTTCGGCCTTTTGCCTGTGAAACCATAGAGAATGCCTTGTGTGCCCCCATAAACCCATAAGGATTGTGTATACTTCGAATGTATGCCAAATGGGCGCGTGTCTTCGCGTCGGGGGCACGCTGCAAGGTAATTACAGGAGACGGGCCGCAGGCCTGGAAAGGGGTTTATCGTGGGCGATTACGATAAGCTGTTGAAGCCGTTCAAGATCGGCAAGATGGACATCCAGAACCGCTTCGTCATGGCACCGATGACCACCGAGATGGTGGACAAGTTCTTCATCACCGAAGAGATCATCGACTTCTACGAGGCACGTTCGAAGGGCCATGCTGGCCTCATCACCATCGGTTCCGCCGGTGTGTGCAACCTCGATGGCACCACGCCGAAGTACTATAACGCCTCGGGCGCTGTGGGCGCGTGGGATGACAAGTTCAACGAGGGTTGGAAGAAGATGGCCGACCGCATCCATGCTGCCGGTCCGTCCAAGGTTGCTGCCCAGCTGCAGCTGAACTACGAGTGGCGCCCCGACGGCGAGACCGAGCTTAAGGCCTACGCTCCGTCGCTGGTGAACTCCGAGGGCAAGAAGATTCCGTCCGGCCCGTTCGTCGGCATGCCCGAGAAGGAATTCACCGTCGAGGAAATCCAGATTCTCGTCCAGCAGTACGCTGACGCTGCCAAGCGCATCGTCGACGCCGGCATCGACGCCATCGAGATCCATGCGGGCATCGGCTACATGGTCATGCGCTTCCTCTCCAAGTACTCCAACCACCGCACCGACGAGTACGGCGGAAGCCCGGCCGGCCGCGCCAAGCTCCTCTGCGACATCATCGATGCCATCCACGAGAAGTGCCCCGGCACCCCGATCATCATCCGTTACTCCATCGACGACTTTATGCCCGGCGGCAACCGCATCGAGGATGCCCTCGAGCAGCGCAAGATCATCGAGTCCCATGGCATCGACGCCTGGAACATCCAGGTCGGCTTCCACGAGGCCCCGCGTCCCGTCGCGAACTACCTCGTTCCCGAAGGCGAGTTCCTGCCCATCGCCCACAAGTTCACCGCTGCCGTGCATGCCGACCCCGAGTCCGTGTGCTACACCGATCCCAGCGTGAAGATCCCCACCTACTTCGGCACCCGCATCACGAACGTCGAGATGTGCAAGAAGATGGTCGAGAACCAGGACAGCGATGCGTGCTGCCTCGGCCGTACCTTCATCGCCGACCCCGACTTCGCCCTGAAGGTCGAAGAGGGCCGCACCGAGCAGATCCGCTCCTGCATCGTTTGCTCTCGCTGCCTCGACAAGACCTTCCTCGGCCAGGCCATCCACTGCTCCGTCAACGGCAACATCAAGAACATCTCGATGGGCCATCCGGAAGACAAGCCTGCCGATAAGAAGAAGCACATCGTTATCGTTGGTGCTGGCCCCGGCGGCCTCGAGACCGCCCGTGTCGCCGATGTCCGCGGCCACAAGGTCACCATCATCGACCACTCCAAGAAGATCGCCGGCCTCATGAACATGGCCCAGGTCCTCAACCCGAACATGGAGAACATCGTCCGCTTCTGGAACGAAGAGATGAAGCTCCATCCGAACATCGACATCCGCCTGAACACCGAGGCTACCCCCGAGCTCATCAAGAGCCTCAACCCGGACGAGGTCGTCCTTTCGCCGGGCGGCGGCATCATGGACCTCGACTTCCCCGGCCGCGACAACAAGATGGTCGTCTCCTCCCAGGAGATCAAGGACCTCGTCGCCGGCAAGGTGCCGCAGGGCCGTGGCTTCATCTGGTGGAGCGCTTGCCAGGCTGTGAAGATCGAGGGCGGTTCCCCGAACTTCATGCGCTTCGGCATGAGCATGCACATGATGATGGGCAAGCGTCTCGTCATCGTCGGCGGCGGTTTCGCCGGCCTCGAGTGCGCTGGCGCCATGTACAAGGACCGCGAGGTTACGGTTGTCGAGGAATCCGACAAGCTCGGTAACGGCATCGGCATCATCGACCGCAAGCCGGAGATCAACCACCTCAAGCAGCTCGGCATCCGCCTGCTCGAGAACACCAAGGTCCTCGAGGTCACCAACCAGGGCATCCGCGTCGAGACCACCATCAAGGACCGCAAGACGAAGGAAGTCGTGGAGGTCAAGCAGGAGCTCATCCCGTGCGACACCGTCCTCATCTCGGTGGGCGTCCAGGAGAACAAGAAGCTCTACGACGAGGTTGTTGCTGCGATGCCGGAGATCCCGGTCCATCTGATTGGCGACGCCACCACGCCGGCTGGCAAGGTCTACCGTTCGCTGGAGGCCACCAACGCCGGTTACGCGCTGGGCATGCAGCTCTAAGCTCGTAAAAAACGCGTTTGCGCCAAGGCCCTTCCCCCGTTGGGGGAGGGGCCTTGCTCTTCTCGCCGATTTACGCGAATTGTCTTACTCCGCTTGCCGTATACTAGGTTCAGCACGATAGAACCAGAGGAGTGGTCATGAGAAAAGATTTCGAGGTTTACGTACCCGCAGATGTTCAGATGCTGCCGGCACTTCCGCCTTTTTCCGAGTTTGAGGAATGCGCCTACACGAGCCCGCTCGGTTACACGGCGATGACGCATCGCGCCTATGTGGCCGGCCCCTTCGAGATTTGCCCGCATACCGGGCGCTTCTTCCACAACCAGCCTGGTTGGCGTGTCGTCATCCACACGAAGGACGGCACCGTGCTCAATGTCGGCAACGGCTATTTCTCCAAGGAAGATGCCTATGACGGCCTGATGGACTACATGCGCCGCTGGATGATGCACCGCAACCCCAACCTGGAGCGTTAACATCCGCAAACAAGCCCGAACGCCTCCCCCATCCCTGCACAGCCGGGTGGGGGAGGCTTTTTCTTGCCTGCATGGCGTATTGTCACGTGGCGTGGCACGGGATGCAGCCCGTGTAGACGGCACATGCTGCATCCGGAACCACGCGGTCGCGGGGATGGCACGGGATGCGGCCCGTGTAGACTGCACGCCCTGCATCTGGAGCCAACTGGGTGGCTTGCCGTGTGAGGCGGCCGTCGACGCGGCTTTTCGAGCGCCATTCTTCGGTTTCAGCTCGAGATGATGCCCCTGCCGCAGCTTAGTCAACGATGGTAGAGCGCAGGCAGCCAAGTTTTTGGCCACTTTCTTCGGCTTGTGAATCCGCGGAAAGGCAGCGGGGCGAACAAGGAGCGGTAGTTCGGGTTTATACGTGAGGAAATCGGGCAAATCGTGACATTACGGGCAGCAACTTACGAGCTGCCGAGGTCACAAGCCGGAAAAACGGGCGTTTCTTCCCGCTCAACCTGCGCGAGGGCGGGGTGCTTGCATGTGGCAACTCCCCGCATGCGTTCCGGGCTCTAGAGCTCGCCTTCTTCCTCGTCGTAGGCTTGGGCGATGATGGAATCCATGCCGCCGCCGAAGCTTGCGGGGCCGCCCATGCCGGGTGCTCCCATCCCCATGCCGGGGGCGCCGAACGGCTGCGGGAATGCGCCGCCCATGAAGTCGGGCGGGGTGAACATGTCGCCGGGGTGGATAAGCCCGTTGATGAGCATCTCGAACTCTTCTTCGTCAAAATCGTCGAAGTCCTGCTCGTTCATGGAATCCCCCTTCAGATGGCGGTCCAGATGCAGCAGACCCCATCGTCGTTTTGCCGAATTGTTTTGGTACAGTATAGACGAAGGGGTTAGCGTTCGAGGAGGTTGCATGATGGTGCAGATGCTGTTCCAAGGCCATGGTTCGTACCGCTTCACAACCAGCGAGGGAATCGTGGTGTATGTCGACCCGTTTGCGGGCAAGCCCGAGTGGTATGACCTGCCGGCGCATCTGATCCTGGTGACGCACGAGCACATGGACCATACGGCCGTGGACAAGATGCCCCATGCGAATGGCTGCGAGGTTTTCCGCGCTGCCGATGTGCATCCGGCACCAGATACCTACCTGTCGCTATCGAGCCACGGGATACGGTTTACCGCGGTTTCGGCTTGCAACCAGAATCATCCCATCGATGAATGCGTGGGATTCGTCATCGATTTCGGCGATGTGACGTTCTATGCGTCCGGCGACACGAGCACTACGCCTGACATGCAATCGGGCAGGCTTGCGGCCATGAAGCTGGATTACGCGGCGTTGCCCGGCGATGGCATCTACAACATGGACATTCCCGAGGCGAGCGACTGTGCGCGACTGGTTGCTGCGAAGCATACGATTCCAGTTCACCTCGAACCGGTGCATGGCGCAGCCGACACGAATCCGGTATTCCCGCGGGACCGTGCCGAGGCCTTCGAGGCTCCGGGCAAGATCATCCTCGAGCCGGGAGACACGCTGCAGCTGTAGCAGAGGGCTACAAGCCCTGGTAACCTGCGATGATGCCCTCGAGGTATTCCCGGTACTCATGGGCGAGCGCCGTTGGGGCGATGATGCGCGCGCGGGTGCCGAATCCGGCAAGCCAACCGAAGAAGACCGAGCTCTTGCGCACGGTGAAGGTGGCGTGTCCCGTACCGTCGGCCTGCGGGATGACGATGACGCCGTCGCGCCCGAACCGGTCGAGGATCTGGTCGATGGCATCGGCTTCGAACGCGATGGTGACGCGCACCTTGTCGCCGCCGAACATGCCGAATGCCTGCAGCGCGAATTCCTCCACGTCGAAGTTCGCGATGCGGTCGTTGCGGGTGGCGGGTTCGTCGAGCACCTGGATGTGCGACATGCGGTCGATGCGGTAGCGCACGAAATCGTCATGCGCGTCGTTGAACGCTATGAGGTAGTAGTATCCGTCGGCATACACCAGGTGAACAGGTGTTTCGCGATAGGTCACACCATCCTTGCGGTAGACGCGCTTCAGGTTGAGGTCGTGCTTGTAGTAGCGGAAGCCCACCTTGTGGCGGCTCGCGATGGCTTCCTGGATGGCGTCGACGTTGTAGTAGACGCTCTCGTTCTGCGTGCGGATACGCCGTTCGACATGCACGTGGCGCTCGAGCGCCTCGGCCTGGTGAACGGATGTGAGCCCCTGGATGCGGTTGAGCAGCTGCTGGCTCTTGCGCGTGGTGAGGAAACGCGAGCTCTGCACCGCATCGACGAGCAGGAGCAGCTCGGGGAATTCGAACTCGCGCTGCCCGAGCGCGTATTCGGTGGGGCGCCCCGGTCGCTTTATCACGTCGTAGCCGCAATCGCGTAGCACGTCGAAATCGCGGTAGATGGACTTGCGCTCCGCTTCGACGCCCTCCTCTGCCAACCGCTCGATGATCTGCGTCATCGTCAGGCCGTGCTCGTCGTCGGTCTCTTCGCGCAGCATCCGGATGATCAGGGGAATCTTCTTGGTCTGGTTTGGGCGCTTCGACATGCGGGGCCTTCTTTCGGCATCAAATCCTCGACGCCGCGCATCATGCGCGTCGCCTCAGGGCTAGGATACCCGGTATCCATTCACTTTATGTACCGTATATCGTACCTTAAAGTTCGTCGGTGTCGAGCCAGATGCTGAAGGGGCCGTCATTTACGAGAGCCACTTTCATGTCGGCGCCGAATTCGCCGGTTTGCGCGTGCGGGAAGTCGCGGCGCACGAGCGTGCAGAAGTATTCGTACAGCTCCTCGGCCCGGGCGGGATCGCCTGCCTTCGTGAAGGACGGCCGATTGCCTTTCTTGCAATCAGCGTACAGGGTGAACTGCGAGATGACGAGCACGTTTCCGTCGACGTTCGAGAGCGCGAACCCGGTGGCGTGCCCCGCATCATCAGGGAAGATGCGCATCTTGGAAATCTTCGACCAAAGCTTTTCGGCTTGCGGCTCGGCGTCGCCTTCCCCCACGCCCAGGAAAACGAGGAAGCCCTTGTCGATGCTGCCTGCAACCGCGCCCTCAATGGTGACGCTCGCCTGGGAAACCCGTTGAATCAATGCCCGCATGATGCTCCTTTTTTGCCAATCGCCGTTGTTTTTTTATGGCATCATACTAGACGTGCAACGAAGAAGGAGGATGCGCATGGGAATTGCCTACATCATCGTTTCAATCGTGCCGATTATGCTGTTGGTGTACATATGGTATCTCGACCGTTTGGAACATGAGCCCCTCGGGCTCGTTGCAGCCGTGTTCGTTGTCAGCGCGTTGCTGGGTACCGCCGCGGCAGCCGCGATCGAGGAACTCGGCGGCTTCTTGCTGGGGGCAACTCCGCTCGGCTCCATTCCGGTGTTCAGCGACTTCGTCTACTTCTTCTTCGTGGTGGCGCTCGTGGAGGAGTTCTGCAAGCGCTTCCCGGTTATGCGCCTCGTCTGGAAGCATTCGGAGTTCGATTACCGCTTCGACATCATCGTCTACTGCGTGGCATCTGCGATCGGTTTCGCGGTGGCCGAGAACATCATGTATGTAGGCGTCTTCGGCTCCGATGTCACCATCGGCCGCCTCATCCCCGTGCATACCATTTGCGGCGTGTTCATGGGCTACTACCTGGGTTGCGCGAAAATCTGCGAGCGCGGCGGAAATGCCGAGGCGCGCAAGAAGTACCTCATCATGAGCCTTGCGATTCCCGTGGCCATCCATGGCGCCTGGGACTTCTGCGTGAGCGCCGATATCGACGCGCTCGCGATAGCCGCGATGGTCGGCATCGTCGTGCTCACCATCTACGCGTGGCACCGGCTGCACCTCTACGCCAAACACGACGCACCGCTATAGGGCGTGTTCAGGTTACCGATAAACACTTGGGGATGAGTCGGAGAACGTATCTCCGACTCATTTTCCGCGAAGCCCTGCCAGCTTGAAATGCATTCCTGAAAAATGAGTCGAAGATACGTTCTCCGACTCATCGAGATGCAGGTGTTTACGCCAGCTCGAGGATTTCCTTCACGGCTGCGATGACGGCCTCGTCGGTGGCATTTGCGAAGAAGTATTCCTGGAACCGCTCGGTGGAGAGGGC
>JAUNCA010000162.1 GCA_030526775.1 Coriobacteriia bacterium | reverse complement strand
GTGAGGTCGGTGTTCCCGCTGCGGATGAGCCCCATCTTCAAATGGTCGATGGAGAGGTACGGGTACCCGCGCTCCTCGAGCAAGCGTTGCGCCAGGAGCGTTTTCCCGGTGTGCGATGCACCTGTGATAAGGACAATCATAGCTTAGCCCAATCCTTCCCCACTTCTTTCGTTCGCTAGCTGCAACCAGGTTGCTTGTTTCTCCTAGCAATCCCCGCCCACGATTCGCTGGTAGCTCTCGTGGTCGGTATCTCCCTCGGTCGACACGCATAGTACCTTGGAATCCGGTCCCAAACCAATCGCGTCCCGCAGCCCAGCCAGCGCCTCGTTCGTCATGAGCTCGACCACAAACCCTGTGGTCACCGCGCCGCTCTCGCCGGAGACGATCAGGGCGTCCTCCCCCACCGGGCGCGCCAGCACGCGCATGCCGCGCTCCGCAATCTCGTCGGGCACGGACACGAAGCAGTCCGCAAACCGGCTCAGCATCTGCCAGCCGATGCTGCAGGGCTCGCCGCAGGACAGGCCGGCCATTATTGTGTCCAGGTCGCCACCAACCGTATGCAGCTCACCATCGTCCGCTGCAGCCGTGCGATACACGCAGTCGGCCGCATTCGGCTCGACAATTACAACCACCGGCCGGCTCTCGCGGTAGCGGTCCGCAATAAATGCGGTCACCGCGCCCGACATGGCGCCAACGCCCGCTTGCAGGAACACGTGCGTAGGCACTTCTTCCCCAAGCTGCTCGACGGCCTCCAGCGCGAGCGTCGTGTAGCCTTGCATGATCCACGTGGGAATATCCTCGTACCCTTCCCACGCCGTATCCTGCACCAGCACCCAACCACGCTCCTCGGCGTGCTTTGCGGCCAAGCGCACAGCATCGTCGTAGTTCATGTCCACGATCTCCGCCTGCGCACCAAGCGCGCGGATATTCTCGAGGCGCTCCAGCGAACTGCCCTTCGGCATATACACCACCGCCGACGCCCCAAGCTCGCGAGCCGTCCAGGCAATACCGCGGCCATGGTTACCGTCAGTCGCCGTCACTATCGTCAGGCCCTTCGCGATCTCGCGCACATCGTCTTGAAGCAGGCGCCCAAACGTCAAGTCGCTCTCGGGCACCCCGGCCCGCTGCGCTAGCAGCCTGCCTACGCTGTAGCTTCCGCCCAGCCCCTTGAAGGCGTTCAGCCCGAACCGCGTGCTCTCGTCCTTCACGAACAGCGCACCAACGCCCAGCTTGGCGGCAAGCCCGTCCAAGCGCCACAGCACGGTCGGCCGGTACGCCGGCAAGCTCGCATGGAACGCCCGGACGCGTTTCGCCCGCCGGACCCCAAAGGGAGTAGCAACACTCCAATCGTCGCTGCAGTGGGCATTGCTTACGTGCGTGATTTCCCCGTCCATGCTTCCCCCGGTCGTCGAAATCGGCCTGGCCTTGTGGGTCAATTATATCCAGACGGGCACCAAACGAAACGCCCCGGATGAGTCGAAGAACGCAACTTCGACTCATTTTCTGTAGGCGATTACAAGCGCGGGGTGCTTCCCGAAAATGAGTCAAAGATGCGTTCTTCGACTCATCTCCCGTACAATGCGGGAAAGGCTTACAACCCGGAGGTACCCATGGCGAACATAACGTGCAGGTTTGCGGAAGAAAACGACTGCGCCCTCATCCTCGACTTCATCAAGGGGCTCGCGCAATACGAGAAGATGCTCGACCAGGTAATCGCCACCGAGGACATCCTTCGCGAATGGATCTTCGAAAAGCACAAGGCCGAGGTCCTCTTCATCTGCGAAGACGGCACGGAAGTCGGATTCGCCCTGTTCTTCCACAACTTCTCGACCTTCCTCGGCAGGGCCGGCATCTACCTCGAGGACCTCTACGTCCTGCCCGAGCGGCGCGGCCTCGGTTACGGGAAAGCCCTGCTGAAGTGGCTCGCCCAGATAGCCGTCGAGCGCGGCTGCGGGCGCCTCGAATGGGCGTGCCTCGACTGGAACCAGCCCAGCATCGACTTCTACCTCTCGCTCGGCGCCGAGCCCATGGACGAGTGGACCGTCTACCGCATGGCCGGCAAAACGCTCTCGGACTTCGCCAAATGACGATGAGTCGGAGAACGTATCTTTGACTCATTTTCCGGAAAGGCTCCGCGCTTGCAATTGTCCGCGGAAAATGAGTCGAAGATACGTTCTCCAGCTCATTTTCGATTCATTAAGAACCTAATTGACTGCAGAGCGAGGGGCAGGTGAATACTTTCGGACAATCGTGAACTTCTGCCAGGAGAAAATCGCACTCACGCCCGAAACAAAATGCCTCGAGACACTAGTCGTCCTGGTGCTGGCGGTTTGCGTGGTCCTCGCCAACCGCGACCTGTTCTTCTCTCGTGACCATATCGGAAAACTCGCCCAGGGATCGTTTGCCGCCCGAACCGGCAAACGCTAACTTTACCTGCCCGCCCTGGACCGTGAATGGCTTACCCGGTAGGCCATTCACTCGATTCGAACGCTTGGAAATACACCATGCACTCATCCCTGCAGAATTGGGTGATGACGGTATAATAACCTTCGAATGCAATACCTGATTCTTAGGATGCCCAAACTATGGACACTACCCTTCGTTTGAAAAGAATCCTTCTGCCAATAGTGATGCTGCTTGCGGTCGCGTGCCTATGGTCGACACCGAACGCGCAGGCAAAAGATACCAGTTGGCAGGATGCGCCAAGTGAAAACGTTCTGGTCGACGGACACGGTACGGGACTTCTCCCGGGACCCGACATCCCAAGCACACGAGAAAAGCGTCGGGGCGGAGAATCTGAAACTGAGACATTTGAGGAAAGCTACCGTTCCGACGCGCAGCCGTGGGCGAAGGACATTCAGCTCCGCAATCAGGGAAGCTCCGGCCTTTGCTGGGCATTTGCGACCATCACCTGCGCTGAATACTCATACGCGAAGGAGCTATACGATACAGCCGGTTATACAGACGGGATAGAGCCTCTTTCAATCGGGCATCTGATGTACTTTATGGAGGACCGGGTCGATGACCCGCTGGGAAACACGGCAGGGGACGATGCTTTTAACAACAATCTGTTTATCGATGGGGGTTATGCCGGCCAAGCGATGGAGTTTTTGTCGACATGGTCCGGCCTCTGCACAGAGGCGAAAGCGCCGTTTTCATCAATCCTCGATCATCTCGTCTATGGCGAGAACACGGGCCAAGTTTGGGATGGCCTCCCTGTTTATGACGATAGCTTGGCGTACGACGACTACTGCAAGCTGCAGGAAAGCATCGTGATGGAAAGTTACACCGTCAATGAAGTTAAGAGCATGATCAAGAAGCATGGTGCCGGAATCATGACCCTAACCAGCGGCTACCTGAAAGACACGACTTATTACAATAAGCCTCAGGAGAGCACCAAACAACCGAACCATGCCGCTGTGATTGTCGGATGGGACGACACATATCAGTTCCCGGAGGAGCCTTACAACGGGAATCCGCCTCCAGACGGAGCCTGGATCGTGCAGAACAGCTGGGGCGAGGATGCTGGCGATCGGGGCTTTTTCTACGCTTCTTACTATGCTGCCCAGGATAAGTTGTATTTTATGGATTTGCAGGCCCCTGATGCCTACCGCTTCAATTTCCAGTACGACGGCGCATGTACAGGCGAGACGCCGTCGAGGAATAAGAATGTGAATACAAACCCGCATATCGACGAGATCCTTCCCGAGAACGGGACGAAGACGGCCAATGTCTTCACGAACACGACGGGCGGAAGAATCTGCGTGGAAGCAGTCGGCTTGACCGAATACAACGATGACGTGGTTAACTGCACGCTCGATATTTACACCGACCTGGAAGATCCGGCCGATCCTTCGAGCGGTGCCCTCGCAACATCTCAGGAGGTCTCTTTAGACCGCGGGGGCTGCCGGTTCATAGCGCTCGAGCAGCCGGCCATGGTCGACGCCGGAAGCACCTATTCGGTTGTTTTCACATTCGAAAACGAGGAAACCTATATCGGGGTTGAGTGCGGTGATGAGGGGTCGCTCTCTGCTTATGATGTGCAGCTTGATCCCGGTCAGAGCTTCATCCGCAAGAGCGCAGATGAAAGCTGGACGGATATGTATGACCTTGATGCGTGCTTCAGGATCAAGGCGTTTGCCAATCTCGCTGTCGATCCGACTCTGATAACGCTGGATAAATCATCCTTCACGTACGATGGGAAAGTGCACTATCCCGACATTCGCAGCTCCGACACGCGCGGTGACGACAACGTTACCGACGTCGATATCGTCTATTCCGACCCCAACTCCAAAAATGCCGGCAAATACTCCGTAACGGTTACCGGGAAAGGAATCTGGCGGGGATCGATAGTGTTGCCT
>JAUNCA010000161.1 GCA_030526775.1 Coriobacteriia bacterium | reverse complement strand
AGAGCTTTTGTCGTATTTCCACATGGATGCCCCGGCCATTGTTGAAGCTGTGAAATCGCTCTTGGCCTAACAGCGTGCGTGCTAGACTTGGATGCTACAAGTCTATGTAAACGTTTGAATGGAGCTTACTCGTGACTGATACCATGCCCCAGGGGGGTGGCGTGCACGTGGCGCCCGGCGCAGAGCCGGTTCTACGCGCAGCCGACCAGGAGGATGCGGTAACCCGCAGGACCTCCGATCCGTCGCGCACATCTCAGCTCTCTGCCTCGCTGCCCATCCTGGATATGGACAGCATGCCCTCGCAGGGGCTCGGCGTTCCGGTTATCACCTTCGACCACGTGTCCAAGGTGTATCCGGCGCAGCCCGACCGCCCTGCGCTCAAAGATGTGTCGCTGCAGATATTCGCAGGTGAATTCGTGTTTCTCGTGGGCCATTCCGGCTCCGGCAAGTCCACGTTCGTTCGCCTCATCATCCGCGAGCTCATGCCCACCTCGGGCAGGATCACCATTGCGAACGAGGACCTCGGTGCCATGAAGTCGTGGCGCGTGCCGTACCTGCGTCGCAACATCGGATGCGTCTTCCAGGACTTCAAGCTGCTCCCGGACAAGACCGTCTTCGAGAACGTCGCGTTCGCGCTCGAGGTAATCGGCAAGAGCCGCCACGTCGTGAAAACCCAGGTGCCGGAAGTGCTGCGCCTGGTGGGCTTGCAGGACAAGCTGAACAAGCGCCCGGACCAGCTGTCCGGTGGCGAGCAGCAGCGCGTCTCCATCGCCCGCGCCATCGTGAACCGTCCGCCGCTGCTGGTATGCGACGAGCCCACGGGAAACCTGGACCCGCAGACCTCGCGCGGCATTATGGACTTGCTTGAGCGCATCAACCGCACCGGCACCACCGTGCTGGTGGCCACGCACGACCGCGAGATGGTCGACAACATGCGTCGCCGCGTCGTCGCGCTCGACCGTGGCCAGCTCACCCGCGACCAGGACAGGGGGGTGTACGGTTTCGATGCCTAGTATCTTCTACTTCTTCCGCGAGGCCGTGAAGGGCTTCCACCGCCACCTGTCCACGGCGATCGGTTCGGTCATCACCATCTTCCTGTCGCTGCTTATCATCGGCGCGTTCGCCATCGGCGGCTTCATCGTGAACAACATCGTCTCGTCCATCGAGAGCGAGGTCAACATCACCGCCTACGTAGCCGACGAAGCGGCCGACGAAGACGTGAAGGCCTTCCAGGATTGGGTCTCGGGTGTCGAAGGCGTTGCCAAGGTGTCGTACACCAGCAAGGACGAGGCGCTCGAGAAGTTCCGCAACTCGATGTCGTCGAGCCCCGAGATCATCGACCAGCTGGACGGCCAGAACCCGCTGCCCGCCTCCTTCGACATCGAGCTGGAGGACCCGCAGCAGGTGCAGGATATCGCCACGCAGATCCAGAACAACAAGCTTTTCAAGAAGGTATGCGATAACAAGGACGACCCGTCCGATTCGCTGAAGTACGGACAGAAGACCGTCGAGCGCCTGTTCGCGCTCACCAACACGATCCGCATCATCGGCATCGCGGTCATCGCCCTGCTCATCTTCATCGCGTTCATCTTCATCAACAACACCATCCGCCTGGCAATCCTCTCGCGCCGTCGCGAGATCGCCATCATGCGCCTGGTGGGTGCATCCAATGGCTTCATCCGCGGTCCGTTCCTGATGGAAGGCGCGCTGCACGCCATCATCGGCTCGGCGTTGGCCATCCTCGTGCTCGAGCTGCTGCACCGCTTCGCGCTGCCGTATGTCACGAACGCGCTCATGTGGCTGCCTATCAACCTCGATTTCAGCACCTACCTGATCGTGTATGGTCTGCTGGTTGTGTTCGGCCTGGTCATCGGCCTTATCGGCGCCATGCTCGCCATGCGTAGGTACCTGAAGATCTAACACGCGGCCGCCACTGCCATGGCTTTTCGCAGGAAAAGGAAACGCAAGGACGCAAGTTCCCGGAATTCACGCGCAGTGCGCGTGATGGGGAGCTTCGTCTTTATCTGCCTGGTTTTCGCCGCTGGCTTCATGCTGCGGGGCAACGACGTGCTGCTCGAGCGCCTGGGAATGGATGCATTTTCAATCGATGCCGAGCAGAATCCGGGTGCGACCGTTTCTGGCGACACCTTCGATTCCCTTGCGGCGCGCATCGCCGAGATCCAGGGCATCATCGAACAGGATTCGCTGAACAGCTATTCGCTCGATGACGCCACGCGGAGCACCATCGTGGACTTCCTGAAGGAAACCGGCGACCCCTATGTCCAGTACTATGACGTGCAATCGTATGCGGCGTATGGTGCGAACGAAGCCGATGCCGTCTATGGCGTGGGCGTGCTGTTCGGCGACTATAAGAACCAGGCGTATGCCCTCGACGTTATCCCGGGCTCGTCCGCGCAGACATCTGGCGTGCGCGAGGGCGATTTCGTCGTGGCCATTGACGGCGAGCGCAAGGACGGCGGGTGGCCGCTGCCCGATGCCATCAAGCGAATCGACCGTGAAGACGGCAAGACCGTCGTCGTAACCTGGCGTCGTCCCGAGAACGTCGAATCGCCCGGCGGCGAGGAATTCACGACGACCCTCGTATGCGCCGCTGCGGAGCGCGAGAACGTCGTTTCGAGGATGCGCGGCGAGAACGTGGGCTATATCCGCGTGCGCCAGCTGAACCGCGATGCGACCGCGAACGTGTCTGACGCCATCTCCAAGCTCACCGGGAAGGGTGCGAAGGCTTTCGTGCTCGACCTGCGTAATTGCCCGGGCGGCTACCTCACGCAGGCAGTCGAGCTCGTGTCACTGTTCCAGGGAAGCGGCGTGGTCGTTCAGATCAAGACGAAGGACAACGTTACGACCCGCTCGGCCACGGGAAGCCCGCTCACCACGGCGCCGCTCGCGGTTATCGTGAACGGCAACACGGCGGCTGCGGCCGAGGTGGTTGCCGCGAGCCTGCAAGATAACGACCGCGCGGTTGTCGTCGGCCAGCCCACGATGGGGAAGGGTACCGTGCAGATGATGCGCGAGCTCACCTTCGGCGGCGCCATCTCGTATACCGCGGCGGAATACCTCACCCCGCAGGGCCGCAGCCTGGATCAGGCCGGTGTGAGCCCGAACGTCGTGGCCGCCTCTGGCGGATCGGGCGCAACCTCCGATATCCAGCTCGAGCTCGCTGTCGAAGCTGTCTCGGCCCGCGCGGAATCGTAGGCTCCCATGCCCCGTGTGAAGCGAAGCGCCCGCGGGCAAGCCCATCGCAATCCCGAAGGGGTGCTGCAAGTGGCCTCCGGTGGCTACGGGTTCGTCGACACGCCCGAGGGCGAGTATTTCGTTCCCGCCTCGAAGATGGGCGGCGCATTCGACGGCGACACCGTGGAGATAAAGCCGGTATCCGTGAACTACGACCGGCCCCAACCCAAAAAAGAGCACAACGCCGTGGGCAAGCGCCCGACAGCGCGGGTGGTTGGCATCGTCGCACGCGCCCACGACACGGTGGTGGGGCGTTACGAGGTGGCCGAGCCCTTCGGCATCGTGATTCCCGAGGACAGCCGCATCCGCCATGACATCTTCACCATGCATGCCGACAATCCGGGTGTGCGCGACGGCGACATCGTGCGCGTGCGCATCGTGCAATACCCCTCGCGCTATGCCGCAGCCACCGGCGTGGTTGAGGAGGTTATCGGGCACGCGCAAAGCCGGGGGCTCGAAGTGGATGCCATCGTCGCCTCGCATAACCTGCGCAGCGATTTCCCGCCTGAAGCCCTGGCCGATGCGGGCGAGGCTCGCGTCGATGCCGCATCCGCTCTGCGCGAGGGCTACGTAGACCTGCGCGAGCGCTGTGTGTTCACAATCGACCCCGCCGATGCCCGCGATTTCGACGACGCGCTTTCGCTCGATGCCGTCGACGGTGGTTGGCGCCTGGGCGTGCATATCGCCGACGTGTCGTGGTATGTGCGGCCGGGAACCGCCCTCGATGACGAAGCCCGGATGCGGGCTACCAGTGTCTATTTGGTCGACCGGGTTATCCCCATGCTTCCAGAGGCGCTTTGCAACGGGGTGTGCTCGCTGGCGCCGGGGGAGGATCGGCGCTGCTTTACCGTGGATATGGTGCTGGATGAATCGGCTGAGGTTGTCGATGTGTCGTTTTATCCGGCGGTTATTCGGTCTTGTGCGCGGTTGGATTATGAACAGGTGCAGGAGTTGTTTGATGCCGGTTGTTCCGGTGAATCAACCTGTCCGGCGGGAGGTGGCCGGGGGGTGTTAGAGGACTATACAGTAGCGGGGGTGCTTGCAAGCAAGCACCCATCCTCGCTAGAAACGCGCCACTGGCGCGTTTCTCGGGCGCTCGGATCATGCTCAAACAGTCCTGCTTTGGCGAAAGT
>JAUNCA010000038.1 GCA_030526775.1 Coriobacteriia bacterium | reverse complement strand
CCCATGTCGCGCAGCACCTTCGTGAAGAAGCGGCTGTACAGCAAGTGCAGGATGGCGTGCTCGATGCCGCCGATGTACTGGTCGACCGGAAGCCAGCGGTTCGCCTTGGCCGGATCGAACGGACCTTCCGCATTGTGCGGATCGGTATAGCGCATGTAGTACCAGCTCGAGCACGTGAACGTGTCCATCGTGTCGGTCTCGCGACGCGCGGGCTTGCCGCACTTCGGGCACGTGCATTTCACGAAGCCCTCGTGCGTGGCCAGCGTCTCGCCAGCTGCCAGGTCGATGTCCTCGGGCAGGCGGATGGGCAGATCGGATTCGGGCACCGGCACGACGCCGCAATCCTCGCAGTGGATGGCAGGAATCGGGTTGCCCCAATAGCGCTGGCGGGAAATGAGCCAGTCGCGCAGGCGGAACTCAACCTTGCGACGGCCACGACCCTGGCGCTCGAGCTCGGCGACGATGGCCGACTCCCCCTCGGAGTGCTTGCCGCCGCGCATGCCGGTGTACGGACCGGACTGCACAAGCGTGCCCTCGGCTGCCATGGCGGCCTCCCAATCCACGCTCGTCACGACGCGGCCCTGCTCGTCCTTCAGCTGGTCGAACAGCGGGTCGCCATCCTCGAGGATAATCGGGATGATCGGCAGGTCGTACTTCTTAGCAAACTCGAAGTCGCGCTGGTCTCCGCAGGGCACGGCCATAACAGCACCGGTGCCGTAATCGGCCACTACGTAGTCGGCCACCCACACGGGCACCTTCTCGCCATTCACCGGGTTCACCACATAGCGGCCGGTGAACACGCCGTGCTTCTCGCGGTCGCCCTGGGCGCGCTCGACGGCGGTTACCTTGGCAGATGCCGCGATGAGATCGAGGACGGCCTGCTCGTTGGGCATGCCGGCCACCATCTCGGGCAGCGGCTTGTATTCCGGTGCCACCACGAAGAAGCTGCAGCCGAACAGCGTGTCGGCGCGCGTGGTAAACACCGTGATGTAGTCCTCGGGTTTCGGGTCGGCCGGCACATCGCCGTCCTTATCGCACAGCAGGAACTCGACTTCGGCGCCCTCGGAGCGGCCGATCCAGTTCGCCTGCTGCTGCTTCACGCGATCCGGCCAGCCGGTGAGCTTGTCCAGGTCGTCGAGCAGTTCCTGCGCGTAGTCGGTGATCTTGAAGTACCACTGCGTAAGGTCGCGCTTCTGCACCTCGGAGTCGCAGCGCCAGCAGCGCCCTTCGATGACCTGCTCGTTCGCGAGCACGGTCTCGCAGCCCGGGCACCAGTTCACGGGGTTCTCGCGGCGCTCCACCAGGCCGCGCTCCCAGAACTTCAGGAAGATCCACTGGCCCCAACGGTAATACTCAGGGTCGCAGGCCACGACCTTGCGGTCCCAGTCGTAGGAAAAGCCCATGCGCTTGAAGCTGGCTTGCTGCGTGGCGATGTTCGCGTAGGTCCACTTCGCCGGATGGCTCTTATGTTTGATAGCGGCATTTTCGGCCGGCAGGCCGAACGCGTCCCAGCCCATCGGGTGCAGCACATCAAAGCCCTGCATGCGCGCGAAGCGGGCGGCCACGTCGCCGTAGGTGTAGTTGCTCACATGGCCCATGTGGATGTCGCCCGACGGATACGGGAACATCTCGAGCACGTATTTCTTCTCCTTGGCAGGGTCTTCCTTAACCTTGTCCTGGCCGTCGGCCTCCCAGGTTTCCTGCCAACGCGGTTCTATTTCATGCGGGTTGTATTCTTTCATGTTCAACATCCCTCGTTATTACCTGTTTAAGACGTGCCCATCATTATAAGGCCGAGGCGCAATTTCGCACCTGCGCTTCCCGTGGAGAACGAGAGAATTTACCGTGTAGACATGGCATTGCAGGGTCGGGCGGCTGGGACAGGGAAACGAACCCGAATGAGTCGGAGAACGTATCTTCGATTCATCCTGTTGCAAGCCCAGCGAACCTCGGGGTGCGCTACAATGCAACGTGTCGAGATTCCATCATCTATCAGGAGAAACGATATGGCCGAAACCCTCGATTCGGGGAGGGGTAACAAACTGTCGTTCTGGCATGTCATGGCCGTTGTCACGTCCTTGTCCGCGAGCTTCGCCACGTCTTCGATGCTCTTCAACACGTGGTCGGTATTCGTCGTCCCCGTCTGCGAATCGCTCGGCACCTCCACGGGGTCGTTTGCTTCATATGTTTCCATCATCTACCTGTTTTCGGCCTTTGCCGCCCCGCTCGGGGGAAGGCTCGTGCAGAAATACGACGTTCGCATCATCTATTCCGCTGCCGTGGGCATGGTTGCAGTTGCTATCGGAGCCTGTTCGCTGTACACCGAACCATGGCAGTTCTACGCATCTGGCGCCATAGAGGGCATAGGCGGAGTCGTCATCATCAGCCTCATGGCTCCGGTGATGGTCACCCGCTGGTTCAACGTGCATACCGGCCTGCTCATGGGGCTTTGCGCTGCGATGATGGGCATCGGCGGAGCGGCGTGGAGCATGCTCGCCGGCGTTCTCATCCGCGATTTTGGGTGGCAAACCGCGTATCTTACGTTCGGGGTTATCGCAGCCCTTCCGATGGTGCTCACGCTGTTCTGCGTGCGAAGCAACCCCGCAGACGTCGGCCTGGAGCCCTATGGAGCACCAACCGACACGTCCGCTTCCACCCACCAGAAAGGCGTGTCCTCCCAGGCTGCATTCCGCATGCCTGCGTTCTACCTGCTGGCCATCACCATCGGGCTCACTAACGGTGCGGCGCAAATCGGAAACTACCTGGCAAAATACGTCTACCACCTGTCTGACATCGGCGCGCTGCTCGTACCGGCATCCGAGGTCATCATCATGGCATCCGTCATTGCCATGTGCGTGCAGGCCTCGCAGGCTTTTGCCAAGGTGGGTTTGGGCTTCGTAGCCGACCGCAGCGTGTTCTGGGCATTCGCGTTGG
This sequence comes from Coriobacteriia bacterium, assembly GCA_030526775.1. GTDB lineage: Bacteria > Actinomycetota > Coriobacteriia > Coriobacteriales > Eggerthellaceae > UMGS1519. The sequence continues at coordinate 13,021 of JAUNCA010000038.1, read as the reverse complement.
CCTACGGCTGCTCGCTCGCGGGCACCGTCCTTTGCTGGCAGGGAGCTAACATATCCGCTGGTCTCGTGTATGGCGGCGCTGCGCTCGTGGGAGTTCTCTACGGCACGACGAATTCGCTCGGGCCCGCTGTCGCACGCACGCTTTTCGGCACGCGCGACTACTCGGTAATCTATGCGCGCATGGCGGCAATCGTAAATATCGTTCCTGTGGCTTTCATCCCGTTCTATGCGTTCCTCGTCGACATCAGCTGGGATTTGCTCTTCGGCGTCGGCGCGGGCGTCGTGGTGCTGATCTTCGCTTGCGCCATGGCCACAATCCATTTTGGTAAGAACATCGTCCAGACGGAGGAATAAGGCTCAGCGAACTCTTTCGGGCGCACAGCAAAACAGAAGCCGCCCAAGGTGGCGGCTTTGGATGGCTCCAGCCTTTTCGCTTGCAACACGCCACGCTATCTCACAGTCACAACCACCTTTACCTCCTTGGCGCTCGCACCCTTGTAGTTAGCCGTAGCCTTCACGGAAACTTTCAACTTGATAATGTACTTGCCCTTGTACAAGCCGAAACATGCGCGATGGCGGTCTGGTTTTGGATAAGGCGTTTTCCATTAATGTCAATGCAATTGCAAGGGCGACAGCGCCGACATCAGCGGCTAGGCGAAAAGCCGAAGACGAGCATGAGAAAGGCTGCACCGGAATCCCGGTGCAGCCTTCATTTCATAGTTGGAAACTGTCCCCTTTATGCGCTAGATTGCGTTCGTCACGTACGGGGTCTTGTCCTTTTGGAGCACATCGTGGGCACCGCCCTCGACGATGGACGTGCTGGACACCAGCGTGAGTTTCGCCTTCTCCTTCAGCTCGGGAATGGTGAGGGCGCCGCAGTTGCACATCGTGGACTTCACCTTGGCAAGGGTGGCCGCCACGTTGTCCTTCAGGCTGCCGGCATAGGGCACGTAGGAGTCCACGCCTTCTTCGAAGGTCAGGCCCTTCTTGGATCCGCCCAGGTCGTAGCGCTGCCAGTTGCGGGCACGCGCCGAACCCTCGCCCCAGTATTCCTTCATGTAGGTGCCGTTGATATTCACCTTGTTGGTCGGGCTCTCGTCGAAGCGCGCGAAGTAACGGCCGAGCATCACGAAGTCGGAACCCATGGCCAACGCGAGCGTGATGTGATGGTCGTACACGATGCCGCCGTCCGAGCAGATGGGCACGTAGATGCCGGTCTCCTCGAAGTACTCGTCGCGGGCGCGGGCCACGTCGATGGTCGCGGTAGCCTGGCCACGGCCGATACCCTTCTGCTCGCGCGTGATGCAGATGGAACCGCCGCCGATGCCCACCTTCACGAAGTCGGCGCCTGCATCCGCCAGGAAGCGGAAGCCCTCGGCATCAACCACGTTGCCAGCGCCAACGCGCACGGAGTCGCCGTAATGGTCGCGAATCCACTGGATGGTGCGGCTCTGCCACTCGGAATAGCCCTCGGAGCTGTCGATACACAGCACATCGGCACCCGCCTCGACCAGCGCAGGAACGCGCTCGGCGTAGTCGCGGGTATTAATGCCGGCGCCCACCATGTAGCGCTTGTGGTCGTCCAGCAGCTCGAGCGGGTTCTCCTTGTGCGTATCGTAGTCCTTGCGGAATACGAGGAACACCAGGTGGTCATCTTCATCCACCAGCGGCAGGCTGTTCAACTTGTGGTCCCAGATGATGTCGTTTGCAACCTTCAGCGAGGTATCGGCAGGAGCGGTGACCAGCTTCTCGCGCGGGGTCATGAACTCGGATACCTTCGTGGACAGATTCATGCGCGACACGCGGTAGTCGCGCCCCGTCACGACGCCAAGCAGCTTGCCCGTGGCGGTACCATCATCGGTGACGGGCATCGTGGAATGACCGTACTGCTCCTTCAGCTCCAGGACGTCGGCTAGCGTGTTGTCGGGCTTCAGGTTGCAATCGCTGCGCACGAAACCAGCCTTGTAATCCTTGACCGCACGCACCATGGCCGCCTGGCTCTCGACGGACTGGCTGCCATAAATGAAGGACAGGCCGCCTTCGGTGGCCAGTGCCACAGCCATCTTGTCGTCGGAAACCGACTGCATGATGGCGGAAACCATGGGAATGGAAAGCGAGATCTCGGGCTCCTCGCCACGGTTGTAGCGCACGAGCGGCGTCTTCAGACTCACGCGGTCGGGGATGCATTCCGAAGACGAATAGCCGGGCACCAAAAGATACTCGTTAAAAGTACGGGAAGGTTCGTCGAAGATGTACGCCATGCATGCCCCTTTCAAACGCAAGCAAATCATTTTGCACTTCCGGCTATTGTACGACGAACGCGCCGCTTTGTGCGACGCGTTCGTGCTATTCATCGGATAGATACAGCTTACCGGATGAGCGGTTATCTACCTGTTAGCAAATCTTGGTAATCCAGCCGTGAACATCTTCGAGCTTGCCGGTCTGGATACCGGTGAGGGTCTCGCGCAGCTTGCGCATGACCGGGCCGGAGGTCTCGGCGCCATCGACGAAGGTCACGGAGCCGTACTTCTCGGACTCGATGCGGCCAACCGGCGAAATAACAGCGGCGGTGCCGCACAGGCCGCACTCGACGAAGTCGCCAGCCACGAGCTCCGCGTACTTCACGGGGCGCTCGATAACGTTCATGCCGAGGTCCTTGCCCACCTGCACGAGCGAACGGCGGGTGATGGACGGCAGGATGGAGTTCGTCGCAGACTGCGGAACCACGAGGTTGCCCTGCTTGTCGACGAGCAGCACGTTCGCGCCACCGGTCTCCTCGACGTAGGTGCGGGTCTCGGAGTCGAGGTACAGGTTCTCGGAATAACCATTTGCGTGCGCTTCCTCGTAGGGATGCAGGCTCATGGCATAGTTCAGGCCGGCCTTGATGTCGCCCGTGCCACGCGGTGCGGCGCGGTCGAATTCGGCCACGGTGATGGTGATAGCCGTGTCGCCGCCCTTGAAGTACGGGCCGACGGGCGTCACGAGGATGCGGAACTGGTACTCGTCAGCCGGCTTCACGCCGATGACGACGCCGGTCGCGAACATGTAGGGGCGCACGTACAGCGTAGCGCCGGAACCGAACGGCGGGACCCAATCCTTGTTGGCCTCAACGACCATCTTCACGGCCTCGATGAACTTGTCCTCGGGGAACGGGGGCATCACGAGGCGCTTGGCGGAACCGGCCATGCGCTCGGCGTTCATGTCGGGACGGAAGCACACGATGTCGCCATTCTCGGCGGTATAGGCCTTCAGGCCCTCGAAGACCTCCTGGCAGTAATGCAGGATGCCCGCGCACTCGCTCATGGTCACGGTATGGTCGGTGGTCAGGCCACCTTCCTCCCAAGCACCGTTCTTGTAATTGCACACATAGGAATAGCTGGTCTCGCGATAACCGAAATCGAGGCTACCCCAATCAAGATCCTTCTTAGTCAACGTCATCGTCTCCTGATACTTGTCCGATTTCCATTAGGGGCAATTCTACTACCACCTGGTAAAGCACTGGCGGGATTTTTCCCACTGGCAACAATAAGCCACTCCCCAGTTCATTACACCAAGCCGAGGAATGCCAGGTAACCCTTCTTGGCCTCGAAGAGGTCGGCCTTGCTGGTTACCTCCCACGGCGCGTGCATGGACAGCACGGCCACACCGGAGTCGATAACGTCCATGCCGTACTTGGCCAGGATATAGGCGATGGTCCCGCCACCGCCGATGTCGACCTTGCCGAGCTCGGCCGTCTGGTACGACACGCCGGCATCCTCCATCACGCGGCGCACCTGCGCCACGTATTCCGCGTTCGAATCGTTGCTGCCGCTCTTGCCACGCGCGCCCGTGAACTTGTTGAACACGAGGCCACGCCCCAGGTAGGACGCATTCTTCGTCTCGAAGGCGCTGGCATACAGCGGGTCGAAGCCGGCGGACACGTCGCTCGACAGCATCGCAGAGTTCGCGAGCGCGCGGCGCAGCGGCAAATCGCCCGCCTCGCCTGCCAATTCCATGATTTCTGCCACGGTGTTCTCGAAGAACATGCTCGTCATGCCCGTGGCGCCCACGCTGCCGATCTCTTCCTTGTCCACCAACAGGCAAATGGCGGTGTGCTCCAGCTGGGTGGGAGCTTCGAGCTGGGCAACCAGGCTCGTATAGGCGCAGGAACGGTCGTCTTGGCCATAGCCCAGCACCATGCTCCGGTCGAAACCGCATTCGCGGGCACGGCCTGCCGGCACCACTTCGAGCTCGGCGGACATGAAGTCCTCTTCGCTCATGCCGTACTTTTCCTTCAGCAAGGCAAGCAGGCGCGCCTTCACTGGCTCCTTAGCTGCGGCCTTCCCCTCGTCGGATTCGTCATCCTCGTCGACGGCGGCAGGCCAGCCGCCCACCAGCACGTCAAGGTCTTCGCCCTCGACCACCTTCGGAGCGAGCTTCTTCATCTGCTCGTCACCCAGATGCGGCAGCAAGTCGGTAATCACGAATGCGGGGTCGTTCGGATCCTCGCCAACATTCACCTTCACCATGGAGCCATCGGTCATGCATACCACGCCGTGAATGGCCAGCGGGATGGTAACCCATTGGTACTTCTTGATACCGCCGTAATAATGCGTGTCGAGCAGCGCGAAATCGGCACTCTCGTACAGCGGGTTCTGCTTGATGTCCAAACGGGGGCTGTCGATATGCGCGCCCAGGATGTTGAAGCCGCGCTGCATGGACAGCTTGCCCACCTGCACCAGCATGAGCGACTTGCCGCAGTTGTGCGCGTACACCCGATCGCCCGGGCGCAGCTTCGAGCCGCGCGACTGCGCTTCAGCCAAGCTGATATAACCCGCTTTGCGCGCCATCTTGATGGCAGTGGTGCAGCACTCGCGCTCGGTCTTGTTCTCGGAGATGAAATCGATATAGCCCGCCGCGAGCTTCTCGAGCTTCGCGACATCAGACTCGGTATATTTCTTCCAAGCGTTCTCTCGTTCCATTATTCGCCTTTCGATAGTTGGCATTTCGAGTGACTATTATAACGAGTTGTCGAAAGCTCGCCCGATTATCCTCATCGGCATAACTTTGCGTTGAACCCTGCACGGTTTCGCGGTCTGTGTTATCGTCTTGCGGATTGGTTGGTTAAGAAACGGGGACTAGTTTTGTCGGATTATGTTGCATTGCGATGGTCGGTTGCACACGATCCCTGCCGTGCAGGGCATCGCAGCCCCTTGGGAGCAGTGCCTGTCGGCACATCGGTTGATGTGCTGTTATGGGTTGAACGGGAACAACAGCAGCGCGTTGCCAAGGCGACGCTTTTGGTAGGCGAACCGGAGCAGGCGGGCGATCGGCTGTTCTGGCATGAGGTCCCCCTCTCGTGCGGGGAACGCGGGTTCAAGGGCACCATCACCGGCGCAAACCGTCCCGAAGCGATGTTCTACTTATTCCTGTTGGACCTGGCAGACGGCGGCATGGCCTACTACGTCCCTCGCGACGACGGTCATTCCACCGCGGGCCGGCTTGTGGAACCGCACTTCGACGGCTATTTCACCGATTCCGGCTGGGTACCCACGGCATACAACACGCGTCCGGGCACTGCGGACGATTACGTGCCGCTGCAGCCGCAACCCGGTTTTCAGATCACGTTCTATGACCCGAGCTTCACGACGCCCGATTGGCTCTCTGGCTCGGTGATGTACCAGATTTTCCCCGAACGGTTTGCCCGCGGACGCGGAGGCATCCGCAAGAAAGGCCTCGATTACCACCGCGAGATGGGGCGCCCCGTAATCCTTCACAAGAACTGGAACGAACCGGTGAACTGGGAAGGCGGCAAGGAATACGACCCTGTGGACTTCTTCGGCGGAACCCTCGATGGCATCCGCGAAAAGCTCCCGTATCTGGCATCGCTCGGCGTTGAGATCCTGTATCTGAACCCCATTTTCGAAGCGCGGTCGAACCATCGCTACGACACCGCCAACTACGAGAACATCGATCCGCTGCTGGGCAGCAACGAAGACTTTGCGGATCTCGTCAGCGAGGCGAAAACCTGGGGCATCCGCGTGGTTTTGGACGCCGTGCTTTCGCACACCGGCGCCGACAGCAAGTACTTCAACGCGCTGGAAACCTACGAGGAGCCTGGCGCCGTGCAAGGCTGGAACTCGCCGTATCGCGACTGGTACGACTTCGAGCACCCCAATGGGCCAACCGCCCTGTATCGCTGCTGGTGGGGCGACCCCACCCTGCCCGAGGTGGACGAACGAAACCCCTCGTGGCAACGTTACATTTTGGGTGAGATGCCGCCCCGTCCCGACGGCGAACCGGGCATCTTGCAGAAATGGATGGACATCGGCGTTGCAGGCTATCGGCTCGACGTAGCCGACGAGGTGCCCGACGACGTACTCGAGCGCATCCGAATCGCCATTAAGGGTCACGATCCCAATGCCGCCGTCATCGGCGAAGTCTGGGAAGACGCCACGAACAAAGCCAGCTACGGCTCGTGGCGCACGTATGCCCTGGGCAATGCGCTCGACTCCGTGATGAACTACCCGCTGCGAACCGCCCTCCTCGGATTTGCCACTGGCATCGTCGACGCGCAACAGCTGGTCACGTTCCTGAAAACCCAGAAATCAAATTATCCGGAGCCAATGTACCGCAGCCTGATGAACCTGATATCATCGCATGATGTGGAGCGGCAGCGCAGCATGCTCTCGCTCGGCGGGCCAATCAAACAGCTCTCGCGCGCACGGCAACTCCGCCAGGTCTCCAGCATCACCATGGAGCAGGACCGACATGGCGCCGAACTGCAATGCCTCATCGCGGGCATCCAATACGCGCTTCCCGGCATGCCCTGCCTCTACTACGGCGATGAGCGGGGGCTTCACGGCGGCGGCGATCCCTTCTGCCGCGCAACGTTTCCCCGAGATGACACGCCGCGCAACGACAAAGGCCACGACCTCACCGCGTTCTACCAGCAACTTGGACAGCTTCGGCACCGTTCCACCACGTTGCGGCATGGCGACATGGCATGTTGCGCCCTCGACATGGATGCACTCTGCATCGTGCGGGCGCTTCCGGGAAATGCGGATGCGACCATGATCTTGGTGAACCATTCGAATGCGTCCAAGGATATCGGCTTCGATTTGAGTGAGTTGGTTGGCAAGGAAGCCGCAAACTGGCAGTTTGGCCCATTGTGGTCGTCCGCGCACTATGGCAAGTCGAAAGCTTGGCCCAAGGTGAAAAACGAGGGCGGCGTCATCAGCGCAACTATCCCGCCGCTCGCCTGCGTGTATTTCCAGACAAAGTCCAACGCGTCTGCCTAGAGAAACAGCCGATGAGTCGGAGAACGCATCTTCGACTCATTTTTCATGCGGTTTTACCAGCGGGACACATTTCCAAAAATGAGTCGGAGATACGTTCTCCGACTCATCCGCATAGGAAGACGCACCAAATAGAAGCAGGCCGCAGGTATGAATCCTGCGGCCTGTTTCCGTTCGTTATCGGCGAACCGGAGTTCTACAGACCCCAGATCTCGCGGTTGTAATCCTCGATCGAGCGATCGGAGCTGAAGAAGCCCGCTTTGGCGGTATTTACAATCGCGCTGGTCACCCAACGGTCGCGGTCCTGATACGCCTGCATGACCTCGAGGAAGCGCTCATCGTAGGAGGCGAAGTCATACAGCACGAAATAATCGTCGCCACGGCCACCAAACGGCAGCAGCGAATGGTGCAGATCCTCGAAACGGCTGCCATCCGACTTCACCAGGCTGCCATCGATGAGGTGGTTCAGGACACGGCGCAGGCGCTGGTCGTTGTTGGCCACCTCGTGCGGGTTGTACGAATTCTCGGCCTTCATGCGCTCGATGTCCTCGACGAGGCCACCGAAGATGAAGATGTGGTCGTGACCGACCTGCTCGGCGATCTCGACGTTCGCGCCGTCCATGGTGCCCAGGGTCAGTGCGCCGTTCAGCATGAACTTCATGTTGCCCGTACCCGAAGCCTCGGTACCTGCCGTGGAAATCTGCTCGGAGATGTCGGCGGCCGGCATGAGGTGCTGCGCAGCGGTAACATCGTAATTCTCGAGGAACACCACGGGAATGCGATCGCGGGTGCGCGGGTCGGCGGCGATGAGCTGCGAAATGGCGTTGATGAGGCGGATGATCTCCTTGGCGCGGTAGTAGCCCGGGGCCGCCTTGGCGGCGAAGATGAAGGTCGTGGGCGGCACGTCCTGCTCGGAGAGGCGACCGTCGATAATCGCGTCGTACAGCGAGAGGATGTGCAGGGCCTTCATCAGCTGGCGCTTGTACTCGTGCAGGCGCTTGGCCTGGACGTCGAAGATGGTGTTCGGGTTGATGTCGACCCCGCGGGTCTCCTTCATCCATGCGGCGAAATCACGCTTGTTCTGCGCCTTCACCTCGTCGAACTTCTTGCGGAACTCGGGATCGTTCGCATAGGGCTCCAGCTCGGAGATCTTACGCCAATCCTTCATGAAGCCCTCGCCGATGGTCTCGTTCACCAGCTCGTTCAGGCGCGGGTTTGCCACGGCCAGCCAGCGGCGCTGCGTCACGCCGTTGGTGATGCCGAGGAACTTCTCGGGGTAGGCTGCGTAGAAATCGCGGAACAGCGAGGTGCGCAGAATCTGCCCGTGCAGCTGCGACACGCCGTTCACGTGGCCGCACACCAGCACGCAGAGATCGGCCATGTGCACCTTGCCGCCATGGATGATGGCCATGCGCGACACGCGCTCGGCATCGCCCGGGTACTGCTGCCAGATGCGCTCGCGGTACTTGGCGTCGATGGTCTCGATAATGCGATACAGACGCGGCAGCAGGCGCTGCAGGATACCCGCCTGCCACTTCTCCAGAGCCTCGGGCATCACCGTATGGTTCGTGTAGTTGAAGGTGCGCTCCGCGATGTCCATCGCCTCTTCCCAGGTGAAGGACTCCTCGTCGATGAGGATGCGGATGAGCTCGGGGATGGCGAGCGCCGGATGCGTGTCGTTGATCTGGATGGCAATCTTATCGGGAAGCGTGCGCAGGTCGCCGTAGCGGCGCTTGTGCGACTCGACGATGGACTGCATCGTGGCGGATACCAGGAAATAGAACTGGCGCAGGCGCAGCTCCTGGCCCTGCTCGTGGCTATCCTCGGGATAGAGCACCTTGGAAATGGACTCGGCAAACTCGCGGTCGGCCACGGCGTTGGCATACTCGCCGCGGTTGAAGCGGGCAAGGTCGATCTGCTGCGGCGCACGCGCCTTCCACAAGCGAAGCGTGGCGGGAAGCTTGCTCTCATAACCCAGGATGGGCATGTCGCTGGCCTCGGCGAACACCGACTGAGCGCCATGGTAGACAACCTTCAGGCGGCCATCCTCGCTCCAGCACTCCTCGACGCTGCCGCCGAACTTCACCTCGAATGCACGGTCGGTACGGGTGGTCTCCCAAACCTCGCCGGTGGAAAGCCACGGATCCGGCGTCTCGACCTGCTGGCCGTCGCGAATCTCCTGGCGGAAGAAACCATATTCGTAGCGGATGCCGTATCCCATCGCGGGCAGCTCGAGCGTGGCGAGGCTATCCAGGAAGCATGCGGCCAAACGGCCCAAGCCACCGTTGCCCAGACCGGCATCGGCCTCTTGCTCCTCAACAGCACCCAGGTCGAAGCCCATTTCGGCAAGCGCTGCCGCATATTCGTCGTAGCGGTTCAGGTTCACCAGGTTGTTGGAAAGCGCGCGTCCGATGAGGAATTCTGCGGACAGGTAGATGAGGCACTTGCGGCCCTCTTCCTGCGATTCCTCACGACCGCCAGCCCATACATCGGCCACTTCGTCGCGCACGCACAGCGACACCGCGCGATACACCTGGTCGACCGTAGCGTTCCTCGCGGAAATGCCGAATTCGCGGCGGATGCGCTCCTCGATATTCGCACGCAGCTTGGCAACGCGCTTGTTCTCTCCAGCTTTTTCAGCCATGCTTGTACCCCGTTCTATCTATCTCAACGCCCGTGCTCCACCGATTTTCGAAGAGTCCAGCCAGCGGGCGCTCGGTTACGAAAGTACAAGTATACGGATTCCTCAGCGAAATGACGAAAGAAACACACATTCACCAGGGAAGGCAATGACTAAGGGCGCGGGCAAGCAAGTTGCCCGCCTTGCCCAGATTGTTATCGATGAGCGGCCTCTACGGGCAGTATGCCCCAAATTAATGCCGCCTGCTGTGCCTTGATCATCTTGGCATATTTCTTAGGCACCGTAATCTTCTTGAAGGTGAAGGTTTTCACAGAGTTGATTTCGCCAGGGTAATAGGCAAGGGTCACAGTCTTTAGCCGACCGCTCTTATAGGTTGCTTTTTCCGCATCCGAAGGGCTCACTATGCGACCCTTTTTGTCATATTTCAGCTTCTGCGCATTCCCCCACTCACCATCGGAGCCCCTCGCGTAAGACGTTAAACGCCCCTTTTTGTTATAGGAGAACTTCATCGTTGACCCGTTGTCGTTCAATCTAATGAGACGGCCTTTCGAGTTGTAAGTGTATTTTGCCGCATTGCTGCCTTTAACGACATAACCCTTCTTGTTAAGCTTGTACGTTACCTTTGTTGGGCTCGAAGAACCGCCAGAAACATCCTTTTCGGAGCAGCTTTTCAGGCGGTACTTCTTGTCATAAGAATAGGTCTTCACATATTTATAGGAATTCGGCTCGCTATCCCAGTAACTCCCACTGGTCTTTACGGCCTTTATGAGCCCCTTCTTGTTGTATTTATACGTCTTGGTCTCTTCGATGAGATCGCTCAGTTCGCCCTTTTCCTTCGCTTTCGTCAGCACCAGAACCTTGGTGTTGCCGGAAGCGTGGGCGGTTTGGGGAATTGCAGCAATCACGCCAAACGATATGGCAAGCAGTGCTGTAAGCACCAAAGCAACTACTGTCGGCAATCTCAAGCCCGTATCGCTCGACAACCTCACATCAACCATATCAAGCCCCCCTCACTTTGATGTAGTTCGCCGCACCCGACGACATCCTTCCCACCCGATTATACCTGGAGCCTTTCATTGGAGGAATGCCACCATCAGGCTGCGGTTCACGTCGCTGCGGCTCACCGTTCCCACCAAGCGGCCGCCATCGAGGACGGGAAGCTTCTTGATACGCCGCTCGCCCAGCAGCGTGCAGACACGCTCGATAGGCGTATCCACGTCCACCGACAGCACGCGCTCGGTGGCAACCTCCATCACATTCGCGTTCATTAGATGTGAAAGTCGCAGGTCAAAGGCGACATCATCGGCAAATACCGAAAGGCTGTAGGTAAGGTCGACAACCGGCTGCCCTGCATCTGCCAGGCTTTTCATGATGTCGCCATCCGACACGAAGCCCACAACATGTCCCCGCGCATCCACGACGGGAAGACCGCTCGTGTGATGGTCGAGCATCGCCTGCACCGCCTCCGCCACCGTCTGGTCGGCGCGAATGGTAAAGACATCGCGTTTCATCACGGATTCGAGCGTGAACGCTTGGCGTCGTTGTTCCTGCGGCGCGGTTTCGAGCTCGGCCTTCCTGTTTGCCAGCATGCGAACGTACGCAAGCGAGGTGCTGAGGCCGATAGCCCCGACGCCGACGGCCACCAACGCCGCTGCCACGAACCCATCAGCTGCCGCCGTCGCGGCAGAAGCGCCAGCGGCGAGTGACGCCGCTTCGGAAGAAGACAGGATACCCAGGTACAACGAGGGACCCGCCGAGGCCGCCACCTGGATAAACACGTTAATAAGCGCAACGCCGTGCGCATTCAGCTCACGCGGAAGCTGCTTCAGGCCCGCTGTCTGCGAAGGGCTCATGACAAAACCCACGCCCGCATACACCAGGCACGCTCCAGCCACGACAAGTACCACCTGCATGGCACCGGCAACGGCAGCCACGCCCGCCATGCCTCCTGCGATAAGCAGGAAGCCCGCGGGAAGCAGCGGCCATTCACCCCGTGCATCCATAATGCGGCCACCCAGCAAGGCCGTGCCTGCATTGACGAGAATAGGGATGAGTACGAGCAAGCCCGCCATGAATGCCGAATAACCCATGGCGCCTTCGAAGTACAGTGGCAGCAGCACGCTCATGGAAAACGTGGTCATCATCGAGACCACCACCAGCACGCAGGCGATGGAGAACCGAGGGGTGCGCAGCGGGTCCAGGTTCAACAGCGGGTGCTCGAGCTTGCGCTGGCGAAGGGCGAATCCGGCGACGACCGCCGCGCCCACCACAAGCAGCACCAGAGCGAGCACGAGGTTCGCCGTTATCTCGATGAGCCCGAAGATGATGCAGGTCAGGCCCGCGGCGGCCAACACGAGGCTCGACACGTCAAAGGCAACCCTCTGGGGTTTCCCGAGCGGCCTCACGAATGCCAAACCCGCAAGCATAAGCACGACGATAACGACCAGCGTGGGCACGAACATGCTGCGCCAGCCGAATGCGGTTACCATCAAGCCCGATACCACCGGGCCGAATGCCGGGCCGAACGTGATGCAACAGCTGCCGATAGCCAGGTAGCTACCCAATTTCTTGCGCGGCGCCACCTGCAACACGGTGCTCATCATCGCCGGGATGAAAATGCCCGTGCCGATTGCCTGAAACAGGCGTGCGACCAGCAGATACGCAAACGTCGGAGCCACGATGTCCACCGCGCTGCCCACCGCGAGCACAACGCCCCCGGCAAAGAACACCTGCCGCAGCGTGAAGCGGCGCATCAGGAACGCCACGATGGTCGTGACGATGGCGGTGACCATCATATAGCCCGTCACCAGCCATTGCGCAGTAATCGAGCTCACCGAGAACTCCCCCATGATGTCGAGAAGGCCGACATTGATGATGTTCTCGTTGAACGCCGCGATGAATGCCGATCCAAACAATACCGCCAAGAGCGCAGTCGTATTCAGGCCGTCACCAGGCTCTCGCTGCGCCATGGCACGCGCCCGCTTCTCGCGCAGAACCTCGGAACCACTCCGTTTATCCGTATTCATATACCCCTCCAAAACAAAAAGCCCGCAACCATCAAGGTTGCGGGCTCATATTTCAGCCACAACGCGACTGGTCGTCCA
>JAUNCA010000160.1 GCA_030526775.1 Coriobacteriia bacterium | reverse complement strand
CTGTCTAAGACGTATCTAAGGTCTCTGTGAGATTTCATAGAGGTTTATCTCAGAGTGGTGGGCGTATCTTTCTCGTCGAAGGAGAGGAGGTGCGTCCATGCCGTTCTTGGATGAGGTTGAGTGTGCGAGGGATAAGCTCCCGACTGGACGATTGTCGCGACCGGTGCTGTTAGGCATCGCGAGCTTTGCGGTTGTTATTGCGATCCTTGCGGCATTGGGAGTGGCCTCGTCCGCCCGAGGTGACTTCGTCATGGGGAATACCGCCTCCTCTTCTTCGGCGGCAATTGAGGCAACGGAGGAGTCCCCGGCGCAATCGAGCTCTTCTTCGAGCGATATCGCCAAAGCGAACCCGTGCGTTTATGTGGTCGGAGCCGTGAAGCATCCCGGCGTGTATACCGTTTCCTCTGGAGCGCGGGTCGCGGATGCACTTGAAGCTGCCGGTGGGTTTGCGAAGGGCGCGGATACCGTGGCGGTGAACCTCGCGAGGCCGGTCGTCGATGGCGAGCAGATAACGGTGCCCAAGAAAGGTGATGAGGATTCGGAGGGAACCACCAGGGGGGATACAGGGGTGATGATAGCGGGGGAGCCGGCCGCTATCGGCGCTGCGGATGGGAAGGTTAACATCAATAGCGCCTCGGCGACGGAGTTGGAGGCACTTCCGGGCATCGGCTCTGCGATAGCGGAAAAGATTATCGCGAGTCGTCAGGCGGAAGGGCCCTTCACCGCCCCTGAAGAGTTGAAGCGCGTCTCGGGAATTGGCGATAAGAAATATGCCGCCATCGCGGACCTCATAACGATCTGATGTCCGCGACGTGGCAACGGGCAATCGACCTCATTCTTTCCAGCTCTGGTGAACGCGATGAGTTTCAATCGGGGGTCGATGCGGCTTCAGGCGAGCGGGCAACGTGGCTGAAGACCCGCCCGTCTTTGCCGCCCCTGTTTTTCTTCGCCCTTGCTACCTGGGCAGGCGTTGCCCTGGCCATCGAGGCGCTTCAGGGAGCGCAGCTTAGGGTTGCGATGAGCCTTGGAATATGCTCGTTTGGATTGGCGGCGCTATCGTGCATTCTCTTATGGCGCGGAGGCGCTTTTGGCGGCTGCATCGCGCTCGGCCTTGCCCTCGGAGGTGCGTTGGGGGCAGTTCATGCGTATACGGTGACCAGCGGGCAAGCGCAGCTCCTCGCGTCGGAGCCTCCGTATGTCGTTCAGGCCGTCCAGGATTCGCAGCGTGGAAGCTATGGGTCCACGTTCCTCGCGAAAACAGAATCGGGCCAGCTCGTTCGGGTGGTGGATAAACGCGGGTTGGATGTGCTTGTCGGCGACGCCTTTGCGATACGGGGTACATGGAAGGTTCCTTCGGGAAAATCGGCGCGAGACAGCTGGCGCAAGGGCATCGCCGCAAACATCGCTCCGGCAAAATTGGAGCCGGTGAGCCGGTTTTCATGGTTAGGGCCTATACATGATTTCCGCCGCGAGGCCATACGGGGTGTACGAGAACAAGCTAACCTGTTGAATGCATCTACGCCCATTGGGTGCGATGATGCTGCCATGATGCTCTCGGCTATCGTCTTGGGGCATACGGCTGAACTCTACGAGAGCGAGTTGTATCAGGCGGTGAAAGCAGATGGCCTCGCGCATCTCGTGGCGGTCTCCGGCGCGCACCTCGCCATCGTGTGCGGCCTGATGGGAGCGGCATTCCGGCGCTCCTCGATACCACGCATGCTGGCTATATGCATGCAGATGATCACCATCGGGGGATACCTTGTGCTCACCGGGGCGCCGACTTCGGCGGTGCGCGCGGCTGTTATGGCGACGCTTGGGTTCGCATCCTATTTCGATGCGCGGCGCCCATATGCACTCGGCGGCCTGTCCTGTTGTATCGTCATGATGCTTGCCCTCGAGCCAGCCGCGGCATTTTCGACTTCGTTGCTGCTTTCGGCGGGGGCGACTGCCGGAATCATCGTGTTCTCCGGTTACTGCGCGAGCCTTCTGCAAACGGCGCTGCATGCTCCGTCCGGGTTTGTCGTCGATGCGCTTTCCGTCACGCTTTCGGCATCAATCCTAACCACGGTGCCGACGGTCGCGCTCTTCGCGCAGGTATCGTGCATCGCCCCGCTTGCGAACCTTGTCGTCGCCCCCTGCTTCCCCATCGTGTGTTTGGGCGGATTGGCATGCGTTGTGCTTAGCGCTATCGCGGGTGTGACCGGTGCGGCGCCGCTATGGTTGCTGCTTGCCGGAATGCAGCTGCTCTGCGAGTTATTGAAGGCGTTGGCGTCCGTGCCTTTTGCCTCGGCTCCCGCTTTCATCGATGGGACATTGGCCGTCCCCCTGGCGATAGCGCCAGCGGCATCATTATGGCTTGCCTGGCCGCGGCCGACGATGCAAAGCATTTCCGGGGGTATCGGAATCGTGTGCGGAATCGCGCTTGCCGTCAGCGCTACGGCGCTCATGCGCCCCGACGCAATCACCGTCCTCGACGTGGGCCAAGGCGATGCCATACTCTGCCAGAGCGCAGGCAGGTCGCTTCTCATCGACACAGGGACCGAGGATACCCTGCTGCTGCAGGGGCTAGCTTCATGCGGCGTCACGCGGCTCGATGCGGTGATAATCTCCCATCCCGACGACGACCATTGCGGCTCGCTTCGCGCCTTGAAAGGCGTTGTCGGAGTCGATGCGGTGCTCGTGGCCGCAGATCTGCCGGAGAATGACGACGAGCATTGCCGGGGGCTCTGTGAGGATGCCCGCTACCTCGTGGGGTTAGATTCACTGGTCGGATTGGAGGTTGGCGATGTCATAACATGCGGGAGGGCGCGCTTCCGTGTCGTGGGCCCCGACGCCTATCATGATGACGGGGGGAACGCCGATAGCCTCGTGCTCGTGCTGGAATACGATGCCGATGGCGACGAGGACGCCGATATAACCGGCCTCTTTTGCGGCGATGCCGAATCGGAGCAGATACGCGCATACATCGGGAAGGGCCGGGTGGGAGATGTGGACCTGTACAAGGTGGCGCATCATGGCAGCCGCGAAGCCGCCGATCCCGCCATGCTCGATACGCTTCGCCCGGAGGTTTCGCTCGTGAGCGTCGGGGCGTACAATCGATACGGGCATCCCGCGCCGCAGACGCTCGAACGTCTCGAGCATTCTGGCAGCCGCGTGTACCGCACCGATGAACAGGGGGCGATAACCTGCATCTTGCAAAAGGATGGCGTCTGCGTGCAAACGCAGCGGTAGAATGGGTTCGTCGATTTGGAAGGAGGGCTTGCGGATGGCCGAGGCGAGCGGGTTTTTGCCGGCATATTTGGCAAATGGCGACGACACCCTAAAGCGCGAGCGCGTAGCGGAGCGCCTCGAGCAGCGCATTGGCAAACTCGGCGACCTCTCTTTCAATTCCGAGGTTTTCGATGGCGAAACCGCGCGCGGCGCGGATATTGTCGCCGCATGCAACACCTTGCCGTTCATGAGCGATGTGCGCCTGGTGACGGTGAAGGCCGCAGACAAGCTCCGTAAAGCCGATTCGGAGGCGATTGTGGCGTATCTCGAAGCGCCTGCGGAAAGCGCCGTGCTCGCCCTGTATGCTCAGGGACTCGCGAAGAACACGCGCCTGTACAAGGCGGTTGCGAGCCTTGGGAAGAATGCGGTCATCGATTGTTCGTCGGTAGCGAAACGCGACCTACCCTCGCTGGTTGCGCAGATGGCCAAGACGCATGGGATCAGCCTTCGCTCGGATGCGACGATCCTGCTCATCGACCTCGTCGGGGACGACACGGTGCGCATCGATGCCGAGCTGAAGAAGCTCTCGCTCGCGGGAGTCCATGGCAACGCCATCACGGTCGACGATGTTAACCGCTTGGTAGGGCGCACGACCGAGGCGAAACCGTGGGAGTTCGTAGATGCCTTCTCCGAGCGCGATGCTGCGAAATGCATGCGTTTGCGCCAGCGCATGGAGTCGACGACCCCGTATTCGCTGCTTGCGATGTGCATCACGCGCATCCGCGAGCTTGCGATAGTACGCGGCTTGCTCGCGCGTGGCCAGCAAAGCCAGCTAACCAAGATGGTGAAGGGCCCGACGTGGAAGGTCGATAAGTACTACCCGCGCTATGCGCGTAATTTCACGCCCGAAGAGCTACGCGAAGCACTTCGCAAAGCCCGCGACACCGATCGTGCGATGAAGAGCGGATCCGACCCCGAAGCGGCGTTCGAGACCTGGTACCTTTCAGTCATCGCCAGATAAGCTTATGCCCGAATAGGAGGGGGAGGGGTTATCACCCATAAAGCGAAAGCCGGAGCCACAAGGGCGTCCGGCTTTCTCACTTGATATGCGGATAGATCGGGTTGGGTTGGACCCGGTCTCCGTAAGCTGGGTTATTCAGCCTCTTCTTCAGAAGCAGCGGCGGCGGCCTTCTTCTCGGCAGCCTT
>JAUNCA010000037.1:5604-16076 GCA_030526775.1 Coriobacteriia bacterium | reverse complement strand
AGGGCTTTCAGCTTGTCACCCGCTTCGGTGCGCGTCAAGCCGCTTTGCACGAGGCTGCCCGTGAGCACGAACGTAAGGCCCGCAAGCGTCTGCGGCAGCTCCTCGCCCGACGCCTCCTCTGCCATGGTCACGCCGAAATGCGCAAGCCGGTCGATAACCTGGATGTTATCGGGCGTTTGCAGGAAATTCACCACGCTATGCGCGATGACGGTGCCAACGCCGTCCACACCCGCCAGCTGCTCTTCGGTGGCAGCGCGCAACGCTTCCATGCTTGGGAAGGCACCGGCAATCGCCTCTGCCGTCGTGCGGCCCACATGGCGCATGCCCAAACCGAACAACACGCGGGCAAACGGGCGGGATTTGCTCTCCTCGATGGCGGCGGCAAGTTTCTTCGCCATGGTATCGCCTAAACGGACCGGCTCGCCATCCTGCTTCACCCGTCCCATGTCGAGCGTGGCCAGGTCGAACTCCGTTAAATGGTAGAAGTCGGCCACATCGGCCACCAAGCCCGAGTCCAACAGGCGTCCGATGACCTCCTCGCCCACGCCCTCGATATCAAGCGCATTGCGGCTGCACCAATGCTTCAGGCGCTCGGCCGCCTGCGCCGGGCAGTCGATGGACTCGCAACGGATGACGACCTCCACCTCGTCGCGCACCACGGGACTTCCACAGCTCGGGCAGGTGGTGGGCATCTCCCACGGCTGCGCATCGGCGGGGCGCAGGCTCAGCACCGGGCCGACGATTTCGGGAATCACGTCACCCGCCTTGTGCACGATGACGGTATCGCCCACGCGCACATCCTTGCGGCGCACCTCGTCTTCGTTATGAAGCGTCGCACGCGCAACCACGGAACCGGCCACGGTAACCGGCTCGAGCTCCGCTACGGGTGTAAGCGCACCCGTGCGCCCAACCTGCACCGTGATGTCGCGCAGCAACGTGGTCTTCTCCTCGGGCGGGAACTTGTAGGCAATGGCCCAGCGCGGTGCGCGTGCCGTATACCCCATGTCGTCCTGTTGGGCGAAGCTATTCACCTTCACGACCACACCATCGATGTCATACGGCAGCGCATCGCGTCGCTCGAGGCATTCGCGGCAAAACGCCTTCACCTCGTCGGGGGTTTCGCACAACCGCACATCCGGGTTTACATGGAACCCGGCAGCGCGCAGCCACTCCAGCAGCTCCCACTGGCTTGTAATGGACAGCGCACGAGCGTCGCCTACGGAATACATGAAGGTGGAAAGGTCGCGCATCGCCGTTATCTTGGCATCCTTCTGGCGCAGGCTGCCTGCGGCAGCGTTGCGCGGGTTCGCGAACCCGTTCTTGCCCTCGGCCTCAGCAGCGGCATTCAAGGCTTCGAAGCTGCGCTTGGGCATATAGACCTCACCGCGCAGTTCCACCGGGGCCGTCGCATCAACCAGGCCGGCACTCCCCTCATCGCGCAGGCGCAGCGGAACGTCACGCACCGTGCGCATGTTCACGGTTACATCCTCGCCTGTGGTGCCGTCGCCACGGGTAGCCGCCCGGATGAGGCGCCCGCCCTCGTAGGTAAGCGCAATCGAGGAGCCGTCGATCTTTAATTCGCAAGCCACGGGCACGAAGCGGCCGAAATACTCTTGGACACGCGTCATCCAGGCATCGAGCTCATCGAAGTCCATGGCATTGTCCAGCGAATACATCCGTTGCGCATGGCGAACCGCCGAGAACTGATCGCCCACGGCACCGCCAACGCGCTGCGATGGCGAAGACGGGTCGTAGAACTCCGGGTGAGCCTGCTCGAGCGCGATGAGCTCGCGCATGAGTGAGTCGAATGCGGCATCGCTGATCTCGGGCGCGTCCTGAACATAGTAGAGGTAGGTATGCCGCTCGATTTCGCGGCGCAATGCCTCGATGCGCTCGCCGGGGTCGCTCGTCGCTGCCGCCAGCTCTTCCTCAGAGAACAAGCTCTCCATGGTTGCTCCTTAGTGCGTTCGATGAGTCGAAGAACGCATCTTTGACTCATTTTCCGGGTATGCTCCAACCGGAAAAGTATTTCAAAAAATGAGTCGAAGATGCGTTCTTCGACTCATCGCTGCCCTTAGGCTTCAGCAGATTCCACGGTCTCGGCGGCTTCGCGGACGCGCGCCGCCTCGAACCCGCGCTCCGCCGTCTGGCGAACCGCGGTGGGAATCTCGTCAATCACATCTTCGGGGGTTACGCAGATATCGGTGTATTTCATCGCCGCGGCAACACCCGCGCGCGCATGCAAGGTCGCACCCAGCACGCAGGCATCCAACGGGTCGGTTCCCTGCGCCAACAGGGCGGAAATCATGCCCGCCAGCACATCGCCCGTTCCGGCTTTCGCCAGCGCGGCCGTGCCCTCCGTCATCGCGAAGGAGTGCTCGCCATCCGAGATAACCGTGTTCGCGCCCTTCAGCACGATGATGGCGCCGTATTCCCAAGCCAGTTCCTCGGCGTAATCCACCTGCGGTAAACCCGACAGCCCGAGCGGGCGCCCGATAACCGCTGCCTCCCCGGAATGCGGAGTCACCACAGTTGCAAGTCCGCGTTCGTGGCGGCTGCGGCACAAAGCACGCGCCGCCGTGCCCGACAAGCCGGCAATCGCCCCGCCATCGATGAGCACCGGCGCGTTCGCATACTTCAACACGTGCAGAAGCAGATGCGCCGATTCGGAATCCATCGCGTCGAACCCGCTGCCCACCAGATACGCGCATGGCCTTCCCTCGCGGGCCGACTCCAGCGTGTCACGAGCAAGCAGGTCCTCGAATGAGCGCACCACCAACGAAGGCCGATACGCCTGCAATTTCGCCACGTTATCGGCATGGGTGAAAGTCTCCACATATCCCGCACCCATACGCTGGCCGGCATACGCGGCCATGCACGCAGCGCCGGGATACGGCTCGGAACCCGCTACCAGCAATAGCTTCCCGCGCGAATACTTATGTGCATTCGCCTGGGGAAACGGAAGTAGCGCGGCCAAGCCTTCCGCATCGTATGAGCTCATAGTGGAACCGCCTTCCTCTGCAAAACGGTGAAACCCTACAGGCTATCCAGCAGCGAACGCGCTTCCTTGAACTGCTGGGCAAGCTGGCGCATGGGGTCGACGCGCCGCTCCATTGCCTTTACCGAATCGCTGGTTATGGCCATCGCGCATGCCACGGCCTCGTCATGGGTGAAGGAAAGCGAGATGGGCAGGCTCTGGACGCCTTTCTCGCGTGCGATTTCGAGCGCACGGCCATGCAGCACTGCCCGCGGAGCGCCCTTGGCGTTGCGAACGACCTCGATATCGCGCACGGTTATCCCCTGCGTGAACCCGGTGCCCAGGGCTTTCACCACTGCCTCCTTGGCCGCGAAACGCGTGGCGTAATGAGCTTCGCGGTTCGCGCGCGAATCGCAGTATTCACGCTCGGCCGGCGAGAACACCTTTTCCGCAAAGGTATGCGTGCGTTCGAGGATGCGCTTCATGCGGGCAATGTCCACAAGATCGATGCCCAAGCCCACCTGGTCTTCAATACCGGACATGTCCCTCCTTCAATCGATTGC
The DNA here is from genome assembly GCA_030526775.1 of Coriobacteriia bacterium. Lineage (GTDB taxonomy): Bacteria > Actinomycetota > Coriobacteriia > Coriobacteriales > Eggerthellaceae > UMGS1519. The sequence goes on along the minus strand of JAUNCA010000037.1, from coordinate 12,536 downwards.
ACATCCAATTCTCTATGAAAAGCCGCCGACTGCAAGAAGCAGCCGGCGGCTTTCTCCTATCCCTAACTTAATTAGGCGTTCTTGGAAGCCTCGTACTCGGCGATGAGCTTCTTGGTCACGTCCATCGGGGCGTCTTCGTAGCCCGCGAACTCGAAGGTGTAGGAGCCGCTGCCGCGCGTGAGGGCACGCAGATCCTTCGTGTAGGTGATGACCTCAGCGTACGGCACGCGGACGAGGATGACGGTGTCGCCCTGGTCGTTCGAGTCGGTGCCGACGATGCGGCCGCGGCGGGTGGAGATGTCGCCCATGACCGCGCCGGCGTACTGCTCGGGAGCGGTGATTGCAACGTTCACGATGGGCTCGAGCAGCACCGGGTTCGCCTTCTCGCAGCAGGCGCGGAAGCCGATGCGGGCAGCCGTCTTGAAGGCCATTTCGTTGGAGTCAACCGGATGGTAGGAACCGTCGTACACGGCGCACTTGATGTCCACCATCGGGTAGCCGGCGAGGTAACCCTCGGCCATGGCATCCTGGACGCCCTTGTCCACAGCCGGGATGTAGTTGCGCGGAATCTTGCCGCCGACGATTTCGTCGACGAACTCGTAGCCGGCACCCGGGTTGGGCTCGAGACGCAGGAAGCAGTCGCCAAACTGGCCAGCGCCACCGGTCTGCTTCTTATGACGGCCCTGGGCCTCAGCGGTCTTGCGGATGGTCTCGCGGTACGGAATGCGAACGGGCACGGTGTGCGCGGCGATGTTCGCCTGCTCCTTCAGGCGGCGCAGCAGCAGGTCGACCTGCATGTCGCCCATCGTGGTGACGACGGTCTGATGCGTGTCCTCGTTGCGCGTGATGCGGATGGTCGGATCGGCGTCGGCCTGACGTGCCAGGAACTCGCCGAGCTTGTCCTCGTCGTTGCGGTTGTCGGCAACGATGCACACCGGGTACTGCGGCTTCAGCTGGAAGCGCTGGATAATCTCGACATCGCCGGTAGCGGAAAGCGTGTCGCCCGTGCGGGTCTCGCCGAGCTTCGGGACGACGATGATGTCGCCAGCCAAGGCCTTCTTCACTTCCTGGGTTTCCTTGCCCATCATGACGAGCAGCTTGCCCAGGCGCTCCTTCTTGCCGGTGCGGGCGTTCACGAGCTCCATGCCGGGCTCGAGCGTGCCGGTGGAAACCTTCATGAAGCTCAGGCGGCCGACGAACGGGTCGGTCATGGTCTTGAAGACGAAGGCGATGGGGCTGCCCTCTGCGGCAACCGCATGCTCTTCACCGTCAGCGGTGGTGAAGGTGCCATGGCCGGTCGGGCTCGGGAAGTACGCCACGATGTCGTCCATGATGTTCTTGATGCCCTTTTCGACCAGGGTGGAACCCACGAACACGGGGATGAAGATTTCCTGGGCGATGGCGTTACCGAGGGCGGACTCGAGTTCTTCCTGCGTGAGCGGCTCGCCCTCGAGGTACTTCATCATCAGCTCGTCATCGGCCTCGACGACGATATCGCAAAGCTGGTCGCGCGCGAGCTCAGCGGACTCGGCGTACTCTGCGGGAATCTCCTCGACGCGCTCCTTGCCGTTCTCGTAGTAACGTGCTTGCATGCGCAGGACATCGATGATGCCCCTGAAGTCGTTGCCCACGCCGATGGGGATGGTGACGGCGCCCAAACGGCTGCCATAGCGGGCGTGCAGCGTAGCCATGGCCAGGTCGAAGTCGGCATCCTCGCGGTCGATATGGTTGATGAAGATGGTGCGGCAGAGGCGCAGGTTCTCAGCCTCACGCCACAGGCGGTCCGTGTTCACCTCGGGGCCGGCAGCGGCGTCGATGACGAACATCGCGGCTTCGCAAGCCTGCATGGCGGCCAGGGTGTCGCCGGCGAAGTCGGGCTGGCCGGAGGTGTCGACCAGGTTGATCTTGTAGGAACCGAACAGGATCGGGGCGATGGCGGCGCTCACGGTAAAGCCGCGGCGGATCTCCTCGGCGTCGTAATCCAGGTTGGACTTACCATCATGCGTCGTGCCCAGACGATCGGTGCGACCGGAAATGTGCAGCATGGCCTCGGCGAGCGAGGTCTTGCCGGCACCGTCTTGGCCCACGAGGGCAATATTCCTTACATGCTCAGTCTCGGGTGCAGCCATAAGTCACCATCTTTCCGGGGGCTGCGCGGGGCATCCCCCTGAATCGCTCTGTATTTACGCTATTGTTCAGTAGTCTACCGTAATAACGCGCTTCCCGGCCCCTCATACTTGACCGTTTTTGGGCAATGTCTATGCAATGTGGCTACTTGGGCGGCATTCACCAGCGCGACGCCCGCCTCAAACCGGCAGAAAAGGCGTGGCGAGAGAATTCGCTTGAAGTCCGATGTCCTGCTACCGCACCTGCACCGGCGTAGCGTAGGCCCCATCGATGCGGTCGATGCGGAACACGCAGCAGTTGCTCACGAAGGTATTCCACCACTGGCCCTTCGACTCGGGCATCAGGTACTCCAGCCCGCCCTTCAGCGCAATGGCGTGGGTCGAAAGCAGGATGGTGCCAGGTTCATCGCGAATCTCGTCGAGGAACGCGCCGACACGCGCGATGACCTCCGATAGTTGCTCCATGCCCTGAGGAGCCGGATGGTTGATGAAATCCTCGAAGAAGTAGCGCAGCTCGGGGGCGGGATCCGACAAGCTGCACCCCTCGTACGGTCCGTAATTGGTCTCGATCAGGCGTTGCTCGGGCACGATCTCCATATCGTCGCCGACGATGATGCGCGCCGTCTGCAGCGCGCGGGTGAGCGGACTCGAATAAACACGGTCGAAGACAATGCCCTGGCTGCGGAACCAATCCGCCACTTCCCGTGCCTGCTCCTCTCCCCTATTGGTCAAGGGGTAGTTGCTGCGGCCTTGCAGAACCCGCTTCACATTCAGCTCGGTTTCGCCATGGCGTACGAGGTATATCATCGGCAACCTCTATCCCCGGAAACAGGCCCGGAAATGAAAACAGCCGCTGGTGTGGCGGCTGAGTAAATGTGGTGGAGCCTAGGGGGATCGAACCCCTGACCTCATGGCTGCCAGCCATGCGCTCTCCCAGCTGAGCTAAGGCCCCTCAAAAAATGCAAGTGTTACTATACCGGGCTTTTCGAAGCGGTCAAGGGGGTATTTTCATGCATCCCACCCATGTTCACGATTTCGCCACGAACGGCCACTGGGATGATGAAAAGTCCCCGCGGTGATTCATCATGCGTACGACAACCGAACCCGTTTGCCAGAATTCGCTTTCTTGAAGTACGTCCGGTATTTGTTATAGGTGGCTTTGCCCACCCGCGATTTCGCGACTTTTACCTTTGCCACCTTCGTGTATCTCAGGCTGTTTTTCAAACCCGATTTCATCAGGTGCGGGGATTTAACCACCAGAATCTTTGCCTTCGTGCCAGAAAGCGCGTATGTCCCGAAACCGGTAATCTTGTAAGAGTGGCCCCGATAGGCGGCCGCTCTCGGCACGACAAGCGTCGCCTTGGACTTGGCGTTGCACTTCACGGCTTTCACCTTATGGTTGCGAAGCACCGTATAGGTGAATTGCCCACATTTGAAGGTGCTACCGACCTTCATCCATTTGCGCGTGGTCTTAGCCCAGTCGAAATCGAGGTATCGCTTCGCGTAGCTCTTTGCGGTGTTCTTGTTGTTCGCGACAAAGCCGGGATGACCGTAGTCGTTGAAGTTATCCGGACTGCCGTTTTCCATCACCCAGTCGTTCACCATCAGGTACATGTGGCAGATGCCATCATCCCAATACGACGGGTAGTTTCGGGTATAGGTGTTATCCCAGGCTGCATCGATGTTGTACCAAACGCCGCCGAGCTTCACGCGCGTCCATGAATGGCTGTGCTCGCCGGTTATGTACGCATAATCAGTCGTGAAACCCGCCTCGTCGAGCAACACCCGCATCGCCAAGGCAAAGCTCATGCAGTCGCCCTTTTTCAGCACGAGCGCACCATACGCGAGCTTGTAGTCGATGTTGCGGGAACCATCCGATTGCAGGCTATCCGTCCACACGGCACCGCGCGTCATGAACCAATCGTGCAGCATGTGGATGCGCTCGACCTTCGTCATGCCCACCGGCGCCCACTTCAGGGCAGCTTTGACCTTCGCATTGAACTTCTTGCGCATCGCGGTGATGGTCGCGTCGCTGTATGCGCAGTGATACGTGATGGTCTTCGTGCCGTCGATAACCGCGCTCTTCTCGCCAAACGGGTTGATCCAGAAATAGTGGCCATCCCAGCGCACCCGCTCGTATACGCGATACATCTGGCTGCGGGTTAGGCTCAGGTCAGACACGTCGACCACGATATCGGTCGGTTGGTTCTTGTAGTCCTTGATAGCCTTCACGCTCCGGTCAAATGCCTTTTGCTCGGCACGGGTTACGGCGTGCGCCGAATCGGGCGCGGCTAACGTCGCAAGCCCCGCGAGGCAACACACGAGCGTAAGCGCCACAACAGCGCGCAGCAACGCTAAACCATCGCCAACAAAATGTCGGGATATGCCGTTCATCCGCCCCCCTGATAGCAAAAAGGCGGGGGCTGCCTCCCCCGCCTTGTCGTTCTGTACCGGAATCTGCCGTTTAGCGAGACTCTGCTACTTCTTGTAAGCCTTCACGTTGGCCTTGCCGGAGTAGGACTTCTTCACCAGCTTGGTCTTGTTCTTGGCATACACCTTGGTGATCTTGGAACTCTTCAGCCAGCCCTTCTTGGCGAGGCTCTTGGAAATCTTCTTCTGGACAACCAGCTTAGTAGCCTTGGATTTCGCGAAGGCACACTTCTTGATCGTGGTCACGGTGCTCGGCAGCGAGATAGTCTTGGCGGTGGTGCCCTGGAATGCCTTCGTGTTGATGATCTTCACCTTGTAGGTGTGATAGTTGCCCGTCTTCTTATCCGTAAGTTTCACATACGCGGGAACTTTGATGGTCTTCACGCTACTCGGCGCCTTGACGCCAACAAGGGCGACACCGTCGGCCTTGTTGCCATTCTTGAACGTATACTTAACCTTGTCGATTGTGACAGATGCCTTATCGCCATACGGAATGGCCGGTTCGGCTTGCGCAACCTGTGCGCCGATGCCCATGCTAAACGCAACGATAGCCGCCATGGCAGCAGCAACTATCGCCAGTCGCATCTTCTTCAGATTCAAAGTTTCTTGCATCATTACCCCTCTTTCATTACCCAATAAGGATTGGCTAGCAATTCTACCCCATCGGATTTGGATTCACGTTCATTGCGGTGCGTTTCACGCGTTAACGGCCTTCTTTTTGCGACACTTCAGAAAGATTATAGTGGCCTCTTAAATCCGCGATTATTCGCCTATCGGCTTGCGCTGCGCTACCTCCAAAACTTGTCGCGCGCACGACGGTACTCGGCATAGTGCTCGGGACGATGCGCATCGCTTACCAGCGCATCGCACAAACCCTCATCGATGATGCGCTTCGCACAGCGTCGCGGTTTGTTGAACAACCCGCCGAGCAAATCGCCAGCACTCACCTGGATCCGGCAACCCATGTCGCGGAATCGGTACACCGTGTCGAAATCGTCGAGCACGGTTGCATACCGTTCCGGATGTGCCACAACGATATCGAGGCCCAGCTTGGATTGCAGCGTCCAGAACGTGCGCTGCCAGCCGTCCGGCACCTCGCCGCCGCTGTTGAACTCGAGCAGTATCTCGTTGGTTTCACCGATGGTGAACTCGGGTGCACGCTCGATGCCGATCTTCAGCAGGCGGTCGTAGTACACCTCATAGCCCAAGGTCCACCCGATATCGGGCGCCATTTCACGCAGCTGCTCGTAATGCGCATGCACCTTTGCCGCATCGAAGTCTTTCCAGCGCATATGGGGCGTGCACACGACCTCGGTGAAGCCGCATGCCCGCACGCCATCGAGCATGGAACGCGTCATCTCCAAGCTTTGGGAACCGTCATCGACATCCCACAGGATATGGCAATGCTCGTCGCGCATCGGCTATTCCTTGCCGTCCAAGATCTCCTGCACCTCCGGACTATCGGCCGGAACCTGCTTCTCCTCGTAGTAGTAGCCGTAGTACCCGTACGAACCGCCGCTCGCCTTCGTCTGGAAGTTCACCGCCGTTCCCAGCAGGTGCGCGCCCGAGTTGCGCAGCTGGTCGACGGCGAGCATTGCGGCGCGTTTATCGGTGGAACCCTCGCGTATGACCATGATGGTCCCATCGGCCACACGGCTCGCAAGCAACGCGTCGGGAAATGCGCCGACGGGCGTGGTGTCCAAGATGATGAAGTCATATTCCTTGCGAAGGGCATCGAGCAGTTCGGCAAAGCGCAGGGAACTCAAAATCTCCTCGGGATTCGGGATGCCGGGCTCGGCGTCGAGGAAGAAGAGGTTCTTGAACTCAGTCTCGACCACGGTCTCGGCAAGCTTGGCGTCTCCGCGCAAAACGGCATGCAAGCCATGCCGCGGATGCGCCTTCAGCACCGCGCACAGCGAACGTCTACGCAAGTCCGTCTCAACAAGCAGGCATTTCTTCCCCTTGGTGCCCATGGCCATGGCCAGGCTCAGCGAAATGGTCGACTTGCCCTCGTTCGGGGCGGCCGAAGTAACCACAACCGCCTGAATCTTGCGATCCACGCTGGAATACTCGATGTTCGCGAGCAGGCTGCCCGCGGCATTGCGCATCGCGTCCGATTGGCATACCTCGAGCATCGGGCGCAAGTTCTTCACTTTCTTCGATTTGCCGAACATCAACGGCCCCCCTTCTCCATGGGAAAGCGTCCGATTACCGGAATGCCCAGCAACTCGGCGGCTTCCTCGTCGTTGCGGATGGCCGTGTTCAACATATCCATGAGCACGACGATTGCGATTGCCGCGAACAGGCCGGCCAGGAAGGCCACCAAGGTGTAAAGCCCACGCGAAGGGCCACTGGGGGCTGTGGGAGCTTTCGCGT
>JAUNCA010000037.1:0-5586 GCA_030526775.1 Coriobacteriia bacterium | reverse complement strand
GATGACGTTCACGGCTTCGACGTTCATCACGCGCACGGCCGTCTCGCCAATCTGCTCTGCAAGTTTGTTCGCGACGAGCGCCGCGGACTGCGGGTCGTTACCGGTAACCTCGACTTTGATGACGCGGGTTGTAGTGGACGACTTGATATCCACATCGAAGCCCTTTAAATCGGGCATGCCAAGCGCCTCAGCCGTGCTCGTCTGGATCTGGTCGTTCTTGGCAAGCTCGGCAAAGTCGTTCGCAAGCATCTGCGATGCGGTGAGGTCGCTATACGTGACGCTCTCTTGGTTACCCGTAGACTCGCCCTTCGTCAGCGCGTAGATGCTCACCTCAGCCGTATACTCATTGGCCATGAAACCCCAGCACACCGTCGCAGCGACGAGGGCGCAAATTACCGGCAATCCGATAACCAGCCCCAAGTGCTGCCGCAGCAGCCGGAGAAGCTCCAGTAAGGTCATTCTTTTCCTTCCCCCCTCGACGCGCCGCTTCGGCCCGCCGTTTCTTAATCCACTCGCGTGTAGAACGTGTCCAACATCGTCTTCGTCACGCTATCCGCATCCAAATAGTAGTGTTCGTGGACCACGCCGTTCGCATCGGGTGCCTCTTCGGTCGTCCCCGCGAGTTGAACGATTTCCAAGTCGCTGTTATGCCCCGAAGCAAACAGGGTTGCCAGATACGAGACCTCGCTCGCACCCAGATTCGTGCACACCTCGTTCGACACGCCATTGTACAGGTCGATGAGGCCGCCGGCGCCATTGCTTGCGGCTTTCTTCAGAAACGCCTTCACGAACTGCACCTGGCGCTCCTGCCTGTCAAGCGCCGATTCGAATACATTGACGTCACGGTATTGCACGTAGCGGTAGGCGTCCTCGCCCATCAGCAGCACCGTATCACCCGCGGCATAATAGGAGCCCGGAATGCTGTCGAGGGCTTCGAGTTCAACGCCGCCGATAGCCGTCGACGCATCGGCGACCGCTGCTTCATCCAAGGCCAGGTAGTACTTCAGCGGCACACCGTAGAAAATGCGCGAAACCGCCTTCACCGTGTTCTCGGCCCGCTGTGCCTCGGTCTCGACGTCCACAGCGTACGAGAGCGTGAGGTTCATGCGCTTGGTCTCGGTGAACACGTTGTCCTGGTAGACATCAACATACACGTAGGAGTTCCGGGGAATCATCACCGCGCGGGCTTCCCGCGTGGCCGTGTCGATGGCCACCAGCACATTAGCATCGGCGCAGTTCGCGCCTTCCCAAATGGTTTCGTAGCTGCTCTGGTCATCGTGGCCGACGAACATCACGCTCACGATATTCTCGTTGTAAACGTAATGATGCCCCTTGTACTCGAGGGAATCGCCCTCATCGGCAACCTTCACATCCACGGGAGCGTCTTCGAGCGGGGCGGATTGCAAATGCAGATTCGCATTGCCAGCGCCCACCAATACCGTGAAGGCGATAGCCAAACCGGCCGCAAGCGCCACGATGACGGCAATCGCGATTATGGCCGTTCGCTTCCCCGCGGAAAGGGCGCGCCAGCCGCTCTTCTTACGCGAACGCTTCTTGCGCTTTCGCGTGCGGATCGTCACCATGTCCGGATTCTCGGGGTCGCGAATGACAGTTACATTCCCCCGGCTCACCCGCGTTGCTTGCCCAGATTCCGGCGCGCCGGCCACCCCGTGGGATCCCTGTGTCTGCATATCGTTGTCCAAGGCTTCGTCCCCCCTCGCAAGCCCCGCTATTTCGTCTTAACGTCGTCGGTCAGAACGCCGCATACCAGGAACCGCCCGGTATGGCCGATCTCGACCGGATTGCAGGTGGAGAGCACGACGAATCGGCTGTTCTCATCGAGTTCGACGCCCTCACGCACCGCCGAATACACCGACCCGGAATGAGTGATGTCGTGCTCGAATTGGAGCAGCTGGTCTTCCTTCGAGAAGTTGTACACCGAGAAGATGTGGCGATCGTCCGCGATGTATGCACTCGCTACCGTATAGGTATATATGTGCCCCGGCGTGTAGATGTAGAACTCGGGATGCGTGTCGAAGAACTCCTGGTCGCGGTAATTGTGCAGGGTCGTGAAGAAGGTGTCGCCGTATCCGTTGTGGCCATAAATCATCGTCACGGGATCGGAGAAATCCTTCTTGTTGTACAGCTCGGTGAACACCGCTCCCGAAGGAGCTTCTTCCTTGTCTTCGTTGTGGTTGAGGTAGAAGGAATTGTCCACCGGATTCTGGAGCACCGGGTAGTTCACATTGGTATCCGGCACGGTAATCCACGCATATATATCGCTGTTCTTCTTGCGCAGCGGGGCGAAATCGACGGGGTTGTCGGGCAGCTCTGCCTTAGAAGCAGAAGATGTTTCCGCAGATGAAGAACTCGTCGACTCATCTTCGGGATTGGTCGGCACGGGCGTTTGCTCTTGACGTTGCTGGACTTGTTGAATCTCGAGACCAGCGTTTACCAAATAGGCGACGCCCGCAATGACGCCAGCAAGGCATACCACCAAGATGGCGATAAGCGCTTTCCGCGAAAGCCCCTTACTCATCACTTCCCCGTTCACGTAAAAGATGTCTTAAACAAGAAAATGGGAGCCGCGCCACAAGGCGCATGCTCCCAGATTTCCCCAATCGGAGGGTTCGGCTACTGCTGCTTGCGCAGACGGGCAGCAGCGGCACCAGCACCAGCAGCGCAGGCAGCGGTGCCCGCGGCAACGGCAACGAGCATGGCGCCAGTCGCCGGAGAGGTGGCAGGAGCCTGGGCCGGATCGGTCTGGCTGGCAGTAGCGGTGCCCGTGGCCTGGGCATCGGCAGCAGCCGCAGCGGCGGTCGTGTCGGCAGGCGCATTCAGTTCAGGCGCGTTGCCGCCGATATCGCTGCCAGCGGCAAAAGCGGCGCCCATCGGCATCGCCAAAGCCAAAGCTAACGCAATTACGCACATTGCAAGCTTCTTAATCATGGATACTCCTTTTTCGTCAACAGTAAATTACCCCCGGTTTCCCGTTGAGCTCACAGGGATACTAGCATAAAAGAAAAATGGGAATGCCTCTTTTCCCGGCGGGTGACGGCCAGCCTCACCTGTTTTCAGACAGCTTCACAATACTGTAGCGCCTAAGCGACACCACAATCTGGAACATCAACACATCAGCGCCACGGATCGGCTTCGAATGACAGGCCACCGGCGTTGCCATCGTGGTAATCCGAATACGGGTCGTACCCATCGTCGTCTTCGTTTTCCGCGCGCAATCCCGGACGTACGCCATCCCCTGTCGGGATCTTGATTTCCCGCGAAACGCGTTGGCTCGGAAGCGGCTTCACCACCATGCGCAGCGTATAGCGGGGTTTTGGCTTTTCTTCGGGCGCTCCCGCCTCGGGTTGGTCGGCCATGTGCGTTTCCCTACTCGAAATCGTATTCGATGGATGTTATCTGGTCGAGGATGGGCGCAAGTGCGCCATCGCAGTTGCATTCCTCGACGCGTCCAGCATCGGCCAAGGCGGCGAATGCCGGGTTTATCGGCAGCATCGCATATGCGGGGATGCCGCGGGCTTGTGCGAGCGCCGCCCCTTTCGGCTCGCCGAAAATGTAATGGGTGGAACCGCAATCGGGGCACTCGAACGAGGCCATATTCTCGACGATGCCCAGCACCGGCACGTGCATGCCGCTTGCGAGGTCGATGGCCTTATCGACGATCATCTCGACCAAATCCTGCGGCGAGGTCACCACCACGATACCGTCCACCGGTATCGACTGGAACACCGTAAGCGCGACATCGCTCGTTCCCGGGGGCATATCCACCACGAGATAATCGAGTTCACCCCAATTGGTCTGGCCGAAGAATTGCTTCAACACGCCATTCAAAACCGGACCGCGCCAGGCAACGGCCTGCCCCGGACGTTCGAGCATCAGGTTCGTGGAGACAACCGGGATGCCAAAGCGCGTGACGGGAGGAATGATATTGCCATCGACATCGCCATACAAACGCTCATCCATGCCGAATGCCTTGGGGATCGAGGGGCCGGTAACATCCGCATCCATGATTCCGACGCGCTTGCCTTGGCGCCGCAGGGCACACGCCAGCATGCTCGACACCGTGGATTTCCCCACGCCGCCCTTGCCCGACACCACCGCGATAACGCGACCAATCTTCGAATTCGCGTTGGGCGCATCCTTCGTCGCACTCAGTTTCGGGCTTATCCGCTTCGCTTCCTCCGCCATCATTACCTCCTCGTCGGCATTGCATTGCTCGCAGGCATCATAGCACGGGAGGGCATGCGCCGATTCCGATGACCGACAGGATGATGATGAGATAGGTGGCAAGCGTGCGTATGGCCCTCATGGTGTCCTCGTTCCCGTTGAAGCTGCGTTTCGCCGCCATGGTACCGCCCGCAAGCAAGAAAGAATGTCCCATATACGGGATAAAATGAAAGCGGCAGAGCCGACGTTCTCTCGTCGGCTCTGCCGCATTGTTGCTGGTTAATGCAGCGCTTAGCACTTACATGTACTGGCCTTCGCGCTTCTTCACCACGAGGACGTCGCAGTTCATGGCGCGGATGAGGTAGGTGGAGACGCTGCCGACGAACATATACTTCACGCTGGAGAAACCGCGCTCGCCGCAGATGACCAGGTTGGGCTTGAACGGCTTGATGAATTTCTCGACCATGGTGTCGGTAATCGGGCCAGCGGCAACCTCGAAGATGGTCTCGGGAATGTTGCTGTCGTTGCGGGCGGTGTCGAGGATTTCCTTCAGGTTCTGCTCCATGCGGGTTTTGATGGAGGCGACCAGCTCGTCGGTGTTGATGACACCGGCATCGGTTCCGGCGGTATCGACGACATGGCCGATGAAGATGGACGCATGGTTCGTGGACGCGATGCGGATGGCCTTCGCCAGGACCTCATCCTGCATCTTGGAGCCGTCAATGGCAACGAACACTCGGGTGTAATACTCGGACATGTTTTCTCCTATCTCTCGCCGCGTCCACTCTCAACGCGAACTCGTTCACAACATGAAGAGGCATCGCCTCTAGCATGTAGTATACCTATAAACTGCCGCTAGCCGACCGAATTTCGCCGTTCGCCCCCATACATTACAATACTTGCATGTCGATATTTTCAAACATCCGTGAACTTGCCTGCGCCCAGCTCGGTTTGGGCGGACGTATGAAACTGCATCGGTACCGTACGATGGCCGGCAAAGCCAACATCTACGAGGTTGTCTACGATGACGGCAATCCCGTGCGCGTGATGAATGTGAAGGGCACCTATCAATCGGCAACCTACCTGGACGACGATTGCTATGAGCTCGTCTTCGGCTACCACCGCGCGTACAATGCGCTATTCCAGGCGGGCAAACCCATCCAAAGCGTTGCGATGCTCGGCGGCGGCGGGTTTTCGTATCCGAAATACCTCATCAGCCATTATCCCAGCCTCTCGGTGGATGTCGTGGAAATCGACCCCATGGTGGTCTCGATAGCCGAGCGGTGGTTTTATGTGGATCGGCTGATGGCCGAATTCGACCTCGACGAAACCGAAAGGCTTGGCGTATTCGTGCAGGATGCACTCGAATTCCTCTAGGAATCCGGGCGTTCCTACGACGCC
>JAUNCA010000159.1 GCA_030526775.1 Coriobacteriia bacterium | reverse complement strand
GTATAAAGAAACGGACGAAATGGGTAATTTGTCCATCTCGAAACACGTGCAAAAGAAAATCGTGGGCGTTACAACAATTCCAGCCATCCTAACGGACGATTCGACGAGGATGGCGAGGAGAGACAGAAGCCGGAATGCGGAGAGAGATTCCGGCTCGGGAGACGAAGGGAGCGTATATGTCTGACGCGACACCCAACCTTTCGCGCCGATCGTTCGTGAAGACGACGGGCGCATTGGGGGCGCTGGCTGCAGCGGGCGGCACGCTCGCGGCATCCGAGCAACTGTTCGGCAACGTAACGCCGGCCATGGCCGACGAAGCGGCGCCCGAAGAGACAATCGCTTGGAGCCAGTGCAATGTGAACTGTGGCGGCAACTGCGTGTTCCAATGGCATTCGGTTGGCGGCAAGGTTCAGTACATGGAAACCGACAACACGGGAGACGATCCGAACTTCCAGGCTCGTGCCTGCTTGCGTGGCCGCAGCATGCGCAAGTGGCTGAATCATCCCGATCGCCTGCTGTATCCAATGAAGCGCGTGGGCGCCCGTGGCGAGGGCAAGTTCGAGCAGATTAGCTGGGACGAGGCCACCGACATCATCGCCGAGAAGCTGAAGTGGGTCTACAGCGAGTATGGCCCCGAGGCCATCCACATCAACTATGCCACCGGCATGTATGCCAGCATGGGCAAGCCGGGCAACCGCCTGCTCGCTCTGCTTGGCGGCTACCTCAACCAGGGCGCCGACTACTCCACGCACATGCTGCAGGTTGTTATGCCGTACATGTTCGGCTGGGATGGCGAGAAGGGTAACGTCTTCAGCCCGTATGACAACGTGAACGCCTCTTCGTTCACCGAAGCCGAAGCGCATTCCGACCTTGTCGTGATGTTCGGCAACAGCCCCGCCGAGACCCGCATGGGCGGTATCAACGCCGTGTGGGACTTCAACAACGTGCGCGAGGCCGTCGAGGGCCGTGGCGGCAAGATCATCCACATCGACTACCGCATGAACGAGACCGCTTCCGGCACCACCGACGAGTGGATCCCCATCCGCACCGGCACCGATGCGGCGCTGTGCGCGGCGCTCGTTCACGAGTTCATCGTCGACAAGAAGACCGACGAGGAATTCCTCGCGAAGTATACGGTGGGCTGGGATGAGTCCACGATGCCCAAGGCGTTCAAGGGCAAGAACATGTCCTACAAGGATTACGTGATGGGCAAGGGCTACGACATGGTCGAGAAGACCCCGGAGTGGGCCGCCGAGATCACGCAGATTCCCGCCGACCGCATCCGCGCGCTTGCCAAGGATCTCGAGAATGCCAAGGCGCCGTTCGTGGTGCAGGGCTGGGGTCCGCAGCGCCACACCAACGGCGAGACCGCGACCCGTGCCATCTGCATGGTTCCCATCGCGCTCGGGCAGTTCGGCCTTCCCGGCACGAACACCGGCCAGCGCGAGGCCGAGCCGCCCGCCTACCTGGTGGGAAGCATCGCCGGCACCGTGCCGAACCCCTGCACGGCCACGATTCCCGTGTACAACTACCTTAACGGTATCGATCACGGTCATGAACTTACCGCCGAAAACGGCGGCATCACCGGTGCCGACAAGCTGCCCTACGACATCAAGTTCCTGTGGAACTACGCGGGCAACTGCCTCACCAACCAGCATGGCGACATCAACTACGCGCACGAAGTGCTCTCCGACGAGTCCAAGTGCGAGTTCATCCTGGTGTGGGATACCGTGATGACCGACTCTGCGAAGTATGCCGACCTGCTGCTTCCCGATGCCATGCGCTCCGAGCAGCTGAACATGCAGACGCAAGGCTACTCCGAGTACTACACCGGCGTGACGGTGGGCGGTCCTGCGCAGAATCCTCCGGGAGAATGCCGCTCGAGCTACGACGTGTGTGCCGAGATTGCCGAGAAGATGGGCATTGGCGACAAGTTCACCGAGGGCAAGACGCACGACGAGTGGGTCGAAGAGCTGTACAAGGCCGGTCAGGCTGCTGCTGTCGAAGCTGGCTATAAAGACATGCCCACGTGGGAAGGCATCCTCGAACAGGGCGTGTACAAGAAGAAGTGCGAGCCCTCCATCGGCCTGAAGGCCTTCCGCGACGACCCCGAGGCCAACCCGCTGGGTACTCCCTCTGGCAAGATCGAGGTCTTCTCCGAGACGCTGCAGAACCTGAACAACACCTGGGAACTCGGCGAGGACGAGGTCATTTTCCCCATCCCGCTGTTCGACCCCGGCTTCGAGGGCTATGGCAGCGTGACGGCGGAATTCCCGCTGTACTGCTCGGGCTTCCACCACAAGTCCCGCACGCATTCGAGCTTCGGCTTCATCGAGGAGCTGAAGGACGTGGCGCGCCAGCAGCTGTGGATTAACCCGGCCGATGCCGAGCCGCGTGGCATTGCAAATGGCGACATGTGCTCCGTGAAGAGCCCCGCCGGCGAGATTCGCATCGAGGCGAAGGTCACGCCGCGCATCATCCCCGGTACCGTCGCGGTGCCGCAGGGCTCGTGGCATGACGCCAACATGAGTGGTGACAAGATCGACCACGGTGCGTGCATCAACACGCTGACGACCTATAAGCCCACGCCGCTGGCCAAGGGCAATGGCCCGTCGAACTCCATCATCGTCCAGGTAGCCAAGGCATAAGGAAGGAGGGGCTGAACAATGGCAACATACGGATTCTACTTCGATAACTCCCGTTGCACCGGCTGCCGCACGTGCAGCATGGCATGCAGGGACTACAACGATACTCCGCGTGAGATCTCCTTCCGCAAGGTTTACGACGTGGAAGGCGGCGGCTGGGAGCAGGCCGAAGACGGCACCTGCACCACGACCGCCTATGTGTACCACATTTCGCTGGGCTGCCAGCATTGCGCCGACCCGGCTTGCATCAAGGCCTGCCCGACCACGGCCATGCACAAGGATGCGAAGACCGAGCTCGTGGTGGTGGACCCCGAGAAGTGCATCGGCTGCGGTTACTGCGCGATGGCGTGCCCCTACGGTGTGCCCGTGGTAGACCGCGAGGTCGGGCATTCCGTGAAGTGCAACGGGTGCATCGATCGCGTGCAGCAGGGTAAGAAGCCCATCTGCGTGGAGGCGTGCCCGCTTCGTGCGCTCGACTTCGACGAGATCGGCGCGCTGCGTGCCAAGTACAAGGGCGTGCAGCAGATTGCCCCAATGCCGGATGCATCCATCACGCACCCGCACATCATCATCAAGCCGTCCCCGGCCGCGGCCGCTCCGCTTGCCGCTGAGGGCTTCATCGCTAACCCGAAGGAGGTGCAGTAGTCATGGAGATGGCATTGCATGAGCTTCCATTGGCCTTCTTCACGGCCATCGCGCCTATCGGCGCTGGCGCGTTCGTCGCGCTGTGCGTGGCGTTTTTCAAGGGCGCGTTCACCGATGCCCAGCTGAAGGCCATCGACAAGTACACCATCGTGCCGTTGCTGGTGGCGTTTGTCCTGTGCTCGGTTGCGCATCTCACCAACGCGAACAATGCATTCAATGTGCTGAATACGCTGGGCAAGAGCCCGCTCGCGAACGAGATGACGGCTTTCGGCGTGTTCGTGGCGCTGGCGTGCCTGTATTGGATCATCGGCGTTGCCGGTGGCCTGAAGAACCGCGGCTTCCGCCTGCTGTGCATCAGCATCGTTGCGATTTCCGCCCTGGTGTTCGCGGTGTTCGTCGGCCTTGCTTACGCGCTTCCCACCCAGCCGGTGTGGAATACGCTGTGGACCCCGCTGCAGATTCTGGGCATCGAGCTCTTCGGCGGTGTTGTTGCGGGCATGCTCGTCATCATCATGGCCGGCGCCGATAAGGGCGTCGAAAACGGTGCTGACAACACCCTGGTTGGCGTCGCGGTTCTCGGTTTCGTGTTGGCGTGCGTGGCGACCTGCGTCATCTGGTACCTCGGGTCCGTTGCGGCTTCTCCGGTTATCGATGTCGCCGCCAATGCGGGCAGCCTCATCGTGTTCCTGGTGCTGTTCATCGTGTTCGGCATCATCGGCGTGGCATGCGCCTTTTTCACCGTGAAGGTTGGATCGCTACAGCTGCTTGGCTGGGCGTCGCTCGTGGTTATCATCCTCGCGTGCTTCTTCGCGCGCCTGGTGTTCTACGGCATGCAGATTGGAATCGGGTTCTAATATAGATTCCCGGAACCGAAGGCAAACGGGATGTGCCATCATAGGCGCATCCCGTTTCTTTTACCGGGATCGTGGAACGTTAGGAGAATCATGACAGAAATCAGTGCCGAGACCTTGCAGGGCGTTGCATTCGTAGGGCGCTCTCTTGGGCCGTTCTACCGCTACGATCCGCGGCGGGAGTTCGACGTCATCGGCCCGTCTTACGATGCCGTCGCGCAGCTGGATGCGCGTGCTGCAGCTGATGAATGGCCGTTTGTCGACCGCGACACCGCATTCCGCGCGCTCTGCCTGATGCAAGAGGGCCTCGAGGACGATTTCGACGA